>CAYNGH010000018.1:0-36481 GCA_964396845.1 uncultured bacterium | reverse complement strand
CCTGGCATCGGTCCCCATCAGAAGGCTTATTGAGCCAGAGGAGATTTCAGACCTCGTCAAATTCTGCATCCAGTGCGATGCCATTCACGGAGTTAACATAGACATCAACGGCGGTCTTCGTCACGGCAACTGAGCCGGATCACCTCTGGACAACTGTTGATTTAATTATTGGGAAACTCGATTGAATAAATCTGGTTTCCTTTTTTTACGCAAATGCAAAAATATTTCGTGAATGCGAAAAAAACTATTGACAATCCTGTGGCTATAATGTAAAATGTTAGCAGTTGCGAAGAAAGTAGTGGGCAGAATCGATAGGAAACAGGGTAAACAACTTGAATAAGAAGGAGAAGAAAATGGACAGCAAAGTTGCAGATTCAACGGATATGTGTAAGGGGTTTCTGGAATCCTGGATGGACTTCAACACTCAGATGATGAAGTCCGGCTTCGATGCTCTGGGTGGGTATTGTTCTTCTGATAGCTGTGAGAAGTTTTACAAGGACTGGTCAACTCATTATTCCGACATGATGGAAAAGGTGATGCGGTTGCCGGGCTTCACGGAAAAAAGCTGGGAAGCCTTCAAAACCACGGCAGGGTTTCAGAAGTTCACCGAGATGATGACCCGCCAGTATCTGGCCAGCCTGAATGTGCCTACCCGGGAAGAGATCGATGAGCTTTCCGAGAGGATCAGTTACCTTGACGACAGACTGGAATCCATGGAAGAAAAGCTGGACCGGGCCCTTCTGGGCTTTGAAAAATAAACGAAAGATTGAAAGGAGAAGTCAGTATAAATGAAAGTAAGCATTACAGGGACACACAATACAAAATTTGGAAAACTTGAGGACAAGTCCATATATGATCTTATAGTGGAAGCAGGCCGTGGAGCCATAGAGGATTCCGGCCTCCGGCCCGGGGACATCGACGCGGTTTACGTGGGCAACTACAGCTCCGCGGGTTTCAACAGCCAGGAACATCTGGCGCCGGTGGCCGTTGACATACACCAGGATCTTCGTTTCAAACCCATGACCAAGGTGGAGGCTGCCTGTGCTTCCAGTTCCGCAGCGGTCTATGAGGGAGTATATTCTATTCTGGCTGGCCGTTATAAAAATGTTCTGGTCATCGGGGCGGAAAAGATGACAGAACTCAAGACCCGCGACATGATGAGGGTTCTTTCCATGGCCAGCAAATGGACCTGCGAAGGAGCCCAGGGGATGACTTTCCCCGGCCTTTATGCAGAGTTTGCAAAGGGTTACATGGAGCACTTCGGTTACACCGAGGATCAAATGAAAAAGTGGCTGGCCATGGTGGCATCCAAAGCTTACCGCAACGCCACTCACAATCCCCTGGCTCATATGCCCAGAGATTTTACATACCAGGACATTCTGAATATGCCCCCGGAAAAAAATCCTCAGATTACCGGGCTTCTGCATCTTCATGACTGTTCATTGGTGTCCGACGGTGCCGCGGCGCTGGTTCTTTCGGTTTCCGATGATGCATTAAAGATGAAGGACCGGGTGGTGGAGTTTGCAGGAATCGGCCACTGCGCTGATTACCTGGACCTGGGCCGGCGGGAGAATTACAGCCTCCGGGCAGGAAAGCAGTCCCTGAAAAAAGCTCTGGATGAGGCGGGGATGACCATCAGCGATGTGAATGTGGCGGAGGTTCATGACTGCTTCACCATCACCGAGATTCTCATATACGAAGCCATGGGCCTTGCTCCCGAGGGGGAAGGCTGGAAGCTCATCGAGGATGAGAACAGCATGGTTTATCCCGGCGGGAAACTTCCCGTGAACCTCTCAGGAGGATTGAAAGCCAAGGGTCATCCCGTGGGAGCCACAGGAGCCAGCATGCATGTGCTCATTGCCCGGCAGTTGATGGGTCAGCCCATCGGCTTGGGGGCAAAGGATCCCCATGTGGGCCTTGTGTATAACATCGGCGGAAGCGGAGCTTCAAATCTGGCCACGGTTCTGAAGCGGATAAAGTAAAATGGCAGAGGGCGGGATGTCATGTGGATTTCCCGCCCTTGATTTATTTTCTTGGGAGGTTTTATGTTTATGGATCCGACAAAGTTCAGCAAAGAATACCTGGAGGAGATGGAGAAGCTTTTTGTGGGGCAGGTGGGGAATATGCTGAGGAATCCCCAGTTTCTCAAGGAGGCGGGGAAGGGAATGGAAGCGGGCCTTGAAAGCAGAAAGGCTTTTAATGGTTCCATGAAGGCTTATCTTGAGGCCTCCAATATGCCCACCCGGGATGATATTGCCCGGGTTCTTCAATATCTGCAGACTATTGAATCCCGACTGCTGGGTCTGGAGGAGATGATGGAGGACCTGTCGGACAGGCTCCCCCGGAAGCGTCGCGGAAAAGCAAAGGAGTAAGCTATGATACCAAGGGAAGCTATTGATGCCAAGGAAAAAAACAAGGCTTATGCCCAGGTGCTGTTGAAATCTCTCACGGCAACCCCGGAAGAGCTGGAGGCAATTAAAAAGAAACTCCGGCTCAACCCAACCCCCAGAGAGGTTATATATCGGGAAGCAGCGGGGAAGCTCTACCGGTTCACCCCGGTGAAGAAAAAACTCCATCCGGTGCCTCTTCTTATTGTCCCTTCCCTGATTCTCAAGTACTACATAATGGATCTTCTCAAGGAACACAGCCTCATCGAAAGCCTTGTAAAACAGGGAGTGGATGTGTATCTTCTGGACTGGGGAACTCCCGGCCCGGAATACGGCCATCTGACCTTCGATTATTACATCGACACATTCCTTCGAAGGGCAGTGCGCAAGGTGAGCCGGGAAACGGGACAGGAAAAAATCAACCTCCTGGGCCAGTGTCTGGGGGGGACTCTGGCGGCCATATTTACATCTCTTTACCCCGACAAGGTGAACCGGCTGGTCACCCTGACAACACCTGTGGATTTCAGGGACGCGGGAGTTCTTGCCTTGTGGACGAATCCTGAAACCTTTGATGTGGACAAGGTGGTGGATTCCTTCGGGGATTTGGTCCCTGCGGAGTTCATTCATTCCTGCTTCCAGTTTTTGGATTTGAAAGCCACGGTGGAACGTTACAAAAAGCTCTACAACAACGTTCTTGATGAGTATTTTCTTCATTACTATCAGGCCATGGATACCTGGGTCAACGACAAGATCCCCTTCCCCGGAGAGGTTTTCCGCAAGTTCATAAAGGGACTCTATCAGGAAAACCAGCTGGCCAAGGGGAAATTCCCCATCAACGGACGGTTGGCAAATCTTGCAAACATCACCTGTCCGGTGCAGAATATCATCGCCCGGCATGATCATGTATTCCCCCCGAAAGCTGCAGAAGCCATAGATCATCTGGTGGGTGGCCCGGTGGAGTCCCATACCATCGATGCAGGACATGTCACTCTGGTGGCTCTCTTTCCCCAGCGGATGGAAACCTATGAATTGATGGGGGAATTTCTGACCCGCCGGGAAAAAGAGAAAAAAGCCCCGGCAAGGACTTCATCCCGGACAAAAGAATCTGCCGGTTGCGGGAAAACCCGTGGCAAATGCAGAAAGACATCGGAGAAAACAAAAAAGACATAGTTTGTCTTTTCCCTGAAAAATCAAAGTTCATGGAGTGTGGAAATGATTGTAGAGAAGAAGAAGTTTTCCATCGATTCCTTTCATTTTGAGGATGCCGGCGTATCAATTCCTGTGGAGTTCGGCTATGAAACCTATGGCAGACTGAACAGCAACGACGATAATGCAGTGATGGTCTGCCATTACTTTACCGGCACCAGTCACGCTGCCGGCAGGTATGACCCCTCGGATCCCGCGCCGGGATGGTGGGATCGGATCATCGGCCCGGGGAAGATCATCGATACGGATCGAGTCTTTGTCCTGGCCACCGATGTCTTCTCCAACATCAATCATCACAACCCCATGGTACATACCACGGGGCCCGCCTCCATCAATCCGGCAACTGGTGAGGAATACGGGATGGACTTTCCCATGTTCACCCTGAAGGATTGCGTCCGTGCCCAGAAGATGCTGTCGGATCATCTGGGCATCAAAAAGTTCAAGCTGGTGATGGGGCCATCCATGGGGGGGCTTCAGGCTTTTTTGTGGGGCAGGTTCTATCCCGAGATGACCGGGGCCATCATATCGGTGGTGGCTACTCCTATGATTCGGCCCTACGGCATCATGATTCCCAACCAGATGGGGATCTATTCCATCATGCTGGATCCACGGTGGAACAAGGGCCGTTACTATGGGCAGGAGCCTCCCCGGGACGGGCTTCTTCTGGCCTTCAAGGTATTGCTTATGTCCACCAGGACAGATCACTGGATGGAGGAGCAGTTTGGCCGGAATCTTGCGGATCCCCAAAAGGATCCCCGCCTGGCCTTTGAAAACCGATACCTGGTGGAAAAGGGCGTTGAGGATATTGTTCTGGGACGGATGCAGTTTTTTGACGCCAACGCATACATCTACATCGCCAGGGCCAATTCTCTGTATGATCTTCAGGAAAAGGGCCAGAGCCGGGAAGAAGCCTGGGCATCCATAACAGCGCCAACCCTGATGATTATTGACCGGTCGGATCTTCTCTTTACCCCGGACCAGGCACAGCAGGCTACAAAGCATATGCCCGATGCGGATGTCTTTTATTACGACAGCGGTAACGGCCACCTGTCGTGTCTTTTTGACATTCATCTCTTCGAGGATGCCATTGCAAAATTTATAAACAAAAAGGAGCTTGTGACAAGATGAATTCTAAAATAATAACCCCCAGAGAAGCGGCAAATCTCATAAAAGACGGCGACAGCGTGGTTGTGGGCGGTTTCGTGGGAAGCGGTCATCCCGAGGCCGTCACATCTGCCCTTGAGGAAAGATTCATCGAGGAACAGCATCCCCGGGACTTGAACCTGATTTTCGTTGCCGGACAGGGTGATTCCAAGGATCGGGGGCTGAATCACTTTGGCCAGAAGGGTATGGTGAAGAGGGCCGTCGGCGGTCACTGGGGACTTGCTCCCAAGCTGGGAAAGCTGGCCATGGCAGGTGAATTTGAAGCCTACAACCTGCCCCAGGGGGTTATTTCCCACATGTTCCGGGACATCGCCGCGGGAAAGCCGGGAACCATAACTCATGTGGGTTTGAAGACCTATGTGGATCCCCGGGTTGAGGGGGGGAAGGTCAATGAGAATACAAAAGAAGATATTCTTGAAGTTTTGGTTCTGGATGGAAAGGAATACCTCCGATACAAGCATTTTAACATTGACGTGTGTCTTATCCGGGGAACCACCGCCGATGAATTCGGCAACATATCCATGGAACAGGAAGTTGCAACCTTGGAGGCCCTGGCCCAGGCCATGGCCACAAAAAAAAGGGGAGGCATCGTCATATGCCAGGTGATGCGTCTGGCCCGTCACAGCGGAATCAACCAGCTCTTTGTGGAGATTCCTGGAATACTGGTGGATTACATTGTTCTGGTGGATATGATCAAGAATCCCCAATTGCACATGCAAACCTTTGCCGAGCAGTACTGCCCTTATTACTCCGGGCAGGTGGCATATCCCGAGGACTCCCTGTTCAATCCCATGGATATGAACATCCGCAAGCTGATTGCCCGGCGATCCTTGTTTGAGCTTCTCCCCCTGAGCCATGCCGTTGTGAATCTGGGGATCGGAATGCCCGAAGGGGTAGCCAATGTGGCCAAGGAAGAAGGAGTCCGGGATCGGATGGTTCTGACGGTGGAATCAGGCCCCATCGGCGGGCTTCCGGCATCGGGGCTTTCTTTTGGCGCATCCTACAGCCCTTACTGCATTCTGGATCAGCCTTACCAGTTTGACTTTTACGATGGCGGGGGGCTGGATGTGGCATTTTTAGGGGCAGCTCAGATTGATAATAAAGGAAATGTGAATGTGAGCCGGTTTGGCCCCAAACTGGCGGGATGCGGAGGTTTCATCAACATCACCCAGAATGCCAAACAGGTGGTGTTCTGCACAGCCTTCACCGCCGGTGGCCTGAAGGTGGAAGCGGATCTGGGCCGGCTGAAGATTCTCCAGGAAGGAAAGGTGAAAAAGTTTCTCAACTCGGTGGAGCAGGTCACCTTCAGCGCGGAATATGCCAGCGAGAAGAAGACTCCCGTATCTTATGTCACCGAGCGATGTGTTTTTCACCTGAAACCCGACGGCCTCCACCTGGGGGAAGTGGCTCCAGGCATCGACATTGAGAAGGACATCCTGGCCCACATGGAGTTCAAGCCTCATATCCCGGAGCGGGTGCCTGAGATGGACCCCAGAATCTTCCGGGATGGAAAGATGGGCGTATCCCGCTGACAGGATTAATTTGGATGGTCTTGAAATCCACAGACTTCTATCGAATTTAATTGGGAGAACGTGAATAATATGGATATACTGGAAGATGGAAACCTTGCAGAATCTGCTGTTTCCGGGGGGGAACACTCCGGGGAGCCGGTCATTGCAGAGCCGGTGATCCGGGAGCAGGCGGAGGAATATACTCCCTACCGGTTTTTTATCGAACTGATGCTGTTTCTCACCTACTCGTTTTTTGGGGCCGCCTGGGCTGCCGGGGGGATTTTCCTTCTGCCCCTGATGGAAGAGATGAGCCTCACGGTGGATCATGCCAGTTTCATGACCAACATTGTCAGTTTTGCCCAGATATTTGCCCCGGCCCTGGCGGGATATTTTGCAGGACGGCTGGGACTGCGATGGGGTTTTCTGGCAGCGTCGGTGTTCATCTGTTTCGGGATAATCTCTCCTTTTTCCAGCACATTCCCTTATATTCTTCTGGCCCGTTTCATAATGGGTCTTGGGGGCGGGATGATTCCCGTCTATTTCGCCCCTCTGGTGATGGTCTGGTTTCCCGAGCATGAACGAATCGTGGCCAACGGCTTCAACGCAGTGTCGGTGAATACCGGCATCGCCATCGGGCTTCTCACTTCTCCTTCCCTGCGGGAATATTTTGGCGGCGACTGGAGAAAAGTTCTGGTTTTCTTCAGCTCCATCAGCATTGTCCTGACTCTGGCGTGGTTGTTTTTAGGCAAGGAGAAAAAAGAAGCAGTCCAGCATGATACCCTTGACGGCAAGCCTGTAAAGTACACCTATGCCGACGCGGCAAAGGACATGAACACCTGGAAGCTGATATTCACCTATATGGGGATTCTCTCTCTGTATCTGACCATATTTACCTACTTCCCCACATACTACGAAGAAGTATTCGGCAAATCAGTTCATCCCATGGTGCTTCGAACCCCCGGCATCACCATGTTTGCGGGAATCCCCGCAGCCCTCATCGGAATGTTCCTCAGCAAGAAGACGGGCCTTCGGATTCCTTTCCTGCGATATTCAGGGCTTCTGCTGGTTCCGGGAGTCATCGGGATGTATCTTGCCCAGACCCCGGCTCTGATAATCGGAAGCGCGGTCCTGGTGGGGACATGCATGTTCATCGGAGTTTCTGTTTACCTGACTATCCCTCAGGAACTGCCGGGAATGACTGCAGAAAAGACCGGCTACATGATGGGCATCTTCTGGGCAACCAGCTATATTGCAGCTACTTTCAGCGTCTGGTTTGTGGGCTGGCTGGCGGTCACCTTCAAGGATTTCCGGGTGGGGTTTGCCTACATCACATTGTTTTGCGCCTGTCAGTTCATCGGTTCATTCCTGTTGCCGGAAACAGGCCCCGGGGCATCCCGATTAAAAGCTAAAGCCTGATTGCGGGCTGATGAACGAGCCAGGGCCTCTCTGGTGAAAGGCCCTGGTGCAATGTATGTGTTATACCATTGACGGGAAAAAGCTGTTAACAGTTTTTTTTATCCTGATAGCCCTGATACTTCCATCTCCATGGTGTCGGTGTCCCGGGCACTTTTTGCACCTGGAATCGGGGTTTCAAAGGTGGTGAAGGCCACCTGATCCGAATGGTATCCTGCCAGGTTTCTCACTCCCACAACATGGCCCTTTCGATGGAATATCCGGGGAAGTCGTCTTCCCAGGGCTGCCAGAACTTCGTAATTAATGGTGGAGAGAGTTTCCGCCAGGTCGTTGACAGTGATTCTGTGATCACCCTGAGCGCCGATGATTACCACTTCATCAAAACGGCGGACACCGGGGACTTGTGTCACATCAACCATCACATGATCCATGCATACTGCTCCCACTACGGGACATGGCACCCCCCCCGCCAGGACCTTTCCCTGGTTGGTGAAAAGCCTGCGGTATCCGTCGTAGTAGCCCATGGGAAGTGTGGCGATTTTCTGGCCGGGCCGGGCCGTATATTTCCGGCCATAGCTGATGGATCGCTCCTGGTGGATTTCCTTGAGGAAGGATATGCGGGCCTTCAGGGTCAGCGCCGGCTTGAGATCCACCTTTCCCTTCATGTCTTCCCTGGGGTAGAGGCCAAAAAGCATCAGCCCCGGGCGGACCATGTCCAGTTTCATAAAGGGCAGGTCGATGATGGTGGCACTGGTGGCGCAATGGGTGATGGGGATATGGATTCCCATGGCCTTAACATCCTGGATCACCTGATTGAAGCTTTCCCATTGCTCGTAGAGGTAAGATTTGTCGATGGAATCCGATGTGGCAAAATGGGTGAAAAGCCCTTCCAGCTCGATGCCGGGAAGCTGTTTGATATTGTTGATGAACTGGGGCGCTTCCCGGTGGAAAACTCCCAGTCTGCCCATTCCCGTATCGATCTTGACATGAATTTTTGCGATTTTTCGCTGACGGATGGCTTCCCGGGAAAGCTCCTCTGCCATTTCCACAGAACAGATGGTCTGGGTCAGGTCATACCGGAGTACATAAGGAGCCTGTCCGGGCATCAGGGGGCCAAGGATGAGAATCGGCTTGCGGATACCCATCTGGCGAAGCTCCACTGCTTCATCCAGCACTGCCACTGCCATATAGTCAACATTCCGATCCTGAAGCAACCGGGCTACTTCCACTACTCCGTGGCCGTATGCATCGGCCTTTATCACCGCGCAGACCTTTGTGGCGGGCCCCACCAGGGAGCGGACTGTTTCAAGGTTTTCCGCCACCGCATCCAGGTCAACCTCCACCCATGCGCATGCGTTGTTGATGGTGTTTTCAAGGTTGTTCCGTCTGCAGAAATCCATTTTCATATCCCTCACTTGATTTATTTTGGCTGGGCTTGGGTTATCCCGCGGCCAGCCTTTCCTTGCCCATCCGGGGAAGTCGCTGGGCGAATTTTGTCCCAACCCGGTGAATATCCCCGGCACCGCAGGTTATGACAATATCCCCGGGACGGGAGTATTTTTCCAGGAATTCTACTATTTCATCAGGACCAGGGATGAAATAAACTTCTTCGGGTCTTTTGTGGCTGTTTTCGATGGCCCGGGCCAGGGTTTCGCCTCGGACCCCTACAATGGGACATTCCCCGGCGGGGTAAATGTCGGTGATGACCAGGGTATCGGCATCTCCGAAGGAATGGGTAAAATCCTCGAAGAGGAACTTGGTCCTGGTGTAACGATGCGGTTGAAACACTGCCACTACCCTTTTGCGTCCTCCGGTGCGGGCGCCATGGAGCAGGGCGCGTATCTTGCCGGGGTTGTGGGCATAATCATCAAAAACCATTATGTCCTCGTATTCCCCTAACTTTTCGAAACGACGGCCCACACCGTTGAAGCGGTAAAGGGCTTCGGCCATCTGTTCAAAGTCGAGGCCCATCTCCAGCCCGACTCCGATAACCGCCAGAGCATTGGCCACGTTGTGCCTGCCGGGACAGGGGATTTTTAAAAGCCCCAGTTCTCTGCCATCAAGATAAACCCGGGAAACCGAGCCGAATCCTTCCATTGAAATGATCTGGGCCTGTAGATGGGCATCGGAAGAGAAGCCGTATGTCAGGTATGGTTTCTGGATCTGGGGGAGCATGTCCCGGATGTTGTCATCATCGATGCACAGTATGGCTCTGCCATCTTCCGGGAGCCGGTCAATGAATTCGAAGAAGGCTTCCTTCACCTTGCCCAGAGTCTTGTCATAGTCAAAGTTCAGGTGGGAATATGGGGCCACGTTCAGGTTCACATCCACATCAACACTGGTCACAACAATCCACCGGGGATCCATGTGCAGGAAGGACGCATCGGATTCATCGGCTTCCACTACCATGTAAGGACTTGTCCCAAGGCGGGCGTTGGTGTTGATGGTGTGGAGTCTTCCCCCGATGACCACTGTGGGGTCAATATTGAGATTATAAAGCATGTTTGCCATCATGGATGAAGTGGTGGTTTTGCCGTGGGTGCCGGAAATGGCGATGCCTGTTCTCTGGGACATGATGTATCCCAGAATCTGTGCCCGGTGTCTGATGGGGATTCCCCGACGGCGGGCCTCGATTACTTCGGGATTGTCACAGGCTATGGCGGAGGAAACAACCACACAGTCAGCATCTCCGAGGTTGTCCCCATGATGCTCATGGTATATCACCGCCCCCAGGGCTTGGAGGCGATGGGTAATCTCTGAGGATACCGGGTCTGAGCCTGTCACCTTGTGGCCCATCTCCAACAGGATCCTTGCCACCCCTGACAGTCCGATTCCGTTTATCCCGAGCATGTGAAAGTGTTTTTCCATTTGACGGTTGCCTGTTCTTTCTATTTATTAAACCTGTGTCAGCAGGATTGATGAAAAAATATACAAAACCACGAATTTCAGTATATTCCCCGGGTATTACAATTGAGTATCAACAGGATTACAAAACGATTACATTATTGTTAACATTATGTTAACTGTTTCGAAAAACCATGCATTGCAGGGAGGCACAGGAATATCTTGGAGGATTTCCCTGCAGGGGGAGAAATAATTATGAGATTCAACCCTTTTGTTATCAAATCTCCAGGAGGATCATTTATGATAGACATTGGCAAAAATCTTGATTCGGATATATCAGAACTTCGGCAGAAGTTGGACCCCCGGGATATTTTGGGGAAAGCCCTGGCTCTTGATTCCCAGATTGAGGAAACCATCAAACTGGCAGAGGACTGGAAAATCCCCAAAATTGAAGCGGGAAATGTTATCATTCTGGGGATGGGAGGATCCGCCATCGGCGGTGATTTTATCCGGGCTTATGGAGAATCCCGCTGTCGAGTCCCCATCACCGTATGCCGGGATTATAAAGTCCCTGTTTATGTGGGGTCTGACACCTTGTGCATTGCGTCTTCATACTCGGGAAACACCGAGGAAACCCTGTCGGCTCTGAGTGACTGCAGGCAACGGGGCGCAAAAATCATGTCGGTTTCCACCGGAGGCCGAATGCAGGAGATGGCCCGGGAGCATGGTTTTCCTCACTACCTGATACCCGGCGGGCTGGAACCCCGATCTGCTCTGGGTTATTCCTTCTCGGCCCTCTATATCCTGATGACAGGCACCGGCCTGATGGAGGGCAAGGCAGATGATCTTCTTCCCGGGGCTAAAATCATCAGAAAGCATGCTGAGGAATGGCCTCCAGGCCAGGGAATCCCCATGAATTTAGCCCGGAAGCTTCATGGGCATATTCCGGTGATATACGGCGCTCCCGGCTGGCTCTCGGTAATGGCATACCGCTGGAAGTGCCAGTTCAATGAAAATTCAAAGGTTTTCAGTGCCTGGGCTACTTATCCTGAGATGAACCACAACGAGATCGTGGGCTGGGATGCACCCGGGGAACTACTGAAAAAGATTCAGGTTATAAACCTGAGGGATATTGAAGATCACTTTCGGGTGAGCCACCGGGTTGATCTCACGGGCCAGAGGATCGTAAAGAAAGTTCCCGTCACTGATATATGGACCAGGGGCAGGACCGACATGGAAAAAATATTTTACATGATTTTCATGGGGGACCTGATCACCATATACCTGGCATATCTCAATGGTCAGGATCCCGGAGTTATCGAATCCATCAACTGGCTCAAGGAGGAGCTGTCCCGGATTTGACTCCTGACAAAGTGAAAGGATTTTTTGTGACATGGAAGAGAAGACCCTTGTAATCGGACTGGATCTTGGCGGAACCCATACCTATGCCGGGGTGGTGGATTCCACCGGCGAGATTCTGGTTAAAAAAGAAGCAGATATCAATCTTGATCATGAGGCGGATGTGATAATCCAGGAAACCATCATCCCCATCATCAGAGAGGCCATGGATCACAACCCCGGCTACACAGGGAATATCAGGGCCTTGGGGATGGGAATTCCCGGCAATCACGATTCCAAGCGGGGAATATGCTTTTTCTCACCAAATTTTCGCTGGCGCAATGTGAGCCTGGTGCCTCCTATTCAAGAAGCCCTGGGACTGCCGGTGTTCATGCTCAATGATGTCCGCTGTGCCGCCCTTGGAGAAAAACACTTCGGCAGTGGCAGTGGAGTGCCGGACTTTGTCATGTGCGCCATCGGCACTGGTGTGGGGGGAGGTGTGGTGGCCGACGGCCGACTGATCCTGGGCCAGCATGAGTCCGCGGGTGAGATCGGCCATATCACCATAGTCCCCGACGGTGCCCGGTGCAACTGCGGAAACATCGGCTGTCTGGAGGCTTATGTTTCCGGCCCCAATATTGCCCGGCGAACCCGGGAAGCAATGATGGCAAACCGGGACAGCAAGCTTTGGGAAATCCAGCCCGATGTCAACTCTGCCGAAGCCTTGCATCTCTATCAGGCGGCCACCCAGGGAGATGAAACCGCCCTGAAGGTGTGGGAAGAAACAGGACGTTACCTGGCCATCGGATTTGCCAGCATCATCCATACCATCAATCCCCGCCGTTTCATAATCGGCGGACGGGTTGCCAACGCCCTGCGGTTTTTCCTGCCGGCCCTCCGGGAGGAGCTGAACCGCCGGGCCACTATGGTCCCACCGGATTCAGTGGAGATTGTTCAGGCAGGGTTGAAGGAACACGCGGGCATGATTGGTGCGGCGGCTTTGGCCTTTGAAAAGATCGGCGCTTTTTAGGTGGGGCCAGAATCACCGGAATTCAGCCCTTTATCGCCGTTGTAAAGGAATAATTGATGACATACCGGGATACTCCCGAAGAAAACCAGCCCGTTGATGATGCCGGGTCTGCTCTTAGAGATGAATCATCCTGTGAAGACAGCAATTCATCAGCCCTCACCGGGTGGCCCCGTTTCAAAACCGAGCTGAAGAAGGCATTTTCTGACCGTCGCCTTGTCCTGTTGACGGTGATCTGGATATTGATCACCTTGCTTCAGGTCCTGCTGGTGTCAGTCAGGATGTCAGATCCTGCCGATATGACAGAATCCCGGCAGTTAAAGCTTTTCAACCGGATCCTTTATCTTTATTTTTACCGGGCTGACTCCGGGGCTTTTACCGGGGAGTTCATCGATGCTTTTATCAGTCAGGCGGAGGTTCTATATGGAGATGAGCAAAAAAAGCATCCCGATGATGGAAAGTTGGCATATCGAAGGGCAATTCTGCTGAGCCTCCTGGGGAAGAAGCAGGAAGCCCGCCTTTTGCTTGGGGAGCATGAAAAACAGATTGACAACCCGGAGATAATCAATATAATCCGACGAGTTCACCTGGGCAGGGAAGGGGAAGAAGAGCCAGCCGGGCCGGAAGATTCCGCCGGGAGTGATGAACCCCGGGGCCTTGATGATGATGAGAAGGAGATATTGGCAGGCCTTGTACCCGAGGTAGAAGAGAACCTGACAGGGTTTTACCGGGATATAACCCTCTACCGGATTTATAATTTAATTGGGGAAACATCTCTGGCGGGGGAGGTTTCTTCCCGGGCTGCCGGTGAAAACCGGTGGGTTTTTGTCGGCCTTGCGGCCCTGGGTTTCCTGATGATTGTGGGCTTTGTGCTGGGGCCTTTGATGCTTTTGGCAGGGCTGGTGGCTACTTTTTTCTTTTCCGGGATTACCCTGGGCGCTCAGGGTGTGGGGGATCTGTCCAACAGGATGTTTGGGGGATTGACAGTAAAGAACGCCATTGTATTGTTTTTGTGCTGGGAGATTGCCCGTTTTGTTCTTGGCAATGGCGCGGCGCTTCTGTTTTATCGGGCCGGTGGTATGACTCCGCCGGTTCTTTTTGTTGTATATTCTGTTTTATATACCGGGACGGTGATTCTGGGAATAAAGCTCTACAACAGCACCGGGTTTTCATTCAGCAACGGATCCATTGGCTTGCCGGGAAGAGATTTTCTTCGATGGACAAGGGATGCTTTCATCGGAGTGGCAACATATATGGCGGCGGTTCCTGTGGTGATTCTGGGGGCGTTGCTTCTGCAGATGGTAACCAGGGAAACTTCCACCTCGTCAAATCCAGCCTTTGAAATAATCAAATCTGCCGACACTCCCGGAAAACTTATGTTTCTTTTTTTGATAATCGGGGTTCTGGGGCCTGTTTTCGAGGAGATTCTTTTCCGGGGATTTCTTTATACCACCGTGCGTAAATACCTGTCTGCCGGTGTTGCCTCGGTGGGAGTCGCCCTGCTTTTTGCTCTCATCCACTATGATCCCGGCGTGTTATTCCAGCTCTTTATCCTGGGGTTCCTGCTGTCGATCATCTATGAACGCACCGGAAGCCTGGTTCCTGCCATTGTCACCCACTGCATATGGAACAGCTTTGTGTTTGTGGTTTCAGTTTCCATTTATTACTGAGGGGCTTATTTCTTCGATAATGTTTACTTTTCCACGGCCTCCCGTGATAAAGACATGGGAAGGTTCAGGATAATCCCGGATTTGCGACATGACGATTTTTTTTGTGCCTGTCAGCGATCCCGTGGGGAGAATTTTTATGGCTTTTGAAATATTCGGCTGGCAGAAAGATTCCACAAGTCCAGCTTCAGGCAGTGTCCTTTTAAAAACAGACAAAGGTGAAACGAAGGACCCGAAAGTTCAGGGTTCTCCAAAAGACGCGCCTGGAAAAACCGGGAGTCAGATGCCCCGAACCCGCGAAGGCATCGAAGGCCGTCCTGAAAAGCAGTCCACCCCCAAGAGCCGGGGCAGAGAAATCTACAGCCAGGCCCGCCGGGAGTTTTCTGGATTAAAAAAGACTGGGGTTTCCCGCAAGGATCTTACCGGGCTGGATAACTATTTCAAGCAGGTGGAACAAGACCTGGGACAGTTGAGAAATCAACCGGAAAAACCCGGCAGGCAGGAATCCCAGTCCGGTAAAGAAAGGCTTCCGTTCCGGCAGGCATCCACTGGGGAAACCGACAGCAGGCCGGCAAAGGGTTCTACTGTTGCCAAAGATCAGCCCCCTCCGGAGCAGGAGAAGCAGTCCCAGCCTCGTCCCCGGTTGAAGTCCTTCAATACCGGCACTGGGAGGGAAACCTTCACAGAACAAATGAAACGCCAGCAGGCGGAGGATCAACGGGAGATGCGTTTGATCCGCCAGGCCATGAAAAAGGCTGAAACCCTCAAAACAAAAGAGGGAGAAGGAAAATCCAGGGATAAATTGCCTGGGGAGGATGTTCGGCATCATGGCAGGCTTCCCAAGGATGTGGCCGGGGAGGAAGTCAAAAAGGAGATAGCCCGGTTTACCCGTGCCGATGAGAAGATGGAGGATGGGAAATCCCCCGGGAAGCATCATAAGACGGGCGACGGCAAGGACACCCAAAGCAGGGATTCCCGGCTTCCTTCCGGGGACAGACTCCCCCAGGGGCTGGATGAATCCAGGGGAAAACAGGAACAGGGAAAATTTACCACTTCCCGGCACGATAAACCCTTGATGGATCGTCTGGAGGATCTGGGCAGAAAAACTCTTCAAAAGGGCAGAGTTTCCGAGAAAAATCCCGATGAAAAGTCTGTATCCCGGAGCCGGCAGTTTACTGAAACCAACCTGATGGACAAAGCCGGGGCAACGCAGGAGAAAGTTTTATCGGCAAAAGGTTCTCAGAAGCCTTTGGCCCGGAGCCGGCAGTTTACTGAAACCAACCTGATGGACAAAGCCGGGGCAACGCAGGAGAAAGTTTTATCGGCAAAAGATTCTCAAAAGCCTTTGGAAGGAACCGGCAAAACTCCGCCCAATAAGGCCCTTAAAAACCCTCTGACCTCTATGAGCCGGGTTCTGTTAAAAGATGAACCTGCCGGCAGGGGAGCTGTTTCGGCAACAGAAACAGAAGTTTCTGATAAGCCTGTCACTTTCACCACCACCGATTCACTGGGATCCCTGTCCCGGGTTCAACTGGGAGCACAGCGTCTGGAATCTCAGCTGGACGGCATGAAAAATCCCCAGGTACGGGATACATTCTTTGAAGAGCTGTCCAGCAAGACATCAAAGCCTGAAGGCCGGGAGAGTTTTCTTTATCTCATGGATTCACTTTCCCGCAGGCCAGAGCGCCGGGATGCCATGTTCCGGGGACTGGTGGAGTTTACCGGGACAGGGGAAGGCCGAAAGACCGCGGGGTTTCTCTTTGAAAATATTGCCGGAGATCCCAAAAGCTGTAGTTCTTTTTTGGAGGGGCTTGCCGATTCCCGGAATATCCCGATCCCGGAGATGATAAGGAACCTTGGCAATGATGATGGAGCTTCCGGGAATTTTGCCCAGGTTCTGGCCAGGGGCGCTCTGGGACAAAAAGGAGCACGGCATGCCGGGGAAGTTCTGCTGAAGGTTTCCGGGAGTGGGGAAAGTTCTGATATACTGCTGGAAACCCTTGTCCGGACCGGGGATACTCCTGCAGGAGCCAGGGATCTGGGTTTGATGATGGAGAGCCTTGGCGGGGATACCCAGGCTTCATCAAGGCTGATGAAAACCCTCACCGCCGGGGGGGCAGATGTCCGGAGTCACTTTATTAACAAAGCAGGCAAATCTTCTGCAATATCCACGGGTTTTCTTGTGGCTGCCAGCAAGGCATCGGAAAGCAGTGCCGGTTTTCGCCATGTTTCCAAAATTATTTCCGAGGCTGTGGAATCACCCCGGAATGGGGAATCCCTTATCTCGATTCTGTCCCAGGGATCCTCCACCGACAGGGGTCTTGCCAACACGGGACGTTTTCTGGCGGCGATCCGGATGGACAGCAGAGTATCCGGGGATTTTCTCACAGTGATTCAACGGCAGTCACATGGGCCTGGCGTTGAAAATCTCATTTCTGTGTTGTCCAATATGGACAAGACTCCCCGGATTCAACAGGAGCTTCTATGGGTGATTCACTCCGCGGGTGGCACCGATGAAGGTACAGCTGTTCTTTCATCGATACTTCAGACTGCCGGTGAAAATCCCCGGTTGGCCCGGGGACTTCTGGGGGCCATGGCGGGCGGATCCCGCGAGGCTGAAGGAGTCAAAGTTCTGGGAAACATCTTGAAGGAGTTGGAAAACAATCCCCGGGGACGGGAAAGCCTTGTGAGCCTGCTGGCCAGAGAGTCGGCCACTTCCGATGGTATTGCCGGGTTGGCCCGGCTGTTCGAAAATATCCGCACCGACGGCGATGTTTCCGCCGGGGTTCTTGGGATGCTGTCCCACCAGGGGAGAGATAATCCCGGGGGGAATTCTCTGGGACGGATTCTCACAGGGATCAAGGGCAGTGATGATGCCTCAGCAAACTTCATCGGAGTGATGTCCTCGGGAACCCTTCGGCGGGATGGGGTTCGTCATGCCCTGGAATTTTTGGAGCTGGCCCGAACCCGGGGGGAATTTCGGGAAGAGTTTCCAGGAATTATGGTTCGGGCATCGTCAAGCCAGGATGGCGCAAGACAGATGGGACAGGTGCTTCGAAACATATCCCGGGATCAACAGGGAAGCAATGTTTTTCTGGGGATCCTTGCTGATGCCCCACAGCAGAAAAGCTCATCCCCACAGGCGCTTGCATCTTTCCTGAAAAATATGTCCCGGGATTCCGATGCTTCGGCTTCCCTGTCGGTTTATCTGAACAGTATCGCCGAAGATCCCTCGGGCATTAAGATGTTGACCCGCCTCACCGGTGAGATGGCCACCCGGGGAGAGGAATCAGCTCACTTCATCAATGCTCTTGGATCTGGTGCCCGCCGTCCCGACGGAGGCGATGCCGTGGCGGGAATTCTT
This sequence comes from uncultured bacterium, assembly GCA_964396845.1. Classification (GTDB taxonomy): domain Bacteria; phylum Vulcanimicrobiota; class JAJTBE01; order JAJTBE01; family CAYNGH01; genus CAYNGH01. Next base: position 18,560 of record CAYNGH010000018.1, on the reverse strand, counting down.
GAGAAGATTGAGGCTAATCCCGAAGCCAGAAGAAATATTCTGAAGGTTTTAGCCTCTGCCAGTGATAATCCTGATGGACTGAAGGCTGTGGCTGGTTTGATGGAAAAAATCCGGGACAACCCCAGAGCTATGGAAAGCTTTGCCCGGATAATGGAAAAACCTGACACTGCCGGTAATGCCTCTGATTCTGCCGGGAAGGTTTTCACAAGACCCCTGGAGGGAGGCAGCCTGGGAAGACTTCTGGATAATATCAGCAGGGATTCGAAGGCTTCTGCAGGACTTCTGTCCATTGCCATGGGAGATGCCGGGGAATCCTCCGGCGGGGGGTTGATAAAAACCCTGCTGACCTCCCGGGTTCAGGTGGAATCGGGCCGGGCTGTAAGACTTCTGGCATCGGGGACAGAAACCCCTGAAGGTCTTGGTTTCATCACAAACATGATGGAGAAAATCTCCGGGGACTCTTCCCAGAGCCGTAAGTTCATATCCACCATTAATCACTCCCTGTCCAGCCGTCAGGGTCTGCCTGAGGCCTCGGGCATTATGGAGAGGATCGCAGGGAAACCCCGATCCTCGGGGGCTTTCCTTGATGTGTTGACGGCATCCTTTGAAGGGGACAGGAGCGCATCCCCGGGAAGAATACTGCTTGAACAATCTGCAGTGGACAACAGGGCATCCAGAGTGTTTTCTCAAATTTTGTCTTCTGCCACCGACAGTGAAAGCAGTCGCCAGGCTCTCACAAAGTTCGCATCCCGGGCCGGCTCGGATCCCGGCACAGCGGGGTTCCTGGTTGATGTCCTGAACCGGCGGGGAAATCAGGAGGGAGGAATTGAAACCCTTGGCCGTATTGTTTCTGCAAAAAACAGCCGGGGTGAGTCCTCATTCCCGGCAACCGCAGTTCTTGCAGGGGCTTCTTCCACCACCCAGGGACAGCAGGGGGTTGTCGATTTTCTGGATCTTCTGAGCAACGGAGGAGATACTTCGGCTTCCCTGGTTAAATCCATGTCCGATGCCACTGATAATACAAAAGGGATTCGTCAGTTTGAGAGCCTCATGAGCAACATCGCCCGGGAACCCCGCCTGGGAGAGGCCCTGGGCAGGGTCATTGCCCGGGGTGTCGGGGAGCCCCAAGGCTCAGAAGAACTGGTGAACCTGATTGCCAACTGTGGGAAAAGCCATGAAGCATCTGGGGGGCTTCTGGGTGCCATTGCTTCGGGGCGGAGCCAGGATGCGGGGATGGTTGTCCGGCAGATATTGAAGAATCCTGAGGGAACAGCCCCTTTGATGATTCTTCTCACTGTGGGAGCAGAAGATTCTCAGTCTGGCCGGGCTTCGGCTATAATTCTCCAGGCTGTTGCCACAGACCGGGAGTCATCCAATGCGCTTATCTCCGGGCTTTTAGGGGAGGCATCAGAATATGGCGGTGCCGGGACGGTGGGCAGTATTTTCCGCCAGGCATCGGCGTCGCCGGAGGTTTCTCATGGCCTGGTATCAGTGATGGCTGAATCAGCATCCAACAGTGAAGGTCTTGCGGGTATTGGCAGTCTATGCCAGACCCTGAGTACCTCCCTGGAGGATTATGCATCCCTTATGAAAATGGAAACCGCATCCCTGAAACATGATGACATTGGGAGTGCCTTTGCCAGTCTGATGAATAATTTGGCAGAAGATCCGCCGGGAGCCGGGGCATATTTCCGGGGACAGGCCCTGGCCACCATGGATCGGGAAGGAATGGAGGCTTTCTCGGGCCGGATGCAGGCTTTGTCCACAAAACCCCAGGCCACAGCTTCCTATTTTAATGCTCTGGGCAATTATGCCGGCCTTTCCCGGGAAAACATGGACATGATAGCTCTCACCCTCAAGAATGCCGGGCAGGATCGAAGCGCTGCCACAGCCCTGGTGGATGCTCACTCCACCGCAGCTTGGAGCCGTGAAGGCCGGTCGGCTCTCACCAATTATTTCAACGCCATATCCGGGGATGATCACACCCTCCTTTCTCATTTCAGGATGCAGCAGGGGGCGGATCACGACAGCACCGCCGGCTTCAGGAAGGCCATGAGCCGGGATGCCCGGCTGGAGGCTTCTTATACAAGGGCGGAAAACAATTACCGCCAGCTGGAAACCCGTTATGTGGAATTCTGCCACCGGCTGGAGGAAATCAGCGTCAGCAAAAGCGCCCGCCAGGAGTTCTTCTCTGATATTCGGGAAAGAACATCCACTCCTGAAGGAGCCCGGGATTTTGCCCGGCTCATTGATGTGGCTTCAAAGGATCGGGATACCTGGAGCAGTTTCAACGCCAACTTTTCAATACTGGCGGGGGCCCCTGACAAAGAGGGCATATTCCCCGCCATCATGAAAAATATTTCCGCCAGCAAAGCCCTTGGGGAGAGTTTTATTGGCGCTCTCTCCTCCACCACTGCCACCAGCGAAGGGCTGAACCATTTTGAGATGCTCATGTCCAAGGCATCGGAAAACGCCCTCAACATAGAGGCTCTTCACGACAATTTATCCCAGGGCATAAAGAACAACCCGGCTCAATACAGCACCCTCATGAAAAACATTTCCCGCAGGCCGGAAACCGCGCAGAAGTTTTTTGACAGCACTGCCCGATCCACTGCAGGCCGGGACGGAGTCGGGGCTTTTGTGTCAACCCTTGAGGGCCTGTCGGAAAACATTGCCCCCCGGGAAGCTTATTTCCGGGTCTGGACTGATGTGCTGGAAACCCCGGCGGGGCGGGAATCCTTTGCTCTGCTGGGGGACAACACCCGAAGCAGTTCCCGGGTTCGAAACCAGCTGATTCAAGCTCTCACCCAGCTGAACACCACCGATGAGGGCCGGGAGATATTTGCCCGGTTTGTAAAAAATATTGCCCAGGATCCTGCCACTTCCAGGGTTTTCCTTGAACGTTTGAATAAAATGAGTCTGGATAAGAAGGCCTCGGTTCAGCTGGAGCAGTTTGTTGAAGCTGCATCGGGATCTGCCGGGGGCAGGGAGGCCCTCACCGATATAATGGGCCGGTTTGCTTCGGATAAAAAAGGCCGTTTGCTGATAAAGGGCCTGTTGAATAATGATCAGGTCAGGGAAACCATCCCTCTGGATGGCCCGGGCCTTCGAACTGCTGGGGCCAGAACCATCGACATGCGTGGCAGTGAGCCGGTGCCGGGCAATATTACCGTTCAGCAGACCCGCTACATGGACGGTCTTCGAGCCAGGCCCTTGATTCATCTGCTCTCTCAGCAGACAGGCAACACTCAATCCGGCATCAAGGATTCCCGGCTGATGCTGAAAATGGAAGGCCCTTCATCGCCGGGACAGCAGGTACATTCCGTCAGTCCAACTTCCCGCGGGGGATTGAACCTTAACCTGACGGGGCCTCGCAACCGCATTATTGATGCCCGTTATGACCAGCGGGTATTTGATGCCCGGAGTTATCAGAAAACCGTGGATTTGCGCCTCGCCGCCACCGGTTCATCCGGCAGAAGTGAAAAGGTGGAAAAGATATGGGTTGAACTCAACCGGATGCGTCCCCCCATGGATCCCCGGGAGATTTACCAGGAATCCCGGGTTCGATACCAGCTTTCCTGTGGCAATTGCGGAAACCGGGAAAACTACCGTCCCTATGTTCACGGGAAGCTGTGTCAGCCCTGTTTTACTGATTATGACCGGCTGGAAATGATGAAATCGGAAATCACATACCGCTCCCGGGGAGGCTATATCAATCCCAATCCTGATGTCATATCCCTCTCCCCGGAAGCAGCCCGGATGTTCCAGGTGGATGATGCCGGAGATGATCAGGAGATAATGGACATCCAGACCGTAAATGTGATGCCCACCATGAAGCAGATGATGGAGGTGGCCCGTACCGGGCTAAATCGTCGGAAACCATGGTGAAAACCCAAAGGCCGTCTATGAAATTAAAAAGGGAGCCTCTTTTGTGAAAAAGACTCCCGGTGGTTATGCTGTTGATGTCAGTTGGCCAGCTTGTCAAGCTCCCGTCGGGCAATCTGATTTGCGGGAAGATATTCCAGGGCTTTGGCGTATGCTTTTTTTGCTTCTTCTGTCTGGCCGTCCCGGGCATAAAGATCCCCCTGGAAACCGTGGAGCATTGATACCACCAGGGGAATATGAACCGGGTGGTATGCGGGGCAGTCCTGGGTTACCTTGAAAAACCTGATGGCCCGGTTCAGGTGATAGACAGCCTTCTGGTGATCCCCCTTTTCCCGGTTTGCCAGGAACTTGTACATTTCGTCATGGAGTATTTTTAACTGCCGGGGCTGGTGCATGCCCTTTTCTTCCATCTTTTTGTGTTCACCAATGATTTTTTCAATCTGCCAGCTCTTGATGGGCTCCTCATTCATATAAAATTCCGACAGAAGTATGGCAAACATCCTGTCGGTAAAGAACCGGTCATAGGTGTATGGATCGATATGTTCAAAGGATTCCAGCATTCTATTAAGATCTGACAAGTCATTGCCGGGTTTCTGGGTCAATATTCCCAGCTCGAATTTCAACAGGCTTGCATCGGCCAGTTGTAGAAAACCTTCCTGGGGATTTGATTCGGTATCCCGCAGTTTAATGGACATTTCATAGGCTTGTGTTGCTTTTTTAAAGTCCCGCAGAACTGTGTAATACTCTCCCAGGGCGATATAATAGTTCGGGGTTTCTCCCCATTTTTCCCTGATAATCTCAACGGAGCGATAGGCTCTGGATAACAGCTCATCCCGGCGGGGGCCTTCATCAATCCGGTTGTGTTCCAGAATGTCCAGGCAGTACATGCCGTAATCGTGAACAAAATCGAGCCCCACATCGGGACTGTCAATAAAGGGTTTCATTATGGCCACTGCTTCTTCAAAGTTGTTGGTTTTGGCAAAAATCACCGCCATATTATGGGCGGCAACCCAGTTGACAAGGGAGGGGTTCTCTTCCACAAAATTTCTGCACCATTCAACAGACTGGCTCATGTCGCCGTAATCATGAATGTCCTGAAGCATGACTGACAGGGGAGTCATATGTTTTTCCCGGCCCCGGTAATAAGAAAGGCCGGCAATCTTTTCATAGACTTCATAAGCCCTGTCCAGCTGGCCCTTTCTGATCAGGGCTATCCCCTGGGATTCCATGGAATTGAGCTGGCCCTTGTGATCTTTTTTCTCAAGACTGATGGAAACCTCAGGGCCGTTCATGTCTTTAGAACCGGTGGTGCCGGTGGTTATGGCTTTGGTGTTGCAACCGCCTGTCAGGCAAAGAGCCAGGGTAAGCCCCGCTGATATGTAATGCTTGTGATTCATATTGCTACCCGCCTTTTTTGTTTATGGTGAATAAATGAACCCCTGTCTAAAATCAACTGCCGGACCCCCGCAAAACCCCGTGATGAAGGCTGTTTCCATTGCCGGACTGTTACCGGGAAGGCAGGTTGTGGAAATATGAAAAATCCCCACGATTTATTTATAACTGACAATATCATTGTCGTCAATAGAAAACCCGATCATTTTTTATTCTTAGTGAAGCCAAGGCATCATGCGGCCACCTGACGGATGAGTTTTTCGATGTCGGGATGGCCTTTTTCCCTGGCAATATCTCCGGGGGACTTGTGGGCCTTGTTCCGGGCAAAGGCGTTGGCGCCCTTGTCCAGAAGCAGCTTTACCACTGGAACATTACCCCGGTATGAGGCATAGTGCAGGGGAGTCCATCCGCACCGATCCCGCAGGTTCAAGTTGGCCTTGTTTTCAATTAGGATCTGCACCGGTTCTGTCAGCCCCCGGTAACAGGCCAGATGCAGGGGAGTCCATCCTGACTTGTGGCGAAGGTTGACATCGGGACACCGGGGTAGCAACAGTTTCAGGCCCACTCCCCTAAGGGCCGAGGAGTGAAGGGGAGTCCACCCCAGCTTGTCGCTGATTTTTGGATTGGCTCCCTGCAAAATCAGGTACTCCGCCATTTTTTCGTGGCCGGCACAAAGAGAAACACTGAGGGGAGTCACTCCGCTGTGGGAATTTATGTCCACGGGAGCGCCCAGACTGATGAGCATTTGAGCCAGTTCAACCCTGTCCCGGGCAGCAGCCTTGTGAAGGGGAGTATAACCCCGACTGTCCTTCCGGTTTAATAATCGAAGGTCTTCCCGGATCATTTCCCTGATCAAATCCAAGTTCCCGTCCCGGAGGGCAAGAGCAAAATCATCCATCACACAAACTCAGGTCTTTCTTCAATCTATCCCTTAAATATTATAGTCCACCGCTGGAACTTAATCAACAATGATTAACCAATGTTAACAATAGGTTTAATCCCGAAAGTTTAAAAAGGTGAAATCCGAAACCACACAGCATCAGAGCATGTGTGCTCCCCCGTTGACTGACACCTGCTGGCCGGTGATATAAGATGAATGATCCGAGCAGAGAAAGGCCGCAACCCGGGCTATTTCTTCACCAGTTCCCAGCCGTCGCAGAGGGATGGATTTTTTTATGATTTTCAGGTCTTCTGCGTTCATAACCCTGGCCATCCCAGTATCGAAGTATCCGGGAATAATACTGTTGACTCTGATGCGGTAAACAGCATATTCCATTGCCAGCATCCTGGTGAGAACTGTTGTGGACTGCTTTGTCAGTCCGTATATGATGCTTCCCCGCCGGCCTGTCTGCCCCCAGATGGATCCGATATTTACAATGACTCCCTTTCTTCTTTTTCGGAAATGGGGCAAAAGACTCTGGCACATGTTGATGGGGCCTTTGATGTTTACATCAATCAGCCGGTTTATGTAGTCCAGGGACGCTTCCTCGAAAAGAATTTTTTGTGGTTCCATAGCTGCATTGTTGATGAGGCAGTCAACCTGCCCGAAATGCTCCAGGGCACCGGCAGTAACTTCCCGGCAGGATTTGTGATCTTCCTGGCTCAGCTGGAAAACACAGGCCCGGATGTTGTGCTTTTTCTCCAGCTGGGACTGCAACTCTAATGCTTTTTTTCTTTTGGTGTTGTAGCAGATGCAAAGATTAGCGCCGTTTCTGGCAAATTCTCGACAGAAAGCCTCTCCCAGGCCACCGGTGCCACCGGTGATGAGAAGGGTTTTTCCCTTTAAATCCTCATATACTGGTGAGCAATTGCACATAAATCTCTCCCGGCAGATTTGCTTTGGTGTTTTTCCAGTTCTGCCTGTTTGTACTGTGGAAAAATTTCAACAGTTGTTTCGTTCAAAAAAGGGAAACACCTGCAGAATCTGTGGCATGGGGTGTTTCTCATGTTTCAGGGATGTTATCTAAAAAATATTGTCCGGCAACTGGTAATCATTGGAAAAATGAGTGAGGAGGAAGTTCAGCTTTTCACTGCCGAAAACCATGGAGATCTTCACCGGTGAACGGACATCGCCGGAACGGTGATCTATCCGGATTACATTGTAAAGAAAAATCTTCTCCTCCCGGACAGATATCATCTCACTTCGAAGTATCACACCGGGAGCCATCAGGAAAGGCTTTATCATGATGGCATCCTGATATACTCTTAGAAGAAGACCGCGGTTTTTGAAATACACCCTGCCAATCCAGCCGGAAACCCTCATCTCATCCAGGAATTCTCCCATGCTTTCTGGATCTTTTTGGGGAGAAGGTTTCCCCTGGGGGCCGTATATCATTCTGGGCATTATTACAAAGTATCCCAGCAGAAACAACCCGACTGTTGCTGTTATAATTACCATTCTGTGAGTTTCCATATAAATGACTCCTTTCGATTCAACGGCCCGGCCAGCTACAGCTGGTTTTTTGCCTTGATTTCAAGGTAGCGGGTTATCAGTCCGGGAGTCAGTCTGCCGGGAGGAACATCCAGGCAGGCAACACCTCCGCGGTTAAGAATCCCTTTCACCTGTTCCCGCTGATGAAGCAGATCCAGGGCAACAGCTCTGCGGTAAACTCCCTTGACAGTAGCCTCCTGTTGAGCTTCCCGGGTATGCTCCGGGTCTTTTAAAACCACGCACAGGGGAAGATGTGCAGGATAGAGAGCACGGGAATATGTGAGAACTGAACGGGAAACCTCTTCGTCAACAAGATCGGTATAGAGCACAACTAAGCTCCGCTTGCGGTTTCTTGCGGTCAAATAGCCCATTCCCCGGCGGTAATCGGCTTCCACCGGGCGAGGCTCCAGGCCGTAAAGGGATTCAATGATGCGGTTCAGCTGTTTTCTGCCTCTCTTTGGAGGAATATATGCCAGAATCTCATCGGCAAACACCATCAACCCCACTCGGTCCCCCTTTTCCATTGCCACATAACTCAGCAGAAGAGCACTGTTTATGGCATGATCAAACCGGGACAGTCCTTCAATGTCGGCAGCCATCATCCGGCCCGCTTCAATGACAACAAAAATATTCTGGCTCTTTTCCGCCTGATATTGAGATGCCACCAGCCGGGAACGCCGGGCTGTGGCTTTCCAGTTAATCCTGCGGTATTCATCCCCGGGGACATAATCCCGCAGGGATTCAAAATCGGTGCCGGCCCCCGGCAGTCTTGAAGGCTTCATGCCTTCCCGGAGGAGGCGGTTTTTCCGGGAAAGAAGCCGGTAGTTGGAGATTCCCCGGATATTGGGATAAACCCGCACCCGGTGGAGGTCTTTCATCAGGAACTGCCTGCCTCCCAGCCCCAGCAGACCCGAAACCCTGACGGACATGGGGCCCAGGGAGTATTCTCCCCGGCGGGAAGGATGCACAGAATATTTTATCTCCCGGCTCTCACCCGGAGGTAAAAAGATTTTTATGGCAGAATGAAGCTCCCCCAGCTGTGAAGGGAAAAAATCCCGCACCAGGACATTCACTCCGGCACGACTTTTGTTTGTCAACTTTATGATGACCGGGTTTGCCGTCCCCAGGGAGAGTTTCTCCTCCATATGCCGGGTAATTGGGATATTTTGACTGCCGGGACAGGTGAACATGTCCAGAAGAATAAGCAACAGCAGAACCCCGTTGTAGAGGGATAATGCGCCCCATGGCCCCAGAAGCCCGCTAAAAATCAAGACAAAGGGGATCCCCCCCATTGCCCAGAGTATGACCCTGCCCGTCAGAAACAATGGCTACCCCCTTGGTTGTAATCATGGCGGATCTCGCTGGAATTGACTCCAGCTTAATCCTTTTTCAATATTACCCTGACATCGACTGCCATGGAACTGCCTTCTTTCCTGCCTGTCATCATGGGGTTGATGTCCAGCTCCTGGATTTGGGGATGATCTCCCATAAGTCTGGACAATCGGACCAGGGCTTCGGACAGATCCCCCGTGGCGTAGCCGTCTTTTCCCCGGAAGCCTGAAAGAAGCTTGAATCCCTTTGTTTTCTCCATCATTTCCATAGCCTGATCCATGGTCAGGGGAGCCAATCCAAAGGAAACATCTCCCAGAAGCTCCACAAATATACCTCCCAGGCCGAACATCATCAGGCTCATTTCCGATTCCTGCCTGATGCCTCCCAGAATTACCTCCTGTCCGCCGGTGAACATCTCCTGAACCATGAATCCCCGGTCATAGGGCTTCCCGGTGGCTTTCCCGATGGAGGCGGAGATTTCATCAACGGCTCTTTGAATCTCCCCGGTGTCTTTCAGGTTCAGGCGCACTGCTCTCATCTCGGTCTTGTGAACCACTCCGCCCCAGGCGGGCTTGATTGCCACGGGGAATTTCAGCCCCCGGATCTTGTCTGCCAAATCATCACCGGGGATCACCTTGACGGATTTGACGCAAGGGATCCCGTAAAGCCTCAGCAGGTCCTGACCCTCGTCAAAGTCCAGCTGTGCCCGGCCCTGTTGGGTAGCCCTACTGATGATGGCCCGGGCAGATTCTATATCCACATCAAGAACGGGAGGCTTTTCCAGGGGACGCTGTCGGATTTGGCCATACTCTATCAGTTTTGAATATGCCCAGGCTGCTTCTTCGGGGTAGTCAAACTGAGGCACAAACACCCCTTCCTCCTGCCAGGCCTTTCTCAGGGGTTCCATTATGCGCCGGCGGTTCATGTATATGGACAGGATCGGCTTCTTGGGGAATATCCGGGCAAAGTGGGCGGCTTTTTCTGCGATGGGGTCCGCCTTCTGCATCACCGGCGGGCCGAAGTTGTATATCACTGCGCCCACTCCGGGATCCATCAGCAGTCCTTCCAGAGCATCGCCATATTCCTTGTGGGTAGCAGTGCCTAAAAGATCCACCGGGTTCTGGCATGATGCCTCGGGAGGGAGCTTGGACTTGAGGAGATCCTTGGTTTCCGGGGCCAGCCGGGCCAGTTTCACCCCTAATTCTTCTGCCCGATCCATGGCCATCACCCCGAATCCTCCAGCGTTGGTCACCACCGCCAGCTCCGGGGATCTGGGGATGATTCCCGGGTAAAGGGCCTTGGCGGCGTTTATCATTTCCGGCACCGAGAAAACCCGGATACACCCGGACCTGTCCAGCAGGGCCGATGAGAAGCTGTCGGACTGGGCAAGCTGTCCTGTGTGGGAAGCCGCCGCGGCGGCGCCCATCTCGGAACGGCCAGCCTTGAGGACTATCACCGGTTTTTCTCTGGTCACCCTGCGGGCTGTTTCCATGAATCTTTGGGGGTTGGCAAAATTCTCAAGGTACATCATGATGACCCGGGTATTCTCATCCCGGGCCAGGTATTCCATGGCCTCGTTTTCGTCAAAATCGATGCGGTTGCCCAGGGTCACGAATACCGACAGGCCCATCTTGGTATGGCGCAGATCCTCGTTCACCGCAGCGCCAACCGCCCCCGACTGGGATATGAACCCCACATGACCTCTGGGAGCAAAGTTCCGGGCAAAGGTACAGTCCAGGGATGTATCGGGATGGCCGTTGATGATGCCGAAGCAGTTGGGGCCTACAACCCGGATGCCATATTCCCGGGCAAGCCGGGTCAGCTCCTTTTCCCGGCGGATTCCTTCAGGGCCGGTTTCCTTGAACCCTGCAGATATGATGATGCATGACCGGACCCCTTTTATGTGCAGATCCTCAATCACATCAATGACGAACTGTCCCGGCACGCAGATGACTGCTGTATCCACCGGGCCGGGGATTTTGCTGGTGAGGGTGTATGCCTTGTGCCCCATTATCTCAGGAGTCTTGGGATTGACGGGATATACCTTCCCGGTGAAGCCGTATCCCGTCACCTTTTTCATCACCTGATTTCCAAGGCTCCCTTCCCGGGAAGAAGCCCCCACAACGGCGATACTTTCGGGGCCGAGCATTCTGTCGATGATGTTTCTTTCCCTGACTTTCATAACTACCTCCAAAGAATTTCTCATTCAAACCTTCATCGGCAGAGGGTTATTTCCTCTTGGCAATGAACCAGCAAGGGACTGTCAGTGAAGGAGGAAACCCGTGAAACAGAAGCAGTTCATCAATGCTTTCACCCTGATCCTGTCGGTGTTTCTTCTTGTATTTTCGGTGGGATGTCCCCGGAAACACCAGCAGGATCCTCCGGTGGTGACTGTGGGGAAACCTGCCCCCCATGAAACACCTCTGTGGCAGCGGTTTCGTTCTGACCCACAGAACACCGGCAGGTCAGGTCTTCCCGGCCCCCGCCGGGGGAATATCCTGTGGCGTTTTGAAACAGGAGGTAAAGTCTTCTCGTCCCCGGCGGTATATGCTGATGGCTCGGTGGCGGTAGGATCTCATGACGGAAAGGTTTACCGGGTCAACCCCGACGGCTCCCGGCGGTGGGAGTTTCCCGGCCCTGACTGGTTCTTTGCATCCCCGGCCATTGATGATAATGGCAATATATACATTGGATGCGAAAATGGCGGTTTCTTCTGCATCGACTCTCATGGAAAGCCCGTATGGAAATTCCGGGCCCGGGGAGAGATATTCTCATCGGCCAACTTTGCTTTTGGGGATAAACCCGGTGTTCTCTTTGGATCCGAGGACGGATTTTTATACCTTTTAAACATGGAAGGAAAGCAAATATGGCGATACCAGACCGGAGATCGGATATTCTCTTCCCCTGCCATTGACAGAGAAGGACGGATTTACATAGGCTCCGAGGATCATCATCTCCACTGCATTGCCCTGGATGGAAATCTATTGTGGAAATTTACTGCAGAGGCGGAGATTTTTACTTCGCCTGTGGTGGATTCATCTGGAAGGATTTATTTTGGCTCAGAGGATCACAACTTTTACTGCCTGGATTCTGAAGGGACTCTTCTGTGGAAAATCACCACCGGCGGGCCGATATTCTCATCTGCTGCATTGGATCATGAGGGCCGGGTCATCTTCGCCTCCACCGACGGGCTGGTTTACTGCGCCGACGGTGACGGGGAGATCCTGTGGAAATACGACACGGGGCATGACATCCGTTCATCCCCGGCTGTTGACGGGGAAGGGTTCATATACATCGCAAGCCATGCCCGGCATCGTCCCGAACCGCCGGATAAGTCCCGGGGGAGGTCGCCCTTTCTTCTTCACTGCCTTGACGGTGAAGGAAAGATGGTTTTTCAGGTTGACATGACCGGGCCGATGAATTCTTCACCGGTCATCGGCCCGGATCGCCGGCTTTATGTGGGATGCGACGATGGCAGCCTTTATTGCATAGGGGAATGAATTATCTCTGCTCTTGGAAACCACGGGGCGGACTGTGGAGGGAAATTGGCTTGAGAGAAGAAAAAAAGAAGAAACGGGGGAGAAATTTATGCTGGGTTTCCTGCAGTCAGTAGCTTTCACCAGGCTGAAGCTCTTCCTGGGTGAAAAATTTGTCCTGTCAAAGGATTACACCAACGGCCAGATCATATCGGCACTGGTGATAATTGTCCTGTCCATTCTCCTTAGCAAGTTGGTTCAGTATCTCATCCGGGTTCATTTCAAAAAGTTTGCCGAATCCACCCATACACAGTTTGATGATCGGATGGTGACGGTGCTGGACGGGCCGGTGGCCCTGCTGGTGATCCTTTTAGCCACTCTGACCGCGGTGGCGGTTCTGGATCCGCCCATCATCAGAAATACCCTCAACCAGCTGATATACGCTCTTATAACCATTGATGTCACATGGCTCATATTCCGATTCATCGACTCCACCGCGGAACATATGGTTGAAAAGGAGAAAGAAGAAGACCGGCCCGGCGGTTCGTCGCTGTTTCCTGTTCTCAAGACCTGCCTGAAGCTCTTTGCAGGAACCATTGCCTTCATTCTGGTTATCCAGAACCTTGGATACTCGGTTTCCAGCCTTGTGGCAGGCTTCGGCATCGGGGGTCTGGCAGTGGCCCTGGCCGCCAGGGAAACCCTGGCCAATATATTTGGCTCCCTCACGATTTTTCTGGATAAACCCTTCTCAGTGGGAGATCACATCCGGGCCGGCGCCACCGAAGGAGTGGTGGAGGATGTGGGTTTCCGGTGCACCCGGATCCGCACTGCCGATGAAACCCTGGTATCGGTGCCCAACAGCTCCATTGCAAACCAGACCGTGGAAAACCTCTCCCGGGCCATGCGCCGTCGGGTTACAAGCGCAATCAGGATTTCCCTGGATAACCATACGGATCGGGTTGACAAGGCCATGGAATGGATCCACAAGGTGATATACAACCATCCCGATACATCAAAGGGAGGTATCCGGGTTTATCTTGCCAGCCTCACCAACACAGGGATGGAAATTTCCATCGATTTTTTTCTTCAGACCACTGGACAGGATCAATACCTGCAGGCCAGGCAGGACCTTTACAAATCCATATTAAAGGCCATCAGGGATGCAGGGGTGAATCTTGCATGATAACGGGGGCAAGCCGGAAATATGCTGTGATTTTTTAGGTTTGTATGAATTACTCACCTGAAATATATAGAAATAATCTATAACACAGGCATGATCGGGGAATATGGACAGAACCACACAAACATCTGAAGGGGCGACTATCAATTACCTGACCGTCGCAATTCTGACAGTCCTGGGGCTGATTCTGGCCCTGGGGGGTCAGTTTGCTGTTGAAAGGTTCACTCAATTCAGTGAATATTCCTGGCTGGTTCCTCTGGTGGTGTGGGGGCTGGGGATTTTTTTCTTTGTTTTCAACGAGAACACCTTTATGCGTCGGACTCTTCTGATTCCTCTGTCTATCGCAACCCTCGAAACCATACCAGTTGTCCTTCTTATTGCCATTCCAAGGATATATCTGGAATTTGACAACATCACTTTTGTAATGTCCATGGTTATGGGCATATATTTCTTCTTCCGGCTCATGCGGGCAGTACATCCTTTCTTTCATGTGGGAGAAAGCCTGGTTTACTCAGATCATTCCGCAGTGCGGATGATGAACCAGAAGGGTAAGCCCGAGGAAGGAAAACGGATAGTTGTCCGGGATTTCAAGAAATTCAAGGAAGAAGTGGAGAAGACCCTCCCCAGGGAGCCGGAGAAACCCAAGGTAATCCCCTTTTCCGCCAAGGGGCCTGTGGTGTCCGACACTGATATTGGTATGGATGCGGGATCCGGGTTTTCTTCCCCTGATGAGATGTGGTCACATATGGAGAATATCAGCCGCACCGGCAGTCCTTCTCCTGTTTCCGGCGATGATGTTTCTCCACCGGCCAGGCCGGATATAGAGAAAACCGAAGAGAAGATGGAGCTTCGAAAGGCCCGCTCCGAGGCCCTGTGGGGGAGCCTCCAGGTTTCAAAGAAAGAAAATCAGGGCCAGGTGGATTCTCCCGGAGATGAGTCTTCCCATGGGGACAGGGGGGCACAGGAAGAATGGGGGGGTGACGGTCAGTATTACTTTTCCGAGGACTTCCGCCAGATCACCGAGGGAGATGATATTGCCACCCGATCCCGGGAGAAGATCAGCCTTGATGATTACCAGCACAGCCAGGAGTTTCCCTTTGCCGAGGATTTCCGCAATCAGATGGTCAAGGAAAGCGATCCTCAGGCTTCCTCAGCTCCCGCAGATGAATCCGGGGATGATGATGACCTGGGAGAACCGGAAAGGGAAATGCTGGTGGACGATCGCAAGGAGGAAGACCTTCCAATATACGAAGCGCTGGGGATTAATTTTGCCGGGGAGCCGGTGCCGGCCAATCCTCAGATCCCCGTGATGCCCCAGAGTCCTCCCCTGGGTTTTGTGCCCGGGGGAACCGTCAGCCAGAATCAAGATGAAACCTTTGACTTTGAAGCCCTGTTAGAGAGCCGTCATGGGAATGACCAATCACGGCTTGAAGAGAAACCCCAGGAAACCCCCAGAAGATCACCGGTGAAGCCAACAGCATCTCCCCGACAGGAGGATCCCCGCCCCAAGGCAAAAAAGAAAGGCTTTGGAGGGATTCGCCATGTTGAAGAGGCAAAAACAACACCCCGCAGACCTGCCGACACTCCGCCTCCTCCCCGCCGGAACACCTCTGCTCCCGGTGCGTCCCGGAGTCCTGCTTCCGAGGAAGCCTCTCCCCGCCGGGGTATCGATTTCACTTCAAATAAAAGAAGACCCATTGCCGGGGAAAGACCGAGTCAGGGGAATCATTCCAGAGTCCGGGAAAACAAAACCTCCCGACCCCCTGCTGGGAGAATGCCGGGAAAAGATCCCATCAGACAAAAACCCGGGCCAGATAAATGGCAGATAATCAGGACTGCTCCCGAAGAAAAGAAGCCTCAACAGCCAGAGGCCCCGAAGGAATCCACACCGGAAAAGGCTCCGGGGAAAAAGCCTTCCGGGATACCCGCTCCTCCAGTCAGGGGGTTTGTGGCGCCGGTTTCCTCGGGGGATCTTTTCTCTCAGAGGAATCCATTGACCGGGAAAAGGCCGCCTTTTATTGTGACTCCGCCAAAAAAGATGTCAAAGTCAGTCCCTGCAACTCAGGGTTCCCCGGGGAATCTGCCTGGCATACCTCCCAATATCCGCCGGCTCAAACCGGTGAAAGCATCGGAACTGTGGAAAAAGCCCCAGGACACCAATGGCGGTAATTAAACCCGGGGTTTGCCTGGCCGGTGTTTTCTGCCGGGGCATCATCGGGAGAAGGCACCATGTCTGAAGGATTGAGAAAGTACGAATATCGAAAAAACAGGTAAAACTGCACAAGAAGGGCAATCAGCAGGATTATGATAGTCAGGGTCAGCCGGAGATTAGGGGATTTTCTTCCTGGAGGTTCATTGGATTGACTCTCTTTTTTCACTTGCAGAACACCACCGGTTTTGAAATTCTTACTGCCATCTTCCGGGCAGGATCCTGGGCAAAGATACTGAAGATGGACTCCCGGCGGGGGCTTCCCATTACCAGGATTGATGCGCCGGTGCTCTCCAGGGATTCCCTGATGGCCCCGGCCACCTTTCCTTTTTTCCACAGGGTCACAGGTCTGACACCGTGGGGACGCAGGTAGTCTTCCACAGTTTTTATCCGGGGAACCATCACATCTTCTTCTTTTCCCACAAACAAGGCATAAACCTTTCCCCCGGTCATCCGGGCCAGATCCCCGGTCACCCGCAGGGCTGCTGAGGTCTTGGGGCCGTCACCGCAGGCAAGAAGTATGGATTTACCCGGCAGGGTTCCCCTGGATATCAGCATCACCGGCCGGTGACATTCCCAAAGCAACTGCAAAATATCATTATTAACGGCCAGCTGGCCCCTTCCTCCCCCTGTATCAGGCCGTCCCAGAATTACAATATCCGAGGCCCTCTCTCTGGAAAGGACTGCTCCCGGCAGAGTTCCCCGGACAGGCTCCAGACGGCGGACTCCGGGATAATCCCCGGTCAGGGTTTGGAAACGTTGTCGAACAGTTTCGAAGGCTTCTTTCTCCATTTTATCTGCTAACTCTTCGACTCTTTTTTTGTCATCAGGATTTTTCCCCGACAGCTTCTTTTCTCGGAAAAGCCTTTCTGTTTGCATCTGGCGATCCCAGGGAAATATCCCCCGAATCTCCACTCCACCGCCGTCTTCCTGACCCAGAAACAAGGCCCCGGATAGAGCCACAAATGAATTGACATCATCCCCCAGAGGTATGAGAATTGATCTGATCATTCTGATTTCTTGGCTGAAAGAACCGGGAAACCTTCTCCAGGAAAGAATTCTTTTGCCTCAATCCCGGAAGAATTCATGATAAAAAACCGGGAGGCCCTGGAAGGCCTCCCGATGGGTTGATCAGTTGTGTTATCTCTTGGGCTTACATCATGCCCATTCCGCCCATTCCAGGCATTCCGGCGGGCATTCCGCCACCTTCGCCCTTCTTGTCGGGCTTTTCACAGACCAGGGTTTCAGTGGTGAGAACCATGGCAGCAATGGAAGCTGCATTCTGCAGTGCAGACCGGGTAACCTTCACCGGGTCAACGATGCCTGCGGAGAGCATCCGGGTATATTCACCCTTCATTGCGTCATAGCCATGTCCCGGCTCCAGAGTCTTCACCTTCTCCACGATGACGGAACCTTCACGGCCCGCATTATCGCATATCTGGCGGAGAGGTTCTTCCAGCGCCCGGATTACGATTTTCCGGCCCAGATCCTCATCACCTTCCAGAGAGAATTTCTCAAGGATGTTGATGACATTCACCAGGGTGACACCACCGCCGGGGACGATTCCTTCTTCCACCGCGGCCCGGGTGGCCGACAGGGCATCCTCCATGCGATGTTTCTTTTCCTTGAGCTCGGTTTCTGTGGCAGCGCCAACACGGATGACGGCAACACCGCCTACCAGTTTGGCCTTGCGCTCCTGGAGTTTTTCCCGGTCAAAGTCTGAATCGGTGTCCTCGATGGCCCGGGTGATCTGGTTGATCCGGTCCTTGATGTCCGACTCCTTGCCTTTGCCCTCGATGATGGTGGTTTCTTCCTTGGTTACCTTGACCTTCTGGGCCTGCCCCAGCATGTCAATGGTGACCTTGTCCAGCTTGAGGCCCAGCTCTTCGCTGATGACCTGTCCGCCGGTGAGAATGGCGATATCCTTGAGCATCTCCTTGCGCCGGTCGCCAAAGCCGGGGGCCTTGACCGCCACGCAGTTGAAGGTGCCCCGAAGTTTGTTGACCACCAGGGTGGCCAGGGCTTCGCCTTCCACATCTTCTGACATGATGACCAGGGGTTTCTGCATCTGGACGATCTTTTCCAGGATGGGCAGAATGTCGGTTACTGCGGAAATCTTCTTCTCGGAGATGAGAATGTAAGGCTCGTCAAGAACCGCTTCCATCCGGTCGGCATCGGTGATCATATAAGGGGAGATGTAGCCCTTGTCAAACTGCATTCCCTCGACATGCTCCAGAGTGGTGGCCAGAGTCTTGGACTCTTCCACGGTGATGACTCCGTCTTTGCCTACTTTGTTCATGGCCTCGGCGATCATGTCGCCGATCTGGCGGTCGTTATTGGCAGCGATGGCAGCCACCTCGGCAATGGTGTCCTGGGTTTCCACAGGCACAGCCATTTTTTTGATTTCCTCCACAGCCTTGGTGACGGTCTTTTCAACACCCCGCTTGATGAACATGGGGTTGGCACCGCCGGTTACATTTCGCATACCTTCCTTGATCATAGTGTATGCCAGAACCGTTGCAGTGGTGGTGCCGTCGCCGGCGATGTCGTTGGTCTTGGATGCCACTTCCCGGATAAGCTGAGCGCCCATGTTTTCCAGGGGATCTTCTAACTCAACTTCCTTGGCGATGGTCACGCCGTCGTTGGTGATGGTAG
>CAYNGH010000017.1:0-38632 GCA_964396845.1 uncultured bacterium | reverse complement strand
CCTTGAGTTCATCCCGTGTATCAGGATGAACCAGGGATAACACGGATTTTCCGATGAACCGTCCCGGGTCTTCTTCTCCCAGCAACAAGGCTCCCTGACGGTTCAGATAGACCACCTTTTCCCGATTGTGCACCATAATCCCCACCGGGGCAAGCCCGGAAATAAGCCGATGCTGTCTTTCACTGCGACTCAGTGCATCCTGAATCTTCAGTTTTTCATCCATCTGCCGGCGGAGTTCCTGGTTGATTTTCTCCAGCTCCCTTGTTCTGCCCGCCACCAGTTCTTCCAGCTCCCGGCGGGAATCCCTCAGCCGATCCTCCTCCATACGTTGAGAAGTGAAATCCTCAAGAATGGCAACTACAAACTCCAGACAGCCCGACTCATCCATAATGGGAAAACCAGTACTTTTCATAAAAAACCTGTGATCGGGCTGGGTGGGGTCGATGTCCCGGATATTATACCAGAGTCCTTCCAGCTCCACGGTTTCACCATTTTTAAGAGCATTGAGCTGTGGCCCCATTCCTGCGCTTAAAAAGACAGGATCCTCAAAAAGACAGTATTCCGGCGGAGGAAGAACAGGAAAAAGCTTCTCATACTGACGGTTGGCCTTGACAAAATGCCCGTCCCGATCAAAAATCCCAACACAGTAAGGATTCAGCTGAATTATCTTCTCCAGCAATGCCCATTCCTGTCGAAGCTGGTTTTCTATCTCAATCCGATGAGATATATCCAGAAAAGATACCACCACCAGAGAAGAACCGGTCACCCTTGATGCAGAGGCAAGAAAAGTTCCACAGCCTCCGGGAGTCTTCAGCCGGCATTCAAAGGTTACCGCCTGCTCCGTTGGCCCATCGGGCAGTCTTTTTATATTCCCACGGAACAACTGCCGATCCCCTGCCTCCACAATATCCTGCCATCGAATCTCCCGGGAAGAACCCAGCCTTTGAAGCCCCACAAGCTTCTTCATCATACGATTGGCCAGAAGAACTCTTCCATCAGAGTTAAACAGCATCATCCCGCTTCCCGAGGTTTCAAACACCGCCCTGTATTGATTCTGACTCTCCACCAGAGCATTTTCCGCCCGATATTTGTTTGCCAGATTGCTTATTGAGCTGACGATTCTTTCCCGCTGAGCGAAGCCTTTGAGCTTTTTGGTAAAATAATAGCTGGCACCGCTTATGAAAACCTCCCGGGCAACTTCTTCATTGCCCTGGGCAGTTATAAAAACCACCGGCATTCCCGGCTGAATCTCCCGGGCCTGACACATCAGCTGGATGCCGTTTTTTCCAGGCATCTCATAATCAGTGATCAGAGCATCAAAACTTGATTTTTTCAACTTTTCCAGAGCCTCGTCAACACTTTCGACACCGGTAATATCGAAGCTTTTGGAAAAGGTATAATCAAACATCTCCAGAAAACTTCTGGAATCATCAACATGAAGTATGACAGGTTTTCTATCTTGATCGGTCATTGTATCCCCGCAAACAACCCTACCCCGGTTTATTACCAATTACCAGTTACTAAAAAGAGCTTCTCTATCTTTTTAAGTTCACTGTTGGAATTTGCCAGTTTTTGCAACTAAATATAACTTCTCTAATAAATATTCTCTTCCTTCCAGATTTTTTCTCAATTATCTGTTAACCGTAGTGATATTTTATTCTTCTGGCCATTATTTACAGGGGGATTTTCCACAGATTACCCCAGGCTCTTGTTCTTTGGGATAAATGTTTTTTTTAAAGGAAATGCAAACAGGAGATTAAGATACAATTCACCAACATAAGCTTCAAAGGAGAAGAAAGCTTATGAATAACAAGGTCAGGAGATTATCCGGGTTTTTAATGTGGATTTTTATTTGCGGGGTATTCATCTTTGCAACATCTGTTCATGGGAGGAATAAAGACAGGAAAAAAGCTGAACCGCCAAGGCCCTCCATCATTGTTGCCGAAGCTGATCAGCTTGATGATCAACAGGAGAAATACGATGCTCACCGGGCATATGTCAGGGTCTTTTTTAAAGACCAGGAGATGGATTTTGCTTTCCAGTGGGTTCTGGGATCCATATCCAACGGCGGATGTGAAACCGGCGAAGCCTATTATGTGGCAGGAAGCATCAAAGACGGCGATCCTGGAAGCTGGCAGGAAGAATGGGAAAAAATGGCCATCCGGGTGGAAGAGCGAGCCAGAAGATCCCTGGAGCGCGGTCACAGGGTAAGCGCCAGGGAATCTTTCCTGAGGGCATCCAATTACTACCGGACAGCCCTTGTATCAATGCTACCCGACAACCCTAAGTTTGACTTGATGGGAGAAAAAACCCGCGCCTGCATGAAAGAGGCCGGAAAACTCTTTGATCCTCCAATAGAATATTTTGAAATCCCCTTCGAAGACACGGTAATCCCGGGGTATTTTCTGAAACCCAACAATGGAACAGAAAAAAGGAAAACTCTCGTAATGATTGGCGGTGGGGAAACTTTCATGGAGGATAATTTCTTTTATATTGCTCCTGCAACAATAAAGAGAGGATATAATTTTGTCACGGTGGACCTTCCGGGACAGGGCATGATGCCAATGGAAGGACAGTTCTTCAGGCCCGACACGGAAGTTCAGATGAAACCGGTGCTGGATTACATATGTAGCCGGCAGGACGTTGACACTGAAAGACTGGCAGTTTACGGCATCAGCAACGGAGGATATTTTGCTCCCAGAACCGCTTCATATGACAGGCGCATAAAGGCAGTGGTTGCCAACAGCGCTGTTGTTGACAATTACAGAATGTTTGCCCAGATGCCCTTTGCCAAGGAAACCCAGGAAGAGATTGACAACTGGCCTCCATTTAAAACCGCAGTGACAGGTGCGGTGACTCATCGCTGGGGGCTGGATCCCTCGGACGTAAAAGGCCAGGTGGAAAAAAACGTCGGCTTTCAATTTGATCCCTCAAAAATCACCTGTCCATTTCTAATATTGGTGGGTGAAGGAGAATATGAAAACAAGGAAACAAAAAGACAACAGCAGGAATGCCTGGAAACTCTTCCCAACCCCGACAAGAAGCTGATTGTAACTCCCCTCAATGAAGGAGCTTCATCCCACTGCATCGGAGAAAACCGCAGTCTTATGAGCCAGGTAGTTTTTGACTGGTTAGATGAAACCCTGAAATAAACAACTTGGCATAATAAATAAATGCCCCTCTTAAATGGAGGGGCTTTTTGATGATCTTGACTTGCCGATTCATTGGACCGGCACGGAAAAACCGGGCAATCTCAACAAATCAAGCCTGCCGGGGAAATTCATTCAAATTCATATACGCAGTATCTGCACCAGCCGGGAGAGGTTTTTTCCAGGCTTCATCCCGGATGATCTTCCTGAGTCCTGAGCCGAAATCCGCCCCGGCCACGTTGATGTGAGTTTCCTGGCGATCCGGGCCTTCCAGGAAGAAAGATCCCGCAGCCTCCGTCAGAACCACTGCCTTTGCCACAGGAGCAGATCGCATCAGTCCATAAAGAGAGGCCCCCATGAAATGATACCACGCTCCAAAGTTATCTCCTTCGGGTTCTGAATCGTTGCGGAGGTACTCCAGTTTCTTTTGCAGGGGCTGCTGATCCCTGTCAGGGCAATAGACATCCTTGGCCAGAACATTTTCCGCGGTCAGCAGGGTTTTATAGAGATTCCCTTCGTTGAGGCGGTAACTCTCCCCCAGGACATCTTCCAGCTTAACAGAACGATCATCAAACTTCATCAGATGATTTTCCAGCTGGTCTTCTTTGCCTGTGGGAAGATATGTCCGGGTCCAGCCACAGGCAAGGCTCAGGAAAAGCTTTGACCGGCCCAGCAGTGGCGCCGGAGGCCCTTGCTTCCCGGTGATGAAGGCTCCCAGCCGGTGGAGGAATCCCCAACGGTTGTATTTTTTGGCCTGAGGCGACCATTTGTGTTCTTCTCCCAGAGTCGGGGTAATATGGGGATGATCCTGAATTATCTTCACCATCTTGTTCAGCAGGGCATCAACCTTTATGGGCTTCTCCCTGCCGATGGCTATGGGCTTGGTGACAGCACCGGGGCTGTTGAATCCTTTTCCGGAAATCTTGTCTTTAACAACCTGCCACAGGGCCTGGGTCAACTTCACCGGGACGGTATCCAGCCGCCGAATCAGATGGGCATCACCTTCAGGATCTACACTCCGGGAAGGATCTCCCAAAAACTCTGTCTGGGGATCCGTATTTGCCACAAGCCTTGTAAAGGCAGGATCCGGATCCCTGGCCCCTGCCACAGCCTGCATCACCGGGGGAAGCATGGGCAATGTGGCATCCATGGCATTGAGGTAACTGTCGGATTCAACTACATTCACAAGGGGCGATTCGGAAACCTGTCGGGAAGGATCAAATCTCCCGGCAGGAATAAGGGACAGTTCCTCCCGGCATTTATCAAGACATACAAAATCATGGGGCTGTTCTGACTTCCTGGCGGTCTTTGGTGGAACTTTCCCATTATTAAAGCATGCATATCCGGTTTTTATGCTGTTTATACTGACAATATCTGACAATGCTGACTCCCGGTTACATAAATCCAACTTCCATGATACCACATCCAACAACGATTCCAAGGGGAAATATGTTAAAATTTTGTAAACATACCGGATGCCGGAGGCTCTTTTACTTCTTTTTCCGGGGGCCGATAACTCCCCTTTCCGAGAGAAGCATCAGGTAATGGATATTCAAAGTGACCCAGCCCAGCCACAGCGAGAGAAAACCTGCCTGCCGAGCCATCGGGGGGAGATAAAGCCGGCATATGCTAAGTATAATCCAGGTCACGGAAAAAAAGATCAGGATAAACACACAGAATTGAAACAGGTATGCAAAGAAGGATCCAATAACATCTCCAGAAGGAGATTTCTCATTAAATTCCCAGGACATCTGGACATATAAGGCCACGCTGGAAAATATCAAAAACACCATGGCCATTATCACCGGCCCTGCCAGACGGGTTGACCGGAGAAAATCGAAATTAGCCACAATCCCCAGAACACCTGCAGTCAGGGGAAAAATCAGAAACAGGGGAAGTATTTTGTGCAAATTCAGCAAGGACGGCAACTCCCTTTTTTTCTCCCGGCAATAAGTTTACTTTTCAGGAATTCCAGCATCTCACTCAAATCCTTTCAGCAGGATTGAAGAAGTTCCCGATTCCCGGGAAGGCTCCACCTGGTCAGGGGTTCTTCCCTGCTGATCTCTTATTTTTCTACTGGCACCGTTGTTTTCCAGAAGGTCAATGGCCTTGCGGTGGCCGTTTTCATAAGCCAGATGCAAAGCACTGCGGCCATATTCATCGGTTTCATTCACCGGGCATCCCCGGAGAATCAGCAGGGACAGGACTCCCAGGTGGCCGAACCGGGCCGCCTGATGCAGGGGAGTTCCGGCACCGGGAGTGCGGAGGCTGGGGTCGCCTCCCCGGGACAGGAGTAATCTGACCAGATCCAGCCAGCCTCCCGCTGAGGCCAAATGAACCGGTGTCTGGCCGTCACCGGCAGGTTCCATGTGGGCTCCCCGGTCCAGAAGCTGGTTGATGATGTCCATATCCCTGGGGGGTCTTCCCCGGTTGAATCCCACAACCCCGTGATGTAAAGCTCCATATCCTTTGTTGTCCACCAGCCGGACATGAGCTCCCGCCCTGAGCAGAAGTCTTGCAGAAGTCACTGACCAGTTGGAAAGGGCAATATGCAGAGGTGTTCTGCCTTCGCTATTGGTGGCATCGAGCCCCCCTCCGCAGGAGATAAGAAGCCGAAGAAAGCTGTCCATATCTCTGGCGGCAGCCTGGTGAAGGGGAGTATTATCCTGACGATCCTTTACAGATACAAGGCCGGAATGGGCCAGGAGGAAATTGGACAGATCCCCGGATTCACCGGACTTCATAAGATCAAAAAGTTTATTTTTATACAGGAAATCAAACAATTGAAAATCTTCCTTCCCGTTGACATCATCATTTCTACATATTAAAATTATACCATCCTGAAAGAAAAAATGCATGGATTACCTGCAAAAAAATCTCAGAAGACCGGATTCAATCGATTGAGGCCTTGATATAATGCCGGGGGGGACGATGATGCTGACCCACGAAGAAAAACTGTTCATCAGCCGGAGGGAACGGCTGAACAGGCTGTGGCCCATAGTTGCAGTGATGCTGATAATGGCAATGGGGGGGCTTTTTGCCTGGCTTCTTGGAACTGCTCCCTGGCTGGTTAACCCCTATTTTGTGGCGGAGATGCTCAAGTCCGGCAAGATGCCTCCCAGCACCGTCACCTTCATGGCAATGCTGTGCCCGGTATTCGGGGCCATGTGTTTCCTGATGGTGATAATTCTCATCATCTATGGCTGGGGCTGGATGGGAATGGAAAAAAAATATATCGGATTGATTAACCGGATGGATCAGTTAGGGAGCCTGTGACATTTACCTACGGCCTTGGGATTAATCCCGTCCTGTCGCTGTATTGGGGATAATTCGGCGGGACACCCATATCCTGGTGGTTATGACCGGAACAGAAAAAAGTATAATGATCATAATCCACTGACACACCATATGAAACAGAATAACTGTCCATCCCGGCCATGGCGCAAGTTGGCATTGATTTCATATAATTGGGAGAAATCTTGTAAATATCATCGGGATATTCTCCCTGATTGTCAACAGAATAGATTTCCAGAGCAGTGGCGATGTTTTTCATGTTGGACTGGCACTGGCTTAAACCTCCGCCGGGACGGGGAGGCCTCCCCTGGTTGATGAGAGCATTGATGATAATCAATAGAGAAAACACCACAAAAACCACAATCATAGCTATACAGCCGACATTGCCTTTCTTCTTGTCCCCGGAGGAATCCACTGAATCCGACAGGGGCGGTTCCTTGTCAAGGGTTATCATTGTTCACCTCGATATTATCCGTTGATTCTTTCTTATGTGATGCTTTCACCTTTCTCAGCCGGGGAGGTTTCCACTGGTCAAACCCCTTGAAACGAGTATATTTTGCCTGATCCAGAGTGCCGTCGGTTATATTGATGGCGTTTACCGGGCAGAAATTATAACAGCGGGTACAAAGGCAACAGTCATTCCCGAACTCCGGGTATCCCTTCTCAAAACTTATATTCCCCATGGGGCATGTATCTCCGCAAAGACCACAGCGGGTACAGGATGCATGGGCAAAGAGCTTCCCCACAAACCAGCCTGTCATCACCCGTTCTCCCATCCGCTGACTTGCTCCCACAAGGTAATCACCGATGGATCGCCCTTCCAGGTACTTGCCACCGTCGGTAATTTTTTCTATGATCATATCAACGGTCTTCCCGGCAGATTCATAATATCCATCAAGTTCCGGGCCGTTTTTTATATCGAAGAACTTAAACTGGGGGATTTTAAAATTGTTGGGCATAATGACATATCCAGAATATACAATATTATATCCCCGTCTTTCCAGCTCCCTCACCGGGGTGTGGACCGCATCCCCCCCCACCTTGTAAACAGTGGAAACCACCGCCAGGGGAGTTTTATCCCCGTCGGGAATGAGAGGCAACAGATCCTTGAGGGGGCGGGGCATGTCGGATCCATATGTGGGAAACCCCAGAATTAACAAATCCATCTCCTTCAGAAAATCTGTCAGCTCTGTCCGCATCTTCCCCCTGTCTGGTTCTGCTCCCGGCTGACAACCGCAACGGGCCAAAAGCTCATCGGCAGAAAGAACCCGGCAGTCTATTTCCTGCTTTTCAAACCCGTCACACATCCGCCGAATCACCCAGTGAGTGTTGCCGGTGCCGGAAAAATAAAGCATCCGGACTTGTTTCATTATCGCCTTTTCCTGTCCCATATCATCCTCCCCGATTATCCACATACCAGGAGATTTTTATCACAAAAGCCAGTTTTTACATTGATGCTTGCAGTATTTATAAAAATCATATAAAAACTTATAGGAATTAACTGATATTTTCGTGACAACACCTTTAAAAAACCTGTATAATAATAACAATTAATTACAAATCGAGATTATTATTTTTCAGGGAACAGGAGAAAGCAATGAAGACATCTTTGAAGCTCACCAGAACCACAGCCCTGTTTTTAATCATTCTGACGGCGCTGTTTCTTTTGCCCCGGCAGGCAACAGCAGAAGAAAAGGTCAAGGAACACTGGTCCAATATCGGGATTGTGGCTGTCATTACCAGGGAATCTCCGGATCAGGTTCAGTTCTGGGCAAGGAACACCGCCACATACCCCATCACAATAACCATCAATCCCCAGAACACAAGAAACCTGAGGCCTGATAAATGGAGCCTCCCGGTGACCGATGTGGTCCCGCCGGAACAGGACAAGCTGATCCTGACCCTCAACCGCATAGCTCCCGGTATATCCACCAGTTACGGTTTCCGATACCACTGGATGACCGGAGATACCTCGGGAAAGCACAAATGGTTTGTCACATACCGGCTTCCCTACGAATCCGGGAAATCATTCAAAGTGATTCAGAGCTATAACGGCAGGTTCAGTCACTTCGGAAACAATCGATATGCCGTTGACTGGGAGATGCCCGAGGGCACCAGAATCCTCGCCGCCAGAGCCGGCACCGTGGTGGGAATAAAAGACGACTCCAAACGGGGTGGCACCGATCCCGGGATGAAACGTCACGGCAACTTTGTGCTGATCCGCCACGACGATGGCACATATGCCGAGTATTATCACCTGCAGTATCAAGGAACCCTGGTGGATGTGGGGCAGAGGGTGGCAGAAGGTGAAGTCATCGGCCTTTCCGGGAACACGGGATATTCCACTGGCCCTCATCTTCACTTTTGTGTTTTCACTCCGGTAAACGGCAGTACCCGGAAAACCTACCGGGTGAAATTCAGGACCGCGAGCCATGGCACTGCCATACCCAGAGAAGGAGTCACATATACCGCCAGATAATCGCCCCGGTGACCATTTCTTCGAAGATCAGGTAGTTTTCTCGACAAGTCTTTTAAAAAAGGCAATCACTGCATTGGTATGGGACTGGCTGGCAGAGAAGATCCCCTTGCCCGAAGCACTGAAGGCTCCCGCAGACAGGGGAACCACCGATACCATCTCCCATCCGCTGACACCGGCTTCCTGGAGAACCTTGTAGCTCTCCTCATCCAGACCCTGCAGAAAGTCACTTCCCGAGTCCTGGGGCACTTTCGATGTAAACCTGAGAACTATGCTTTTATGTTCCCACTTCATTTAGTATCCTCCGATGATTTAATATGATGTTATTTGGTATTCTTCATCCTGACTCCTCTCAAGGAAGAAAAAACAGGCACATTTCCCAAGAGAATCAAAGGTTATCCGGAAATACCGTAGAAGATAATTTTTATCAGAATATTTTGGAGGAATATAATGGCAGAGAACAACCCAAAGGTAACAATGGAAACCAGCCAGGGAACCATGACCATCGAGCTTTACCCCAATGAAGCCCCGGGGACCGTAAAGAATTTTGTTGATCTTATCAGCAAGGGCTACTATGACGGCCTCACCTTTCACCGGGTCATTCCTGATTTTGTCATTCAGGGAGGATGCCCCAAGGGCGACGGCACCGGCGGGCCTGGCTATAAAATCAAGTGCGAAACCAAAGGAAACCCCCACAAACACCAGCGGGGAAGCCTTTCCATGGCCCATGCGGGAAAAGACACCGGCGGGAGCCAGTTTTTTATATGCCATTCACCCCAGTCCCATCTCGACGGGGTTCATACGGTATTCGGCAGAGTTGTCGGCGGTGATGAAGTCATCGATAAAATCAGGAAAGGCGACCGGATGACAAAGGTAACGGTTCAGTAAACCTGCTTTTTGTCGGCCACAGGCAATTCTCATCGGAAATATTCAACACCACTGAAGACAGGCTTTCTGCTTCTGGTTTTGGTTTTTTTGCAGTTTTATGCTGGCCGGTTTTTTGTGAAAATTGTCATTATCCTGGAAGGGAACCATCGGCAAATATGAAAGAAGTAAGAAGTCGAAAAAATACCAAACTATAAAAAACCCCGACTGAAAAACCTTACTATCCAGCAACAATTATCCCACTCAAATGCCAGATCGATGGATAAGAATCCATCTAATTTTTTTGGAGGTGTCTGTATGATCAGCAATCTGGAAGAAATCCTTGCCGTCAACGTGAAGGGCAGGAAACGTTCTGCAATCCGGGAGCTTCTGAAGCTGACCCAGAAGCCGGAGATAATCTCCTTTGCCGGGGGGCTTCCTTCTCCCGACTCTTTTCCCGTGGCGGAACTCAAAGATGTCATGAACGAGGTGATGGATCGGGAAGCCAACATGGTGCTTCAATACGGCACCACCGAAGGGGATCCCCTCCTGAGGCAGATGCTTTTGGATCATTACCGCCAGTATGGCATCGATGTATTCATGGACAATGTCCTGGTAACAACTGCATCCCAGCAGGGACTGGACCTGGTAGCCAAGATATTCATCAACCGGGGGGACAAGGTCATCGTAGGTCTGCCCTCATATCTGGGAGGCCTGGGGGCCTTCTTCAGCTACGGCGCTGTTCCCGTGGGAATCCCAGTGGGGGATCAGGGCATGGATGTTAAGATTCTGGAAAAAACCCTGGAGGAGATGAAAGAGAAGGGGGAAAAGCCCAAGTTCATCTATATTGTTCCGGACTTCCAGAATCCTGCGGGGATCACCATCCCGGAATCCCGCCGGAAAGAGATCCTAAAGCTGGCCTATAAATACGATGTCCTGATTGTAGAGGACAGCCCTTACCGGGAGCTTCGATTTGAAGGGGAACATCAGCGAACCTTCTATGAGCTGGACGAAACCGGACATGTGATTCTTCTGGGGACTTTCTCCAAGATATTCTGCCCCGGCTTCCGCATCGGCTGGATGCTGGCTCACCGGGACATCATAGACCGGCTAATCATCGCCAAGCAGTCCACAGATCTCTGCACATCCCCCTTCACCCAGCGGATTGTGGCCCGGTTCATCGAAAAAGGCCACCTGCGGAAGAGCATCAACCGGATTATCGAGATGTACCGGGAAAAACGGGACATCATGTTAGATGCCTTCGAACGTTATATGCCTCAGGGAGTGAAATGGACCTGTCCCCAGGGGGGATTATTCCTGTTTCTGGAGCTTCCCCAGGGATTGGATGCCGAGGAGATCATGAAGACCGCCATCGAACATAACGTGGCCTTTGTGGCAGGCACTCATTTCTTCTGCAACGGCCAGGGGAAGAATACCATCCGGATTAACTTCTCCTATGCCACCAAAGCCCAGAATGTGGAAGGAGTCCGCCGGCTGGCGGGGGTCTTCGAAGAAGCCATCAGGAATCACAAGGTGAAGTCCGGGGTCTGATGATTGATCCCCATTCTGACATTCTTTGCCGGCAGGGAGAAGCCATGAGAAGCTCCCTGCCGGGTTCTGTTTTTACTGCTCCGCCTTATCTTGGCAACCCTTGAGAATTAAGAAGCTCATGGGAGAAACAACAGTTTTCAGGAAGTTTTCCCGGGCCTCCCACTGAGAGGAATCCATCAGGCCTTTCCATCGGCGGTTGAAGCCATCGGGCAGAGGCACTGACACCTCACATGGAGTGTCGCTGTTGTTGAAAACTGCCAGAATCCTGTCTTTTTCAAAAACCCGGGCAAAGGCCAGAACGCCGGACTCATCGTCGGCCATCAGCACTTCCACATCCCCCCGGCGAAGGGCCGGCTGGTTGTTGCGGATGGCTATAAGAGTGCGGTAGTCACAAAGGAGTTCCTTATCGGGCTGGTTCTTCTCGCCGGGATGAGTCATGCCGGGACGGGGCTCCGTCGCCTCGTCTTCAAACTCAATATCATCCCACAGCATGGGTTTCCGGCAGTCGGGATCGTTGGCCCCGGTCATCCCCAACTCGTCGCCGTAATATATCATGGGTGCTCCGGGCCAGGTCATCTGGAAAGCGACAATCATCCGGTGAATGGCCCGGTGAACCGGATCCCCCCGGTCAATGCGGTAATTGGGATTCTTTTCCGCCTTTGATCTGTCGTGAAAACCCCACCAGTCCCGATAATTACAGTCAGGATTCACAATCAGGGTCCTGAGGCGGGGAGTGTCATGGGATGAGAGGAGGTTCATCATCACACCGGTGACATCGGGAGGATAAGCCCGCCCCAGGCGGAGCATCTCCCGGGCAAACACCGACGGGGGTATTTTGTCTTTTTGATCAATGAAAAATTGGCTCACATTAAAGGCGAAGGGATAGTTCATCAGGGCATCAAATTCATCCCCCCGGAGAAATTCCGGCGCAATATCAATCACTTCGCCAGTGATATAAGCCTCGGGGTTGATGGATTTCACCAGACCCCGCCATTCCCGCCAGAAGCCATGAGGCACGCAGAAAGCCACATCCAGCCTCCATCCGTCAACTCCTTTGGAAGGGTCGCCTTCCGGGGCCATCCATCGGCGGGTTATATCAAAAAGATATTTTTTATAATGGGGATTCAGGTTGTTCTCATCCCTGGCAAACTCGGGAAGATAATGATGGCCGAACCAGCCCTCATATTCGAAGCCGTCGGGAAGGTTGTCATCCCAGCGGGTAACTGAATACCAGTCCTTGTATGGGGACTCCTGTTTATTTTTCAGCAGATCAGCAAAGGCAAAGAAATTTCGGCTGGAGTGATTGAAAACCCCGTCGATTATCACTTTGATTCCCCGGCAGTGGGCCTGATCCACCAGCTCCAGAAGAAGCTTGTCGGCCCCGGTCCATATCCAGGTTTTCGGGTCGTGGGTTTCACCGGCTTCCTGAAGCAAAGCCTTGTCCTTTTCAGGGTCCGGCCCGAAGGTTTCATCCACATGGTGAAAGGTGCTCCCGTCATACTTGTGAAGGGACTCCCCCCGGAAGACGGGATTCAGGTAGATGGCGCCGATGCCCAGTTGCTGGATATAATCCAGTTTTTCGATTATACCTGTAAGGTCCCCGCCACAACGGCGATGATATATCGACTGGAATACCGAATCAAAGTTCTCCTGTTCCCAGAGATCCATGGCGTACCAGTCCTTTCCCCAGTCCCTGATGCGCCAGTTTTTAATCCAGGTTTCTTTTATATCCTCCAGGGTGGGATTGGATCGGGGATTCCCGTTGCGGAAACGTTCCGGGAACACCTGATACCACACTACCCCTTTAGCCCAGGAGGGGATATGGTCAACATATCCGGTAAAACCGGGGAAGTTTTTCCCTTCTTCCGAGGGGAACCTGAAAGTTCCCGGGGAGCCTTTCAGGATAAAGTGATAAGGCATATCAACCTGCCGGCGCTCCAGGACAATCTCCCCGGCAAAAACCCGCATTCCGTCCCGGACTTCCCCCGGTTTTAGGGAGGCTTTCATCTGCCTTCCGCCGTCCCGGTATTGAACCTCGGCATAATCTGCCAAGCTTTCCCTGGCATGAATCTCCAAAAAAATTTTTCCCGGCTCCATCACCTGGAAAAATTTTTCGTTTAATTCGTGGATAATACTCCCTGCAGAATCAGTCATGCCTTCCTCCAAAATTTATGTGGTTTAAGGGTTCTTCTTTGAACAGCATGTGAATCCTTCAGGTTTCCAGACAAGTGTCAACAAGCTGTAAAGTTTCATCAAAGTCAATTAGGCGGAAAAAACTATTGAATCTGGAGCAGATTCAAGCTATAATTAATTTAAGTTTAACGACAGGTCTATTTTTTGTTGAGGTGGCACAGCTGATGAAAAACAAGATGCCCAAGGGAAAAAAGAAAAGAGGAGTAACCCTTCTGGAGATCCTGGTAGCCATGGTAGTTCTGACCGGCGGTCTGTTCATGGTGTTCAACATATTCCCCAAAGGGTTTGCCGCGTCCTATCGATCAAAAAACCAGACCATCGCCACACAGCTGGCCCAGGGAAGACTGGAGGAAATAATCCAGAACAAAGAACCCGCAGATTGCCGTGGAGGGAGCAACTGCCTCTACCGAATGCCCAGGGTTATATCTGAACCGGAAACGGGAATCAGCTTCGATCCTCTCACATCAGGCATGGGCACAAACTGTGACCAATTATATGTCAACCCCGGTGACTACGGAGTTTCCGGGTCAACTCGAATGGGAACCCTTTGCACCTTTCATATGGGGGTGGTGGATGACTACTCCAGCTGGGAGCAGTTCAGCGAAAACCCCTGGTTCTGGTTTCATGTTCAGGTGACACCGGTGCTGGATCGTTCTTCAAATTACCCGGCCTTCGATCCCAATGACAACACCAACCGCAAAACCCTGTATCGGGATTACGGTTCCTGCTCCAGGGTGACAGTTCGGGTTCGGGGCCCCATCGACAATATCACTAACTGGGACACAGTGATGACCGCTGGAGGAGGCCGTCTTCCCGCGGAAGTAGTTCTTTCCACCTATGTGGCAAACAAATACCTGGCATCAACACTGATCGATACCGGGGGGACTAATTCCACCTTCGCCTTGAGCCCTGCCGGCCCCCATGGCGTATGGAACGATCCATCCAAAGCCCACTGGATTATTGTTGACGACATAAGAAACTTCACGATTTTCAACACCCTCCGGCAGGCGGAAAAAACCCCTTCCTGGTTGTTCCATGTCAACAGCGCCGGCGTTCTCCCGGTTAATGAGATTTCAACCCAGCAGGCAAGGCTTTATGGCAACACCGCAGGATACGGCGACCGGACTGCTCCTCCAAGATATCCCGACAACCCCGATTCAACAAGCCTGTCATACAACTATGGCTGGGGGCAGAACTACCGGCACAATGTCGGCAACAACAAGAGCCTGGACAATGTGGTGATTGTCCGGCGGGACTCGGTGAGCGGAGGTTTTGAAACCGGCACTGATCGTCTTCTGATTCAGACCAACAAAATTGTAACGATTAACCCCAGCAACAACGGCGTATGCCTTCAGCAACCCCTTTACTTTGACAAGATCCCCGAGCATTCCATGCTCAAGATCCTTCAGGCGGATGCCCCTCCCGGAGGTGTTGATCAGGGAGGGCCTGTGGATCCGCCTCCCCCTGATACGGGTTCGATGCCGGTTCAGCAGATTTACGCCAACCGGCGATTCGGGCTGTTTACCGATTCCAACGCCAATCCTAACATGGGCGCATTCCCATGGCCAGCATATCAGATGAACTACAGCGGGACCCGGGAACCGACCCCTGACCAGCAGCATATTCCCTATGCCTTCCCCTACCCCGGAAACCGGGGTATCAGCCCAGCGCCTCCCGACTTCGGATATACCGTGGTGAATACTAACAGGCCCGTACGCTACGAGCTGATGCAGTATGTGACCATCCCCCGGCAGGCGGGAGGAAACATCGAAGTTTATTGACAACAACCGCCGGCAGTGTTTTATGCAGTCCCCGGCATAACCGCCGGGGCTGTTTTTATTCTCCCGGCTCCAGCCTCTCTCTTTTGGACATTGTTTCTGTTGACAGGGTTGACAATGATACTTTTGTATCCTATAATATTTATAATTCTATTGTTATTTATTGAGAGGCCCTGATGAGAGAAGAGATTAATCTGAACCATATGGAGCCGTCCCCCCGGGAGCTTTTAACGGATCGCCAGCGGCAGGTGCTGGATTTTATCCGCCGGGCCATCCGAGCCGACGGTTTCCCCCCCACGGTGCGGGATATTGCAGGGCACCTGGGGATCATCTCCCTCAATGCCATCCGCCGTCATCTTCAGGCCCTTGAAAAGAAGGGGTTCATTGTGGTGGAGCCGGGAAAATCCCGGGGAATCCGCATTGTGGGTGATGACGGTGAATCCCTGGTGGATGTGGGAGAAAGCCGGGTTCCCCTGCTGGGACATATCGCTGCGGGGCCTTTTTCCACCGCGGTGGAGGACGTGGAGGATCATTTCCTCATGGACCCCGGCTACTGGGGGGATACTGCAGAGGTTTTCCTCTTGCGGGTGCGGGGCGACAGCATGTCCCCAAGGCTTGAGCCTGGGGATCTGGTGGCAGTCCACCGGCAAAGCCATGCAAGTCCCGGGGATCTGGTGGTGGCAATTGTCGATGACGAGGCCACGGTAAAGGAGCTGGTCATGACCCGACAGGGAACATTTCTCCTGCATCCCGCCAACCCCGCTTACGACGACATACCCCTTGGGCCGGGCTTTTCCATCAATGGCAAAGTGATTGGCCTCATCAGGAAATTTTAACTTCAGCCTTTTTTATCCAACTGAATTATCTGAATCTCCCAGAAGGTAAATTCACCGCCGCAGGGCAGGAGCGATGCGGGATGATCCAGCAAATTCAGGAAAAGATTGACGTGATGGCATCTTTTGTCCGGGGAGGGATTCGCCCCAGGGCTTTCATATGGAACAGGCGCCGTTTTGATCTCAAGTCGATAAGCCTCACATACCGGGGACGGGACGGCCGGGACACAATATTGTTTTTTAATGTATCGGACAGGGAAGACAACTGCTTCAAGCTGTCCTTCCGCCCCAGCACCATGGAATGGACCCTGCTGGAGCTTTACACACCCTTTTGAAAAAGCCCTGCCCTCATCGCCTTCATCAGGCAGGAACAAGAGCTGGAAGATTTATCACAAATGTTGTTCCCTGGCCGACTCCTTTGCTTTCGGCATATATTTCGCCGCCGTGGGCATCAATGATTTTTCGGACGATAACCAGTCCGAAGCCTGTGCCCCTGTCCTTTGATGTGGTAAATCCGGGCTCAAAAATCTTGTCTTTCAGATGATTCTCAAGACCAATGCCGTTATCTGACAGTTCAATTATCAGTCGGTCGCCGATGTTTTGGGCCCTCAGGCTGATTACCAGTTCGTCTTTGTCGGAGTCACGGTATTTGAAGGCATTTTCAACAAGATTGGTAAACACCTGCTCCAGGCCCGATGGATCTCCCATAACTGCGGGTATCTCAGATAATACTTCCAGCCTTGCACGGGGTGCTCTGTCCCGGAAAAGGGCAAAGGCTGTACGTATTATCTTGAGAATTCTCACTGATTCCTTCCCATCGATGATTCTTCCGGATCGGGAAAGTTTCAAGAGCTTGTCCACAAAGCCGATGAGATAATCCGCCTGGCTCATTATCCTGTCCTGATACTTTTCCAGGAGTTCCTGCTTTCCGTCAATGGAGGCGATATAACCCTTGATTATATTCAGGGGATTCTTGATGTCATGGGTTACCCGGTATGTGAAATCTGCAAGTTCCTGGTTTTTTTTCACCAGTTCCCTTTCCAGCTGGTTGTGCCAGGTAATGTCCCGAATACAGGTGAGAAAATGAAGACGATGGTTAAGCTGGCAAGGGGTTCCGTAAATCTCACCGTCAAAGTTGGCCCTGTCCTTCCTCAGGCACCGCACCTGACCGCCGAATCCCAGACCCATGTCAAGACGGTTGGTCATACCCATGAAGGACTCCCGGTAATCGGGATGAATCAGCTCTTCCACCATCATTCCCGTCAATTCTCCCTCTTTGTAGCCGTGGTTTTGGCATCCTGCAGGATTCGCCTCTATGATCCTGTGTCCCTCATCGACAATAAACAGTCCATCCTGAATCAGCACAAAGACCTTGTGGAATTTTTCCTCCTCTTCCCGAAGGGAATCCATAACCTTCTGCTGGAGGGTAATATCCCGGGAAATTACTGCAATAGTATCAGGTCGGCCATCACTACCGTCACACGCCAGCTTTCCCCGGGATTCCATCCAAATGTACTGGCCGTTTTTAAGGCGGAACCGGTATGTGGCTGACACAAGACCGCCATCTTCCATCAGCTTTGAAAAACGCTCCATTACCATAGCGGAATCGTCGGGATGAACACAGTGAAGGAATTTTTTGCCCAGAAGCTCCCGGGGTTTGTAACCGGTTATTTCTTCGATGGAAGGGGAAACAAACACGTAAGTGCCATCCATTTTGTGAAGAGTGATAATATCCGTGGCGTTTTCCGCCAGAAGCCGGTATTGTTCATCCCGCAGGGCAAGCTCTTCCTCGGCAATCTTAACCTGGGATATATCCAGGCCGATCTCCAGAACTCCCTTCTGAATGCCATCGTCATCAAACACCGGATGCGCCTTGATAAGCCAGATCCTTCCGTCGGGAGTGCTAATCTCGTTCTGTTGGCTTTTCCCTGTGGAGAAAGCCTGAAGCACAGGACAGCCGGGACATCTTTCGCTACTTCCATGCCAGATTTCGTAACAATTCTTTGTTCTAAAGTCTTCGGCTTTCAGTCCAGTCTGCACAAGACATGTCCGATTTACCCAGGAAGCTTTCATGCTGTTTATGGGATAATATGCAACAATCTCCGACAGGCTATCGAGAATCTCAGATTTTTCCTTTTCACCGGTCATGCGGGCATCTTCTGACTCCTTGCGGGTTAAGACGCTGACAATAACTTCCCCGGCAAGACGTAACAGCTGAATGTATGACTGCTTCCATTCTTTATGCTGATTCTGTTCACCGCTGAGTCCCAGAGCACCAAATAAAACTTCGTTTCTGTAAAGTGGAATCACCAGGGTCGGCGAAAAACCATACCTGTCCAAGATAGCCCTCTCGACTAAGGCATCTTCAGGCAAATCTTCCATGCTTGATATTTTTATCAATCCCTTGTTAAGCAGTTGATCCCAGTAAAATGGAAAATCCTGGGGAGTGCTGTATTCAAACATGGACATATCAGGAACTGATGGATTATCACGCCATACATGAGTCTGCCGGATCACCGGAGGATCCCCCTTCAACTGGAGCAGTCCTGCCAGCTTGCACCGGGAAAACCGGCCAATCTCCTGGAGGGCTTCTTCAATTCCCTGGTCAATCTTTTCATAAGGGAGATTGATGAAACGGGCAGTGAAACGGATGATTAAATCCTCAAAATCGAGGCGGTTTTTAATCTCCTCCCGGGCCTGAAGCTCATCGGTCACATCCCGGAAAACCCCCTGCACCAGTTCTTTTCCGTCAATATTCACCTTGCTGGCAGTGATTATCACCTGGCGAATTTTTCCCGATGCGCTGATGACAGGCACCTGATTCACATGCTTGTCGCCGGAAACAACTATCTGGTGATATATAGCTTCATTGAACTGATCCGGAGGCATGGGATGAAGGGTGGTGACGGAACTGCCCACCATATCATCGTAGGATCTCTCGAACATTTCCCTGGCAGCTTGATTGCAGTT
Source organism: uncultured bacterium (assembly GCA_964396845.1). GTDB lineage: Bacteria > Vulcanimicrobiota > JAJTBE01 > JAJTBE01 > CAYNGH01 > CAYNGH01. The sequence continues at coordinate 19,524 of CAYNGH010000017.1, read as the reverse complement.
GAGGATTTTGCCGTAAATATCCGTCCATATAATGGGGTCGATGGCATTTTCCAGAAGTTTGCGAAAACGTTCTTCACTGCGACGAAGTTTTTCTTTGGCCTTCTCCTGCTCAGTAATATCTCTGAACACCGAAAGCAACAGGGGGCTACTCTGCAGGTCGATACGGGAAAGATAAACCTCCACCGTAAAAAGAGAACCGTCTTCGTGGCAATGAAGCCAGTTGAAAGACTGAGGGATTCCCGAAAGAGCTTTACTTACTTTTTCTTTGGCAAACTGATGGGAATCCATTCCTCCGGGTTGTTCCGGGGGAGAAAAATCACCAGGAGTCCTGCCGATTAATTTATCCCTGGGACAGCGAAAAATCTCCAGGGCTGCATTGTTGCAGTCAATAAGCCTTCCCGTCCCCGGCTCCATCAGCGCAATGGCATCCCCCGAAGATTCAAAAATTGCCTGATACAGCTTCTGACTGTCTTTGAAGTTTTTTTCAATTTTTGCCTTGCCCACATGAGAATGAATTGAGTTGATCAGCCTTTCTCTGGCGCCGATGCCTGCCATCTCTTTGGTAAAATAATCCGATGCCCCGTTTAAAAAGGATTGCCTGGCCACTTCTTCATTTCCCTGTCCTGTCAGGAGGAAAACCGGCATCCAGGGCATGACACTTCTGATCTTCTGCAGAAGGCTGTTGCCATTGGTCACCGGCAGGTCATAATCCAGAATAACCCCGTCAAAGGTATGAGAATTCAACAGGCCAAAAAGCTCATCAGGGTCATGTATGCTGACAATATCAAAGGAATCAGAAAATCTTGCTAAAAAAAGTTCAAGAAAATCTGGATCATCATCCAGATGCAGAACTTTCAGCCTCTTGTCAGCACTATCCAAAAGCTCACCTACTGTTTAACCGGGTCTTCAAAGATTCAATTCATCAGGTTTCAAGTCTTCCGGCAGTTGTAAATAAAAGGTTGTCCCCAGTCCCGATTCAGATTCGAAAAACACTTTACCTCCAAGGTACCTTGTAGTCAGAAGCTGCATGCTGTAGGTGCCCACGCCTCTCCCTTCGCCCTTGGTGGAGAACTTCCGCATGAAAACCTGTTCCTTGACTTTTTCATCCATATGGGCGGGATTGTGAACGGAAAACAGTACTCCCTCCTGATGAGGATTGCAGGCCACAGTTACTGTTTCTCCTTCCTTGGACGCTTCAAGGGCATTTTTAATCATATTTGTCAGAACCCGCTTGACAAGGGATTTATCGCTGGTAATCACCAGGCTTTTGGGACATTCCAGAACCTGGATGTTCTTGCTCTTTGCACTGACATGTTGCCGATATATTCTGGCCAGTTCCTCGATGAGTTCACAGCAGTCGATTTTGTCCGGCTGAACTCTCAACTCGTTATTTTCCGCCGCGGTCAATTCTCTCTGGCCTTCGATCTCGTCGATGAGAATCTGGGAGCAGTCCTTGATAATATTAATCAGCCGTGGCTGATATTCTGCCGGTGCATCTGCAAGAAAATTCGATGTGGTATATATCACCCCGGCGGTATTCAAGATATCATGAAAAAACAGCCTCTCCAGGACACGGCGGCGTTTTTCATTGCCTATGTCATTCAGGGTCACCACAGAGTATCTGTAATCCATAAAATCGAAGGGAACTGCCCTGACCCTCAGGACTAATCCCATATCATCACGGGAAATACTGCAGTCGCTGGTCACCTTTTCTCCATCAAGACTCCGGGAAACCGCATTTCTCAAACAGCAGAACCGGCAGAAATGGGTTTCGCCACACCTGTATCCATCCAGCTGGGCATGAACACACCCCATGACCTCTCCCGGAAGCATTCCCATGTAAGTTTCACCCTTCTGCACCCTGGGATACAGTGAAGTAAGGCTCTCGTTCACCAGGACCACCCGGAAGGACCTGTCAAGAATCATCAATGGACTGGGGACTGAATTCACAAAAGAATACAAAAATGGAAGCCCCACCAGCTCCGCTGAGCCATCCAGAGGATTCTTCCCCGAACTGGTTTCCATATTTAAATTTGTCATCTGCACTCCTTGTATATGTATGTATGCAGTTACCTGCGATTAAACCCTATTTGTCCTGTTACAATATTTACCTTTTTCAGAAATTATTCTGTTTACATTTTTATTAGCCTTAGAAAAAGAATATTCTGTTATAATCTTCATAGTACCCAAAAAAGTATTCAATATTCTTAAAAGCTATTCCCGGATAACCCCCAAGGGATTTAGCAGGAGCGGTTCGAAATTGATTGACATGGAGAAAGAGAATCAGGACTGGTGGGAACATCTCAACAGAATCTGGCCGTGGCTCTTAATAATTTTTTTATTTGTGCTCATACTCAGGGCCGGTCTTGGTTATGCATCCCCCCATTTTATCGAATGCAGAAACCTGGTTACCGGCGATCTGGCCCTTCAGGGCAAGGAAATCCACCCCCAAGCCAGAGGGCCTCATTTGGGGCTTCCTGTGGCAATATTCGGGCTGGCCCACCGTTGGGGAGGGTATATTACAGGCCGTGGATTTTCGGCATTTTTCGGCATTCTTTCCATAGGTCTGTTTTTTCTCTTTGCAAGGTCCCTCACCGGAGATACTGAGTCGGCGGTGTTCTCGGCTGTCATCCTGACAATATCCGGGCCTCACATATTTCTCAGCAAGTTTGCCTCCCCCGTCGCCATGGCCATGCCCCTTTTTGCCGGTTTTCTGTATGTTTCATCCCTATGTGCTCCCAAAAAACAGCCCCGGATGGCGAGTTTTGCTTTAGCCGGCCTCCTGCTGGGCCTGTCGATACTGTGCAATTACTCTCTTGTAATGTTCCTGATTCCGGCAGTGATCCTGATGTTTCTGGCAGATTTCAAAGGAGGGGCTGTCTTTTCAGGCTCTTCAATTCTTCTGGTGCTGGGTATGACAGCTCTGGAGGGCTGGTTCCCAGGTTTTGCCCCTGGCATAAGAGATCCCGATTTCCTGTCGGCACTCTACAATATCGCCATCTTTCTGGCTCCCGTTGCGACTCTGGGGATAATTGCCGTGATGACAGTTATTCAAAAAGACACCTCCCGAAAAATACTGTTTCTGTCCCTGATCCTGTCGGGACTGATGCCGGTGATGGCCCATCTTATTTCTCCCCGAAAAGACATGGTATTTCTGGAGGCCCCCTTTGCCCTGATGATATTAATCCCACCGGCGGGCATTCTACTGGCAGACCTGATCCGGCGGGAGCACAGGTATTATCGATACCTGGCAGTGACTATCCTGACAGTGCTCCTGACCTTTGGGGTTTTCCATACCCGATACCTGGAGGACAGCTTCCCCAACACTGATCGGGTGGTTAATCACATATTCCTGAAAGTCAACAAAAACTCCAGAATCATCTCGGAAGATCCTTATCTTTACCGGCTCCAGTTTTTTCACCGGATTCCCCTGGAGAATCTTGACAACCTGTCCGGCACATCCCCGGAAGGCATTGAGAAGTCTTCTGAAGCACAGATTATCGAGAAAATCACCGAAGGTTACTATGATATGCTTCTCCTCAACGGCTATCACCACCCCCGCATAACCGGAAAACTCCGGCAGGAAGACATCCTGTCCCGGCATTACAGGCTTTCCCATACTGAAGATTACCACCTGACCGGTGCCCTTGGTGCCACCAGGGACGGCCAATACCAGGTATGGCTGAAAAAGGATAATTAAGCCAGGATGTTAACAAAATGTTAACAATGCCCAGTTGCATGGCATACCGCTAAAATGATACTATAAAATTGAGTAATAATATATTTTGGAGTGCAATCATGGACAACCTGTCGCCGGTCAGTGGTCAGGATATTTTCCGGCATACCATTTCGCCGGGAAACACCTTGCCAGACAGGGAAAACACCACCGCCACATCTGTCCCCGAGGCTTCCCGGGACACATATGATATGGCAGAAACAACCCGGGAAGAAAGACTGCGGGTTTTCTTTGACCGGACAGTTCTTTCTGTATGTGATCATGCCGGAATGGGGAGCATGGCCCTCACCGGTGCCCTGACAGGGGTTGCCCTGGGTTTTTCCACCATGGCCGGGAATATCCCCGTGGCCATCGCCGGCGGGATAGGCGCAGGAGCAGGGATTCTGCTGTTTAAAACCGGCTGGGACAAGAGCCTTGGCCGTGCCGCCGCTAAAACCATATCCACAGTTCTATCTCCTGTTGCATGGACTGCCCGGAAAATTCGTCAGGGTTTCAAAAAGATTATCAGATCAGAAAAAAACCAGAACCCCGCCGGCAGTGTCACATCCCCCACCGGGGAGGATCTCTCCGAGGGACTCCTCAACACAGGAAAGGTAATCCGGGGTGGCCCCAAGGTGATTTATCCCCAGATCAGCACCACCACTGCAGCAGAGAAGGCCATGATAATGGAAACTCTGGACAGTCTTCCTCTGAAGGATGTCACCAGTGCCGACTTTGTATCCATTGATCCGAACCTGGCCAAAAACTATCAGGCATCAGGCATGGCCAAGGACCTTCTTTTTGCCCGAACCATAGATCTGGATAAAGGGTATGCAGCGATAAACGGCTTCAACCGGGAAGTTCTGATTCACGAGGTGGGTCACACCAGTGATTTTTCCAAGGCACCAGGGCCATTCCTGGGAAGGAGCCTCACTCCGCCTTTCGGCACCAAGCCCCATATTTTCGACCCCTCCATCGATGTCCCCGGCGAACTGCCCTATTCCGCCACCAACCGCTGGGAAGACTATGCTCAGACATACCAGTTCTATAACAATAATTACGATGAGCTGGCCCGTCAGACCCCGGTCAAGCTGGAAGCCATGGAAAAAATCCAGCAGCCCACCCTGGTGGACAAAGCTGTTGACCGCACAGGAATAAGAAAATTCGGAAAAAAACTCTCAGAAATCATCGGCAGGGTTCCGGGACTCCGAGTGGCCCTGAACCTGGCAGGCTCCCTCATCGGCCCGATAACCCTGCGAACCGGCACAGAAAAGCTGAAGCAGGGAATCATTCAGGGGGACCAGGAGAAACGGTTCCTGGGCAAGATGGAAGCTGCCCAGGGAATCGCCTACAGCTCCAGGTTCCTGTCACCTCTGGGCCTTGGCCTGACTGGGGCCCGATGGTTTCTGTCCCGCCGGGTAAAAAAAGGAAAAATGTCCATAGAAAAGGCAGAAAAGGTTGCCGGCACATTTTTATCAGCCATGGCAGGCCCCCTGGGAATGATTTCCCTGGCAGCCTACCGGGAGATGGCAAAAACGAAATCTTCCGGGGTCGAAAAGACTTCTGATATGTCCCAGAAAGCTGGTGAACAGTTAGAATATAAAGAAGCAAAACCCCGGGACTTCAAGGAAAAACTCAGTTATCATCTTATAAATCTCAAACCGGTGGAAGTGACTGCAAGGGCCCCCGACGGCACAACCCGCCAGCTGGGCAGGGCGAGTTTGACCCGGGATGAAAAGAAGCAGGTAACCAAAATTGCCGCCGGCTCTTTCACCGCAGGGGCTGCAGGCACTGCCGGGGGTTATTTCCTTGGCGGTCTTGGGGGAGCTGCCTTGGGAATGATAATTGCCGGCCCACCGGGTGCTGTGACCTTTGGCTTTCTGGGGAAGGCAGTGGCATCTATGTTTGGCGCATACCAGGGGGGGAAATATGGCGCCCGCCTGGCAAATTATCTGTGGAAACCCTCCGGCAAAGAAGAAAACCCGGCAGGGCTTAGTTCAACTGAACTAAAAAAATAAGCCCTTCGAATGATTCCTGAGGACAAACTTCTGTAGTATTATTAATTATTGGAAAGTATCAAAAACCAGATTTCATTCGTGGAAAGAGCGATCTTTCCCCTTCACCAAAACTCCGGTCGAGAGGGAAACTGACGTTGAACGGCCTAAAGGTAATATTATCTGTCAGCTTCCCTCATTTTTTTATTCATCCATAATTAAGGAAGCTCCAGGCCCAGGAGTTCGGCTATTTTCCTTGGAATATCCGTCTGGTCGTAAAACCCGTCAAAGATTTCACATCCCGGCCCTTGGACAGCCACCAGCACTGGAGCACCGGTATGACCGCCGGTGGAGAAATGAACCCCTGTCCTCTGACTGATGATATCTGCCACCACAGAGCCACCATACCCCCATTTGTCAAAATACTTGGCAACCCCGGTAACCTCGTCCCTGACTTTCTTATATTCCCAGTCCTTAAGATCAGCTATGCCGGCATATGTTTCGAAGACTTCCCGGATGTTGGAGCCGTCCTTGCGGATCATCCCCGCCATGCGTTCTGCTGTAGCCTTCAGACGGCCAATCCTCTCAACGCTGGTATTGGCAGTGATGGCCAGACCTCCTGTTTCATGATCCTCCACCACAACAATCAGGGTATCAGGGTTTTTCTCGGCAAACTTCAAGGCCACCTTCACTGCATCATCCATGGCTATGGTATCATGAACTACTCCTGCCACATCGTGGCCGTGACCGGCCCAGTCAATCTTTCCCCCTTCCACCATCAGGAAAAAGCCTTGGGGATTCCTTGAAAGCACTTCGATAGCCTTGGCGGTCATCTCGGCAATGTGGGGTTCCAGGCTCGGATCCCGGTCAATCTCATAGGCCATGGCTCCCGGAGCAAAGAGTCCCAGGAGTTTTTCTGCTTTTCCCGTATCCAGGCTCATCAGGCCATCCCGAGTGTGAACAAAAGTGTAACCCTTGTTCTGAAAATCCTCCACAAGGTTCCTGTGATCCTTGCGCTTGCCATAAAGACTGCGGTAAGATACCGACTGACCAGCCGGGGCTGGAGGCAGAAAATCATTCCATCCGCCCCCCATGAGCAGATCCACCCCCTGATCCAGATACTGAAGAGCTATTTCTGAGTATTTCTTCCGGCTGTTCACATGGGCGGCGAAGGCTGCCGGAGTAGCGTGGGCTATGGTCACCGTGGTGATAAGCCCCGTGGATTTCCCATTATCCCGGCACAACTCCAGGATGGTTTTCAATTGGTTTCCCTGGGGATCCATGGCGATGTACCCCGAGTTGGTCTTGTATCCCGTGGCCAGGGCAGTACCCGATGCGGCAGAATCAGTCACCAGGGCATTAAGACTGTGATTGTAAGCTATCCCCGAGGTTTTCAGATTCTCCAGGGCCAGCCGATGCGCCGGATCACCCTTGCCCTGAAATATGCCCGCGATCCTCCTGTGCTGAGGTCCCATTCCATCACCTATAAAAAATATCACATTCTTTATCCTGGGGTTTTCCCCGGATTCAGTGGTTTCAGTTCCAGCACCAGATACCACCGGGCATGCCGTCAGCAGGGAAATGGCAACAGCCAGCAGAGCGATAAAAACCCAGTGCATACCCCGACAATTAATCTTCTTCATAATCTCCTCCGGTATTTTAATTCAAATCATATTATTATTTAAATTACCGCCGGTTCAAGGACTTTTCTCATTCCCGGGAAGAATAATACCATCAGCAAATCAGGAGAGATGTCCATGAGCCTTATAAAATTTCTTAGAACTATTCCCGGGATTGTTGTTCTTTTGACCGTCCTTTGCATCAACTCCTCCCCGGCCAGGGAAAAAGAGTCCAAAATATCCCTGCAGAGCATGGCGCCGGGCAGTAATGTCAGGACTATGGCCCGGCTGGGGATGCCTTTTCCTGATGACACATCAGGGATTCATTATTTCATCAACCCCGGTGACTCCGGCGTGTTGATGTTTTATGTGGAAGGCCCCGACAACCGCCGACGGATTAAATGGATCCAGGTGATCTACCGGGAGCTTCTAAGTGAAGAGATCCTGCTTGACGGGCATCAGATGAAAAGCAGTTATCCCCTGGCGACAATCGGCCTGGGCAATGGTATCGGGCTGGGAGCAGGAAAAAGCGACATCATCAAAGCCATGGGCACTCCTGAGAAGCTGATCCAAGAGGGCAAGGGAGAAGTGATGGAATATCCAGCCGGCGAAAATATGACTGTGAGAATACATCTTCAGAATGACATTGCGGTATCAGCAGGAATATACCCGCAGATCCAGTCAGCACAGCCCCTGAAGTGTCATTAAATCTTCAACTCCGTGGAGAGCAATTCCATATCCACTTTCTGATTAACAAAGGATAGCTTCACCACCCGCCGGGTTTTCTGATCAACCCAGAAGGCAAGCCCCCGGTTGGTTTCCACCCTGAAGGCTTCGTAGATTCTTTCCCCGGCCTCCACCGATTCAAACTGACGAACCTGGGCAGTCATGGTATCAAAGGAATAAGTTTCCGGGATGAACACTGTAAAATTATAACTTCGGCCAATGGACAGATCATCAAACTGACCGGCAATAATCACCCACTGAGAAAGGAAATGAGTGTCAGCCAGATAAGCCCCCCGGGAAAAGGGAATCCGCAGGGTTTCTGATTTCTGATCCCTTGTTACATCTTCCACAAGGTATTCGCCCTGGTTTGTAAAACTGTGGGATTCAGTCCTGCCCCCCAGCTGTACTTCCTTTTCAAACCTGATGGGAAGCCCCTGGGGATTCATCCAGTATTCTCCCTTGGATGTGGCAATATCAACTCCCAGATCCAGGGTGGATTCCATGATAATTCTATATGATTCCTGGTTGTCCAGCACAGAAACATCCTTCATCCAAGCCGTTTCCGTGCCGACTTTCTTGCCGTCGCTTTTCAAGACATAGACCCTTTCCTCTCCCACAGGCCAGGAAAGCTCCCGGTTTATATAAGTGACCCTGTCAGGTGGCTTCGGGTTGAAATCCATTACTTCCACATTTAAATCCCATACCTCCCCTTCTCCAAAAAGACGTATATGAGTGGCTCCCAGGTTTTCTACCTGCCGGTTGTCAGGATCCAGGGGAACCCACCCTCCCTGGCCGGTGTAAACCTCCATCCAGTAATGGGGGACAAAACTTCCACCGGAAAATACCAATCCCCCGGCTCGTCTTGCGGGAAAGTCCAAGGCACGGCACATGGCGATGGCCAGAAGGGCACGGCTTTCGCTGTTTCCCTGTTCGTTGGCCAGGGTCATTTTTGCCGAGGGGAGGGCAATCCCCCGGGATATGTTCTCATTAACCCAGCGGTTCACTTTCACCGCGGCATCCCACATGTTCTCAGCCTTCCAGGAAGCCTCCAGAGCACGGTTCATTATATGCTGGTTGTCGGATTCGATGCCCATTGAAGGGCGGGTGTATGGCAGAACATCTCCGGGAAAATCCGCAGTAACAGGAAAATCCAAGGGATCTGATATTTCCGGGGAACCAGTTCTGACTTCAATTTGTCCTCTGACCCCTTCGGGAGTCATCTCACCGGCAAAAGTCTGGGAAAACCCCGGGACATCAATGGGCTCCAGCTCCAGTCCTCTTCCGACAAAGTCAATGTTTATCTTCATCCAGTCAATCTTCGAGGCATTGGGAATAAATATGTTGGAGAGGCTGACCCGATCCTGCCACAAATCAACACCGGGGGATTCCTCCAGCAGGGAAATGATCTTGTTGCCGGACATCTGGGTAATCTCTGCAGTAAGCCCGCCGGGCTCTGACATTCTCAGGATGCGTTGATTGCCGTCGGCCCAAAGTTCAATCCGTCGGGACCGGGAAAAATCATGCAGAATAAAATGAGTCGCATTATAAGACTTATCCTGAATCTGGATCTGAGCAGGGCCGATTTTTTCAAGCTCCAGGTAACCCTTATGCTGAAGCACCGGGTCATAGGCAAAGATCTTCCCCTGTCTTCCTGATTTCAGCAGAATCCAGTAATGCTCCATCAGAGTGTTTGTTCTGCCCCACAGATTCTTCATAAAGAAATACGGCTCTTCTCCCGACTCCAGGCTGATGATGATATCCCCGGAGCTGACGGGGGATACGTTCTTCTGGGCAATAAGGTTGGCCGAGAGGAGGCAGTGAACCTCCAGGGTGGTGTTGCCGATCTTCTGAATACATTGAAAATAGTTCGGCTCCAGAGCGCCTTCCTTCACAGTCATCTGGGAAGCAAAGGTAAGATTTTCCACCCGGCCCAGGCCGATTTTCAGCTGGCACAGAGAATCGATGTTAAAAAAAGTTTCTCCCGCCAGGGACATTTTCTTGTCAACAAAAAATTTGCTGTATCCCACAAACTGATCCTTCCACATTAGCCGGTATATGAAGCTGTCGCCGACCTTCACTCGGGAGGAAGATCTCTGGGATCCCGCCTCGGGTTTTGACTCAACAACCCTTTCATCACTGACGGAATCCGAGGGCGCTGTATTCTGGCACCATCCGACGGCGGAAAAAAACATAAGAGCAGATACAAGAACAAGGATGAACAGGACTCTGTTTATTTGCAACATTTATGGAACTCCAGATTAATAAGATTAACTCATGTATTGATCCTTGAAAGATCACCCCACCCTGCAGGGACGATATTATATTTCTTCATCAGTTGGACAAGATCCCCGCTGGTGAGAAGATTAACTTCCCGGGCCCGGCTTTCATTGTAAGAGCTGGCAGAACTCAGCAGAGAGTCGTGCTCCCCGGGATGACACATAACCTCGTGGAAGCCTTCACTCAAGCGGGAGAAAACCCCATCAAGGCACTCCAGGCTCACTCCCCCGGCGTAAAATTCTCCACAGAAACTGTCACAGGTAGGCACCCCCGCCTTCTGGCAAACCTTTTTCATATCTTCATCCACGGAGCGCACCGCCAGACCTTCTTCCCGGGCCATATCCACCAGGATCTGATGAATCCCCGGCTCAAACTGGTGAACATGGTGATGAGAATCGAGATGGGTCAGCTTCAAGCCGATTTTTTGGGCCAGTTTCAGCTGAGCTGTAATCTCGCACCGGATATGCTCCATCCGGGCAAACTCCATGAGCATCCCGGGTTTCCGCCAGAAAACCCCATCATCATCAATCAGGGAGGCAACCTCCACGGGATCTGTCACAGGCCTGCCGAAGGTCAGATTCACATGAAGCCCGATATTCAAGTCAGGGTGAGTTTTCAGGAGTTCTGCCGACTCCTCGACATGAGGGAGGTTGACCATAAAGGATGCAGACCGGACAACCCCGTCGCCGTGAGCTTTCAGGATACCCCTGGTAACTCCCGGAGTCAGGTTGTAATCGTCGGCATTAAAAATTACTCTTATTGTCATTTGCACTCCAGTCAGGGCCTACCCATTTTTTTTCGGGGAAACTTTTTTGTGACCCGGTTTAAAACCTGGGAATATGAGTCGGGATTGGATTTCTCGGTTATTGTTCATCATCGGGCCGATTCATTCATATTCTATTTTAAAGCTCTTGGCTAAGGGTTTCCCCCCAGACTCCCTCCAAACAGTTTTAACTCACGTAATGATAAGCATTTGCAATACTTTTCATTACTTATTCATGTATGATCCGAAAAAATATTCATAGAAGATGACAGTTGTTTCCATTCGATTTGTAGTCTGATATTATTTCGATGATATTTGGGTTTGCAAAAAACACTCACCTATCTGAGCTCAACTTTGAGTAACTCCTGTCAAATATCCGATGCCGGTCATTTTCGGTTTTCTTCACAGGGGAGCTATTCCCGGCGGTATGTCAGCAGGATCTCGATCACCTTGTCCTTGTCAAAATAAAACCCCAGCCCCATGGAAGGATACATGATGCTTTTTTCCACTTCCCGGAACTGGCTGCCATAGGTCTTGATTACTTGATCCCGGGTGCTGTCGATGCCGATTCCCTCGGGAGTTCGAAACTTGTAGGAGTTTATCTGCGCTCCCGCAAGGATTCCATCTGCCACTAACAGCTTTACCGCTTTCTTGTCATATTGAAAAACAGTGATGGACTTGTTGCCCTCAAGGGGACGGGTGCTTTCAGGTTCTCCCCAGTATTTCTTGACTGCCCGGACATCCATGCCTATTTTCAAATTGCCGGCCCGGACACCGGGAACCACGGCCTTATCTCCCAACAGGGGATCCTCGGTGGCTTCAACCACCATTATCCGGGTCACCTTGCCGTCACTTTCGTTGAAAGAAAGGCCCAGCTCGCTGTATGTCAGGGATCCTGACTCGGTGCGAAGAAAATTGCCGTATTTCTTCTGAACCTGGGACAGGGGAGTTCCCACTTTTATTCCTTCCCTGGTCTTATAATCCTTGGAATAGACCATAATCCCTTCGATAATTCCATTTTTCACCAGCAGGGCCATTCCCCGGTTGGGAAAATTAAAAAATGTCGGGGATATGGTATTTCGAGGCCCCAGAAAAGATTCATAGCTGGAAAGGGGCTCTCCCAGAGTCACAGGGCCGGCCCTTTCTCCTCCCACAATAAGCTGGTCAGAACCGGCAGATGGGAATGTCCATGCAAAAAACATGCCCAACACCAGGACAAGAACTGCAATTGAAGATATATGCTTAATTTTCAATTTTTCCTCCCTTTCCAAAAAAAAAGGATCGGTTATCCGTCCTTGATTCTGTCGCTCCCGGGGATTTATTATTCTTTTTCCGGGGCCATTCTCCTCCCCGTCCTTTTATCAGTCAGACTTGAAAAGGGGTTTTCTCTGGCCCATGGCCATACTGGCATCTCTCAGGTCACCACTGTCCATGGGGCTGGTATCTTTTTCCCGGCGCTGTTTTTCCAGTAACTGGTGCACTTTTTCTGCATTGTTGCCGGTAAGGTTCAGCATCACATTTTTATCCTCTTCATCCACCTGAGCTGCCCTGATGGTGGGTTTGTCATACCTGGCCTTGGGTTTGACTCCGATCTGAACTTCCAGATTGAGCATCTGGGGCTTTCTCTTCTTGGCCATCCCCATAAGCCGGGCAGTGGCCCTGGCCCCCATGGGAGATGCTTTGGCGGATTTCTCTTCCTTTTCTACCTTTTCATCCCTCCCGTTGGAATCAGCGCCCTCATCGCCATCATACCTGGCACCATCCCGTTCCAGTATGGATGCACCGAATTTCCTGGGGACCTTGACCTTTATCCCGTCAACAACCTTGGTTAAACCGTTCTCCGATGTTTCCTTCCTGATTTTCAGGCCATTGACCACCACATATTCTTCCGACTCACCTGTCAGATGGTCATGCTCAACAAAAGCCACATTCTCCATCACTTCACCCTCCGTTTCATCAATCCTGGATTTATCCACCGGTTCTTCTTTCTTTCCGGCTTCATTTATTTCAGTTTTATCCGGGACCGGTTTTATATCTTTTTTATCATCAGCAGAAACTAATTCCCCAGGGGATGTTTCTGATTCTGCCATATCTTCATCCTTGCCTTCGGGGCTGTCATCTCCCGATGCATCGCCATCATGATGCCGGGAGATTCTTTCCATCTTTCCGATGACCCCGGCGCGCATTCTGCATTCCACACAACGGTCAAGGTAATACTGGAAATATTCCAGGGCCTTGCCATAATCACCCATCTTGTCAAAAAGCTCCCCCATAAGGTAATATACATCTTCAATATCATCGGGGCGCAAAGATTCAACCATCTGAAAGGACTCCAGGGCATCACCGTATCGTTCATTCTGAAGGTGAATCATCCCTATGAAGAAATGGGCTTCATGACCTTTGGGCTTGAGTTGGGCTGCCCTGCGGAAGTATTCCACAGCCTTCTCATATTCGGTCCTCATCCGGTAACACTGGCCAATCCCCAGAACTGCCTCATAATTATTGGGAGAAATTTTCAGGGCTTTTTCGAAAGTTTTAAGAGCATTTCCCAGCTCCCGGTGGTTATACAGCTCCTCGCCCTTCTCAATCAGCCTGGCAGCTTCCACGGTTTTAAGATGCTGTATTTCGTAAGCATTGGCAATCATAAGGATTGTGGAGCCACCCAGGATACCCACCATAGCGTAAAGTTCTATTACCTGGGAAAAATACAGCACGATCCCCAGGATTGCAGTAATCCCCAGAACTACTATGTAAATCAATTTACTGGTCAAGGTAATCCCCCGCAGGTCGCCTTTTTCTATAATTATTATCGGTTCATATGCCTGCTTATATAATCTCGAATCTCGCAACAGGGCTCATCAAACTTGATCCCCACCATATATTCCACTCCAAAGTTGAACTCCCGCATCAGTTTCATCTGACGAACCCAGATAATTTTACCAGTAACTTCCACAGCCCCCTCGCCGGCAAGAGGAATCTTCAAGGTCACCTGGTGATTCCTGAGCAGGGGAAACTGGCACATTATCCGGGCACCGCCGGCGGAAATATCCACCAGCATTGCTGCCAGGGCATTGATGTTGTCGGTGGAAACCCGTATCATGCTGACCATGGGCATGTTCACTTCATCGTCAGGCTCCTCCAGAAGGGGCACCCTCAGGGAAATGTTACTGCCGGGGTCCAGGTCAACCCGGTTAAGACTGTTTTCCACCCCGACATTAAAAGCAAACTCAATCCGGGGAGGCGATGTGTCCCGATCCAGCTCCACCGAGAGAATATTCTTCCCTTCCACCTCCAGCTCAAAGAGGGTCATCCGGCCCAGATCCTCACCTTCAAGACCCAGCTGAACAACACTGGCCATGGGAATCCTGAGGAACCGCCGGCGATCTTTAAAATGATCATCCATCAATTCCACATTCCCGGTGATTTCTTCATCAGTCATAATCTGCTCTTCTATAAACTCAAATTGATCCCTGCAAAGGCTTCTCTTTTTATACAGATATTTCCAAGAATACTGCCTCTCCGCTGGCGAATGCTGTCCTCACAAGGCTGTCCGGGGATATGCCGAGCCAGAAAAATGTTTCAGACAACTTCGCTTTCTTCAGGAGATGTTTCTTCCTGCTCTGTTTCTATGAGTCTTGGCTCATATACTTTCATTTTTTCTTTCAGGGTGGCCAGTTTCTGTTCGATGGCTCCCTTCATCTTGCATTCGGAGCAGTTCTTGACATATTTTTCATAATAGCGGATCGCTTCTTTTATTTGTACGGTTTTTTCGAAGAGCTGTCCGAGAAAATAATGGAGATCCTCAAAGTCGGGTTTCATTTCTTCAGCCCTGCGGAAGGAACGCAGGGAATCATAAGGCCGGTTCATCTGCATCTCCACAATACCCTTTAGAAAATAGGCGTGATGAGTATCGGGATTGATATCGATGGCCTTCTGATATTCCTTGACCGCTTCTTCGAACTTCATGGTCATGCGGTAGCACTGAGCCATGCCCAGGTGAACCTCGTAAGATTCAGAATTCAACCGCAGTGCTTTATTAAAGGCCTTGATGGCACCATCGGGGTCCCTGCCGTTGTAGAGTTCTTCTGCCTCCCTGAGAAATTTCTTAAAGGTCCTGACCCTGTGCTTTTTCTGCTGGAAAAAATTAAAAACAATAAATACAAGGGCCATCACCTCGACAAAGATCAACTGAATAAGGCTGATGTGCCCCTGTGTGTGCACAAATACGGCCGCTCCCATCAGCACTAAAAGAAAGCCTAATATGATACGGTTAACTATCAAATCAATCCCCGCTCCCGTGAACTATTACTTTCCCGTATGCCTTCGGACAAAATCCTTTATCTCCTGGTTCACCTGCTTGAACTGAATCCCCCCCATATATTCAACACCAAAATTATATTCTTTCATGGCTTCCATTTCCTTGCTCCAGACCACATCGCCTGCTGCGTCCACAACCTTTTCCTCGAAAAGGGGGATTCTCAGGGTCACCTCTTCGCCGATATTCAGAGGAAACTGGCACATGATCCTGGCGCCTCCCGCGGACAAATCCACCAGCATTGCCCCCATGGGGTTCCCATCGCCAAGGCGGATTCCGATGACGCTGACCATGGGGATTCGAGCATGTCTTCTTCTTTCGATAAACTTTTCAGCCATATTGTTTTCCAATCTTTCGAGATTTTCTGATCAATTCAATTTTCCATGGGAAAATCCTCTCTTGTCCCATAAAACAGTTCACTGCAATCCATCAGAGTTTCAAGGATTTTTCTGGGCCGGGGCAAATTGAACCTGAAACAAAAGGAGCAATAATGAAAACCCTCAAAGATGTTCAAAATAGCCCCGACAGTCGGGGGATCAACATTCAGAAGGCAGGAGTCCGCAAAGTCAACATTCCCCTGCTGATCCTCACCAGGGATGGAACCCACCAACAGGTCCTGGCCCGGGTATCTCTGGGAGCAGACCTGGCCCACCGGCACCGGGGAACCCACATGAGCCGTTTCATGGAAATCCTGAACCGATGGAGCCGACGGCATATCTCCAGCGTCCAGATCCGGGAGATCCTGGAGGAAACCTCATCCCGCCTCGATTCCCGAAGAGCCCAGGTGTCAGTCAGGTTTAAATACTTTCTTCCCCGGACTGCCCCGGTCACCGGCTCCACGGGATTCATGGACTATGACTGCCTGTTTTACGGCATCAAGGATCAGGATCAGTTCTCATTCATACTGGGGGTGCGCTCACCGGTTCATCTGCTGTGTCCCTGCAGTCGTGAGATTTCCCGCCATGGTGCTCACAACCAGCGGGCTGATGTCACCCTCAGGATGGAATACCTGCCTGGATCTTTTGTCTGGATTGAAGAACTTGTGGATATTATCGAAAAATCTGGAAGCTCGCCAGTCTATCCGGTGATAAAAAGAGAAGATGAAAAGGCCATCACCGAGTCCGCATACGACAACCCCCGGTTTGTGGAAGATGTTCTCCGGGAGTTGGTGGAAGTGTTCCGCACCGATTCCCGGGTCAGGTGGTTTGAAGCCCAGTGCGACAGCTATGAGTCGATCCACAATCACAATGCCTTTGCATACCAGAAGGAAATCCTCAATGACCCTGATGACTGCCAGCTTTTAATCCCCATGGACAGGCTCCATATGATGTTCTGAGGGCAACCGGCAGGCCTAATCATCATCCCTGCCGGGCCAGCGGATGCCGGAGTCCTCAACATCCGCCGGGGCCAGCCCCATCCGGCGGAGAATCTGTTCCCCCCGATCCCGCAACCGGGGATGACCGCTGTAATACAGAACCGATGCCACTGCCGTTGCCCTTTCATTTCCCGTTGCAGTGATAATCACCGGGATTGCCGGTTCACTGCCGATCTTCACCAGGGCTATAACAGCTTCCCTGCGCACTTCTTCGTGGGGATCCGACAGGGCACCAATCAGGGGATTAATCCCCAGGGGCGAGGAAATCTCTCCCAGTGCCCTGGCAGCGGCCTGCCTTGCCGGGGGATAAGGATCCGTGGACAGAACCTCCGCTACTGCATCCACCGCGTCGGGGCCTGCCTCCGCAACAGCTGCCACTGCTTCATCCCGCACTGCAGGGTCCCGGTCCCGGAGATTGCGAACCAGCTGTCCCGGATGCTCCAGCCAGAAGAGAAATATCATCACCGATGCCACAATCAAGAATACAACCGTAAGGATCCCTGTGATGACTTTTTTTCTTTTTTCAGCCTTCATGAAGAACCTCCCGGATAAATCCTCCTCCTATCACGCGGTTTCCATCACCGACATCATAAAAAACCGCTGACTGTCCCGGTGTTATGGCTCGCTGGGGTTTGTCAAAGGTTACCTGGAAACCCTGAGAGTCACTTTCCACCATTGCCGGCTCTTCCCGGTGGCGATACCTGACCCGGCAGAGAACCGGCCCTGTAAGGGATCTCCCTGACACCCATGAAGGAGCCTCCAAGGTAAATCTCCGGGCAAAAAGATCCTCCCAGGATCCTACATTCAGGCGGTTCTTCTCCCGGTCAATGTATGTCACATACAGAGGCTCCCGGTGAGCTATCCCCAGTCCCCGGCGCTGGCCGATGGTATAGCGGGCAAGTCCCCGGTGACGGCCCAGAACCTCTCCCCGGTGATCCACAATATCCCCGGGAGTATCCACATCGACACCCCGGGATTCAAGAAAGGCAGGGTAATCATCCCCGGGAATAAAGCAAATCTCCTGGCTCTCCTCATCGGCGGGAATCTCAATCCCCTTCTCCCCCAACATCTTTCGAGTTTGGTCCTTGGTCCATTCCCCCAGGGGAAAGATAACCCACCGGAGTTGATCCTGCCCTAACCGATGAAGAAAATATGACTGATCCTTGCGGGGATCAACCCCCTTGAACAGCCTGTATTCCCCGGTGGACTCATCAAAGGCAATCCGGGCATAATGTCCCGTGGCCATGTGAGAACAGCCCATATCCCGGACTGATTGGAGGAGAAGGCCGAACTTGACCCGGGGATTGCAAAGAACACATGGATTCGGGGTACGCCCCAGGGAATATTCCCGGCAGAAAGGCTCAATCACCGACTCCTCAAAGGGCCGGTGAAACACAATCCTGTGATGGGGAATCCCCAGCCGATGGCATATTTTTCCTGCCCTCTCCACGGCGGATACTCCCACTCCGGGGGCGACTTCCATGGTAATTCCCGTCACATCCCAGCCCTTCTCCATAAGAATTACCGCCGAGGCAGTGGAATCCACCCCGCCGGACATGGCCACAGCTACCCTGCCCATTGCCCCATCTTCTCATCATCTCCTGTCACATGTCTTCTCCCGGCACCTCAGAGGTTTTTTCCCTCCACCGGGTAATCTAAGAATATATGAAATCTCTCCACAACACAAGGGCCATTGTCCTCAAAAGCCGGGATCTATCAGAAAAGGATCGGATTGTCACTTTCATATCTCCCCGCCGGGGCAAGTTTGACGCCGCGGGCAAAGGGGTTAAGAAACTCACAGGATCCACCATGGGCAAAATGGAACCCTTGAACGAAGTTCTCCTGATGATCCGTCCCGGCAGAAACCTGGACACAGTAGCCCAGGCGATGCTGGCCAACGGCTTCCCCCAGATCCGATCCCGGCTGGAAACCACTTGCGCCGGGCTTTATATGCTGGATCTCGTCAACGCCAGAGTAGAAAAGGATCAGGAATGCCACCAGCTTTTCAATCACCTGCGGGGATGCCTTTACCTGCTGGAATCCGGTTTGAACCCCGATATTTGCGCTTGTTATTTCGAAGCCCGCTTTGCCGGCATTTTAGGATATTCTCCCCTGCTTGGGGAATGTACTCTCTGTCGCCGGCAGGGAAACCACACATTCTTTTCCCCCAATCACGGCAGTGCCATATGTCCCAACTGTCGGAAAGCCGAAAAAAACCTCCCGGGCATGGAAACTTCCCCGGGAACCCTGCCCACGTTAAAAAGCCTCATGGGACTGCCTCAGCGGATGTTGTTCCGGGTAACGATTCCCCGGTTCATCATCCAGGAACTCCGAACTCTCTTAGGGGATCATATCGACTGCAACATCCCGGGAAATCCCGTCAATCGTGAACAATACCGCAGGATGGGATGCCCCGTCACTCCACGGTAACGCTTTTCGCCAGATTCCTGGGCTGATCCACGTCCAGCCTTCGACGATCTGCCATGAAATATGCCAGGAGCTGAAGAGGAATATTTGTCAGGATGGGGCTGATGAGATGATCGGTTTTCGGCACCGGGACAACCTCGTCAAAATACTCGTCCACATCTTCATGGCCCTGGCTCACTATCCCGATGGTAACCCCTGACCGGGCCTTGACTTCCTTGAGGTTGGCCAGGCTCTTGTCATAAACAGGGCTGTCGGGGATCACCGATATCACCGGCATCAGCTCATCAATCAGGGCGATTGGGCCGTGTTTCAT
>CAYNGH010000016.1:0-38686 GCA_964396845.1 uncultured bacterium | reverse complement strand
CGGCGGAGGTACAACAGATGTGGCGGTTATCTCTTTGAACGGTATCGTAGTTTCCGAGTCCATCAAGGTGGCAGGCCACAAAATGGACGATGCCATCATCCGGTATATGCGGAAAAATTACAACCTGTTGGTGGGTGAACGAACCGCTGAGGATATCAAGATAAAGGTGGGCAATGTCTATCCCCGAGAGGATCTCCAACCGGTGGAGGTAAAGGGCCAGGGGTTGATTGACGGTCTGCCCCGGACAATCCTGGTGACTCCGGAAGAAGTGGCAGAAGCCCTGGAAGAACCGGTCAACGCCATCATAACCACCATCAAATCAGTCCTGGAAAAAACCCCCCCGGAGCTGGCTGCAGACATCATCAGCCAGGGGGTTGTCATGACTGGAGGAGGCTCACTGATCCGGGGGCTGGACAAGGTTATATCCTCTGCGGTAGGTCTGCCGGTTCGAGTGGCGGATGATCCCATTTCCTGCGTGGCAGTCGGCACCGGCAAGGCAGTCAGCCAGCTGTCGCCCCGGAATCCTTAAATAATCTCAATTCGGGCAAAAAAACCACCTTTGCCATCGGTTTCTATTATGCCGACATTTTTTCGTCCATCGCCGGGGTTAAAAAAATAGATGCCGTCAATCTCCTGTTGTTCCGGCCTGTGAGTATGGCCATAGACAATGATGTTCACATTGTCCTTTTCGAACATTTCCCGGAGTCGCCGGATTATGGTCAGGGGGGATCCACCGCCATGGGCCAGACCTATCCTGACACCGTCAATGTCCAGCACCAGCCTTTCCCGGGTCTGCTCCATAACAGGGGAATTATCCATGTTTCCAAAAACCGCATCGGTGGGGGCAATCCCCTCCAGGCCCAGGAGAACCCCTGTCCTGCCGACATCGCCAGCGTGAAGAATCCTGTCAACCCCGTTAAATATCTCTTCGACCCTGCTGTCCAGGTATCCATGGGTATCGGAAATAACTCCAATTTTCATCGATGGCTCCTTCTTTAGAGATATCCTTCCCCGGGCTGATAATGTTATGTTTTTGCAAATATTCGAATTTACCTGACAGATCTCCTGTTTTTATACGGTGTCATTTAGTTTCTCCGATTCGGATCTTGTCCGAACCATATGAGAAAGCAACATCGATGGAGGATATTTTTTATTATGGAAACTTTGAAGTCAAATCAAAAAAATTGGAAAATGGAGATTTAAAGGATATTCTCCCTGTAATCATTAATTTACCTTTGAAGATTGATCCCCCCTGCGGGTATTATCATTTAAGGCGTTTTAATTTAATCAAACCCTTCAAGGAGGTTTAGTCCATATGTGGGAACCTTTTACCGAGCGTGCACGAAAGGCAATCGTTCTTGCTCAAGAAGAAGCCCAGCGGTTGGGCAACAACTATATCGGAACCGAACACCTCCTCCTGGGAATAATCAGCGAAGGTGAGTCAGTGGCAGCCAAGGTGCTGGAGAACCTGGGCATCAGTTTGCCAAAGGTTCGCTCTGAAGTGGAAGCCATCGTTGGAAAGGGAGGAAAGCCGACAGGACAGGAGATGGTATTCACTCCGAGGGCCAAGCGGGTTATCGAACTGGCCTTCGAGGAAGCCAGAAACCTTGCCCACAATTACATCGGCACAGAACATCTGCTCCTGGGCCTGATAAAAGAAGGCGAGGGTGTAGCTGCCAGAGTTCTGTCAAACCTGGGGGTGGATCCCTCCAAAATCCGTGCCGAGATAACCAAGCTGTTAGGGGTGGAAACATCTCCAACCCCGCCCAAGGAAAGAACCAAAACCCCTACCCTGGATCAATACGGCAGGGACCTGACCCAGATGGCCAGAGAAAACAAACTGGACCCGGTAATTGGCCGGCATATTGAGATTGAACGAGTCATCCAGATACTTTCCCGCCGAACCAAGAACAATCCCGCTCTCCTGGGAGAACCGGGAGTGGGCAAGACTGCCATCGTTGAAGGTCTGGCCCAGAGGATTGCCACCGGGGAAACCCCGGATCTTCTCAAGGACAAACGGGTGATGTCCCTGGATCTGGCAGGTCTTGTGGCCGGCACAAAATACCGGGGCGAGTTTGAAGAACGGCTCAAGCGGGTGATGGATGAAATCCGTGCCGCGGCCGGCGAGATCATTCTCTTTGTGGATGAGCTTCATACCATAGTGGGTGCCGGCGCTGCCGAAGGTGCCATTGACGCTTCCAACATTCTGAAGCCTTCCCTGGCCCGGGGTGAATTGCAGTGCATCGGCGCTACCACTGTTGATGAATTCCGCAAGTATATCGAAAAGGACGCTGCCCTGGAACGGCGTTTTCAGCCAATTATGGTGGAAGAGCCCACCATGGAGCAGGCCATCGACATCCTCAAGGGACTCCGGGATCGTTACGAGGCCCATCACAAAGTCCGCATCACCGATGAAGCCCTGACCCTGTCGGTGAAGCTGGCAGATCGATATATTACCGACCGGTTCCTTCCCGACAAGGCCATCGATGTTATGGATGAAGCCGCATCCCGGGTTCGCCTGCAGGCCACCATGCCTCCGCCGGAATTGCGGGATGTGGAAGCTAAGCTGAGAATGGTGCGTCAGGAAAAAGATGCAGTCATCGCTGCCCAGGAATATGAACGGGCAGTGCAGTTGCGGGAAAAAGAAGAAAAACTCCGCCGGGAAAAGGAAAAACTCCAGAAGGAATGGGACGAGAAAAAGGCTAACCGTGGCGAGGCCTTGAATTCCGTCACCGACGAAGATATTGCTCACATCGTTTCCACCTGGACCAAGATTCCCGTCAAGAAACTGGCAGAAGAAGAGAGTGAAAAACTCCTGAAAATGGAGGAAAAACTCCACGAACGGATCATCGGCCAGAATGAAGCCATAGAAACTGTGACCCGGGCAATACGCCGGGCCAGAGCCGGTCTGAAGGATCCCAAGAGGCCCACAGGAAGCTTCATATTCCTCGGCCCCACCGGTGTCGGCAAGACCGAGCTGGCAAAAGCCCTGGCGGAATTCCTCTTCGATGACGAAGACGCCCTGGTGCGGATTGACATGTCCGAGTATATGGAAAAATTCGCAGTATCCCGGCTGGTGGGAGCGCCTCCGGGTTATGTGGGCTTTGAAGAAGGGGGCCAGCTCACGGAAGTTGTCCGCAGGAAGCCTTATTCAGTGGTTCTTCTGGATGAGATAGAAAAGGCCCACCCCGATGTCTTCAACATCCTGCTTCAGGTTCTGGAGGACGGTCGCATAACTGATTCCCAGGGCCGGGTAGTTGACTTCAAGAATACCCTCATCATCATGACATCAAATATTGGTGTTCGTGAAATCGGCGGAGTCACGGAGATAGGCTTCAGGACCGTCAAGGATGAAGGTGACGAGAAGACCAAATACGAACGGATGAAGAAAAAAATCCTCGACGAGGCCAAGAAGCTGTTCAAGCCCGAGTTCCTGAACCGCCTTGACGAGCTTATCGTATTCACCAGACTTTCCGAGGATGAGATCCGGGAGATTGTTGATCTTATGATGAAAAGGGTCAACGATGAAATCGAAGGCCAGGAACGGCATATGGAATACACTCCTGAAGCCAAGGAACGCTTGGCCAAGTCGGGATTTGATCCCACTTACGGAGCAAGACCCCTTCGCCGATCCATCCAGCGGATGGTGGAAGATCCCCTGGCGGAGGAATTTATCCGGAATACCTTCAAGGAAGGTGACACGGTGGTCATCGATGCGCATCCCGAGGAAGAGGAGAAGTTAATCTTCTACAGGCCCGGAGAGATGCCCGATGATCTTAAAAAGAAGAAAGAAGAAAACGCCGCCAGGGACAAAGATGAGAAGAAAAAGGAAACCACGGCAGGTTCCAAATCCCAACAGGATACCGGCGTAAAATCCAAGGTCGAGGGAAAGGCTGATTCATCTGAGCCGGCACCTTTGCCAAAGACACAGCCCAAAAAAGCATAAATATCAGTAGAAAATACAAAAGGGGCAGGTATCAAACCTGCCCTTTTTTATATCAGAATCCTTTTCAGTTTTTGTCGGACAGCCTTGTCATCAGGGTCAGGTAGTCCCGGATATTCCTGGTGGTGAGGAAATTTTCCCGGACATGCTCCTTCGCCTGCTGGCCCAGCCGGTGGGACAACTGGTGATCCTGCAAAAGCTTCAGGCAACCCTGGGCACACTCGTCCACACTGTTGACCAGGAATCCTGTCTGACCGTCAATCACCTGCATGGGGATTCCGCCCACATTGGCTCCTACCACGGGACGGCCTTTCCAAAGGGCCTCGGTGACCACCAGTCCGAAACCTTCCCGCAGGGATTTTTGAACAATAACATCCGCCATCACCTGGAATGCGTTAACTTCCCGGCTCTCGAACCCCTTGAGATTATGAAGCAACAGGATATCCCGATCTTCTCCTGCATGCCTTGCTGTAAGCTCCAGGTAATCAATCCCCTCGGGGTCGTCACTGGCCATGGATCCCAGAAGAACCAGCTGAATCTCCGGGAATTCTTCTTTTACCTTCCGGTATGCATCAATCACCCCCAGGGGATCCTTCCAGGGGTCAAAACGGCTCACCTGGAGCATGCATGGCCTGTTGAGATCGATCTGGGATTTACGGACAATCTCCCGGGCTTCGTTGACAGGGATGGGGATATTCTTGGAAGAGAGGGGATCGATGCAGGGAGGCATTATATAAAACATTTTTGCGTTCAGATCCCTCTTGATATACTGCTCCATGGTGAATATGGTGGCATCATACTCTTCCAGGGTGGGCTTGACAAAGGCCCAGTATTTTTCGTTGGCATTGGTCAGGTCAATATGAATCCGGCTGATGAACCGGGAATCCTTGCGGTCAACAAGATTGATAAGATAAGCAGGCTGGGGATCGTGGATGAATATGAAGTCATAATCATTAATAAATCCCCTGGCATTCATC
Source organism: uncultured bacterium (assembly GCA_964396845.1). Lineage (GTDB taxonomy): Bacteria > Vulcanimicrobiota > JAJTBE01 > JAJTBE01 > CAYNGH01 > CAYNGH01. Next base: position 33,766 of record CAYNGH010000016.1, on the reverse strand, counting down.
TGGTTGTAGCGCTGGTATATCTCAATCATCTCATCGGTCAAATCCAGATCCATTCCCTGAAGGGCATTGTGAAAAGCCTTGGTGACATTGAAAAACTCATCCTGCCCGTATATCACCTTCCATGTGGTGTCAATCCCCAAATCATTCATCAGGGGAACCAGAGTGTGGAGAATCTCCGCCACTCCTCCTCCATATGCAGTGGAATTGACATGAAGCACCCGGGCATCCTTGAACCGGCCAGCCAGATCCTTCAGCTCATCAATCACCTTCTGCCCCACTACCGGGACATAATCATCAATTTGTTTCCTGACAACCTTCACATCGGTCATCAACTGGGTTGCAGTACTTGTCATAAATTCCCCTCCATCATATATTTCCGGCAAAATAACTCACCGACGCAAAAAACATTTTCTACGCAAACCACCGATACCCTTTGCTCTGTCATTCATCATCACGGGTTTTGCAAAAAATACTCGATATGTTGATATCCTTTGAAGGATTCGGGGAATAAACTGGAAAACACAAGACAAAACAAGCCCGGGAGTTAATCTTATATTGGAAGTCTTACCATATAACGATACAGTGATGGATCACATCCGATGGCCAAGAAATGCAGGAGCCATGGAAAACCCCGACGGGGTGTATCAGTCGGGGGATCCCGGTTGCGGTGATACCTTGAAGCTTTTCATCCGAGTTAAAGATGACATTATAACCGAGGCGTCATTTCAGGTGATGGGGTGTGGTGCTGCCATTGCATCTGCCAGCGCTGTCACGGTAATCCTGCAGGGGCTGTCCCTGGATAATGCCCTGGATATTACCGACAGGCAGGTTGTGGATTACCTGGGAGGTCTTCCGCCACATAAGATTCACTGCTCAGTCATGGCCCAAGATGCAATTCAAGGAGCCGTTAATGACTACCGCCAACGACTGGCATCTATGTATCTGGGGCAGGATCATACCTATCCAACTCTTCAGGGTCAGTTTCAGGATATGTTAAAATAAATGGCCAGAAATATACCCATAATTCTAATCAGTAATTCATCGGATAGATCCCGGTGACTGATCAATCATTATCATATCTTTCTAATTCTGCCCTGGCAATTCGTTCTCTGGCGGTTTCGGTGTATTCCTGGTTCACATCATACCCGATAAACCGCCGATTCAACATCTTTGCCGCAACACAAGTCGTCCCGGATCCACAGAAAGGGTCTATCACCACTTCGCCCCGGTATGTATAAAGATCAATAAACCGCCGGGGTAGCTCAATAGGAAATGGTGCTGGATGCCCCACCCTTTTCGCCGATTCGGTGGGAAACTCCCATACAGACTTTGTCCACGCCAGGAAATCATCCCGGCTGATGGTGGGTTGCCGTTTCTCCGGTGGCTTACGTTTGAATGTATCCTTGCAGAATATCATAATATACTCGTGAACATCCCGCAAAGTGGGATTGGACGGGGACATCCAGGATCCCCATGCGGTGGATCCTCCTGCGCTGGCAGACTTGTTCCATATAATCTCGCCCCGCATCAGGAAACCCAAATCCAGCATATCTGCAATAACAAAAGAATGAAGGGGAATATATGGCTTCCGTCCCAGGTTGGCAATGTTGATACACAGCCTGCCGCCGGGGACCAGAACCCGGAAGACTTCCCGGAATACGTCTGTGAGCAGTTGCCGATATTCCCCGATAGTCAGGTTCCCATCATATTCTTTTGATGCGTTATACGGCGGTGATGTGACACACAGGTGAACTGATCTGTCGGGAATGTGGCACATATCCCGGGCATCGTGACAAAATACCCGGTCAATGGTTTCTGCCGGGATGGGGTTTTCGCAGTAGTTTACTTTTGAGGCGGGCATTTTGTCATGATACATCCGGGTGTTGTAAAATATGGATGAATCGTGGTTTTGCCGGCTGGACACTCCATAAATGCTGGTCCGGGTTCCCTGGGGGTTCATAAATATATTTACCCTCCGAACAGGCTTTTTCGTCCTGTGGTTGCTTTTTCCAGCTTTTTAATCTCCCTGTCCAGGGATTGGACCACATCCTTGTCAGTAACCAGATTCCGGGCCTGCTGAAGCTGTTCCACTGCCTTGGCATATTCACCGGCCCCCTCCAGCGCTCTGCTGTAATCCCGTAGGTATGTCCACTCGCCGGGGTTCTGCTCTACTGCTCGGGAATAATAACGCACCGCGCTTTCCCAGTCCTTCTGTTTTGCAGCCAGAACTCCCTTGAGCCAGTAGATGTAGTCACCTTCACCGGAAAACTGCGCCAGGGCTCCGGAAAGGGTTGACTGGGCTTCGTTGTAACGGCCCATATCTGCCAGGGTCCGGGCCAGGATCTCGTGGCTGTCGAGATTTTCCTCTCCCGACATCATAGCCTTCTTGATCATGGAAAGGGCCAGAGTCAGGTCACCCCGTTCCCGGTAAACCGATGCCATGTCCCGCATAATCTCGGTGTTTTGAGGATCCATCCGCATTGCCATGGACAGGTAATGAAATGCTTTTTCAAAGTTTGTCCTGTCGGCGTATAGAATGCCCAGATAATGCATGATGGTGGGGTCGTTGGGATTATTCTCCTCGGCGGATCGCAACACATCCATGGCCTTGGAAAGATCCCCCTGTTCAAGATATACCCGGCCAAGATCTGCATAGGCCTTGCCCAGAATCCTGCTTCCCCGGGCGGCATCACCGCCGGGAGCAAGTTCAATAGCCCGCTGAAATGCCTGAACAGCTTCCTCCTGTCGTCCCTGGCCGGCAAGGGCCTTGCCAAGATAAACATGGAAAAGATGCGAGTTGGGATTTGCCTCAAGAGCTTTCTTGTACTGCATCACCGCCATGCTCAGAAGCCCCCGCTTGGAGTATATCCGTCCCAGCATCCCCTGGGCCATGGGATCTTGAGGATTGTCCTGAATAACCCGTTTGAACTGCTTCTCTGCTTCATCCAGCTGATTGTTTTCTTCGAACATTATCCCCAGAGCTTTTCGATATTCCACATTGGTGCCGTCCAGGGTGGCGGCTTTTTTCATCTCCTTGATGGCATCATCGTAACGCCTCTGAGTATAGAGAGCCATGCTCAGGTCTTCTCGGTACTGGGGATTGTAAGGTTCAAGCTTCACTGCTTTTTTATATTCGTTGATGGAAAGCTCCGAGTAATCCTTGGTGGTATAGAGTCGGGCCAGCTTGTGATGCATTTCCGCACTGGCTGGAGCCAGGGATATGGTCTTTTCAAAATGAAGGAGCGCCTTGTCCAGTTTCTTGTTCTGAAGATAAATATTCCCCAGATTTCTGTGAAGATCTGGGTCTTCGGGACGAAACCGGGCTGCCTTTTCCAATTCTGACACTGCCAGATCCGGACGGCTGTGATGAAGATATATGTCTGCCAGCTTTTTGCGTGCATCTACATTGCTTTCATCTTTGCGGATGGCCCGGTTCAGCTGATCCAGAGCAAGATCCACCCGGTTCTGGGTAGCGTATATTTCCGCCAGAGCAGTCATGGCCTTGGAATCCTCGGGGTTCTCCTCCAGCATGGTATGGAAGGTCTGTTCAGCATTGCGAAGACGGCCATTCTTGATATAAAGAGTTCTAAGAACATTGCGGATCTGTTCATCCTGGGGGTCCACCGTCAGAACCCATTCGAACTCCCGGATAGCCTCATCAAGACGTTCCTTTGCCATGAACATATATCCCAGCTGTCGGTGGGCTTCGAGGTTTTCCGGGTCCACCACCAGGATCCTCTGATATTCATCAATGGCCCGGTCCAGGTCCCCCTTCTGAGAGAACAACAATGCCAACTGGTTCCGGATGCTGATATCCGACGGGGCCAGCTTCGCTGCTTCCCGGTATTCGTAAATGGCATCGTCCCGCCGGTTCTCAAGACGATAAAGGTCTGCAATTAAAACATGGGGCGAAGCGTTGTCGGGCATCTGGCGGGCGGCTTCCCGATATGCAGCCCTGGCGTCCTTATACTCACCAAGATCCCCCAGGACTCTTCCAAGACTCATATGGGCTTCCGTCAGACGGGGGTGTTTTTTTACAGCCTCTCGGAATTCCTGAGCCGCTTCAGAAAGGTTGTTTTCCCGCAGAAGCTCCTTGCCCCGTTCATGATGAGCCATACCCTGCTTTTGAGATAAAAACTGATCCCTGGTGATCAGGTTGCCGCACTCGTGACAATACCTGCGTCCCGGTGAATTCTCCGCTCCACAGCGGGGGCAGGAAAGGGGAGTTTCGCTGGTGCCTGCCTGCTCCCGAGCCACCTCGTCCCGTTTGATCTTGTCAACCACATGCTGGTAACGGTTCCATTCTCCCTTGCCGGTTTCTTCGATCCAGTCGGGACTGGCCACTGGTGAAGGGTTGGCAGTGGGATTCACTTCGGGAGGCTTCCGGGAACGGGGAGATTCCGGCACTGGGATTCGAGTAACCTCCTGATAAGTCTTGTCAAAATCCTGGGGAGGCTTCCGACGGCTCTCCAGGTGATAATCAGGCTCAGGCTCCCGGGGGGATGGAATATCAAAACTGCCTCCTGCCGGGGCATAATCCCTGGCAAAACTGCCTCCCGCCGGGGTATCAGGTTCTCTCCGGGCCGGCCCTGATGACCGTCGGGGAGATACCTGTCGGGAATACCCGGCATCCCTTTCTTTCTCTTCATCGGCAAGGGTCTGGGGGACAAAACCTCCCGTTTCAAAATCCCTGGCCATCCTGTCAACAACCCTGGGATCCGGAGGATTAAGGTCTTCCAGGTTCGGCGCCGGGGGAAGGTTCACCTGGCTTATTCCTCTGGCTCCCAGTTTTTTGCTGTCAAGCCATTGGTTGACCACCTCGATTACATCTTCCGCAGACTGGGGCCGTTCATCGGGATGCTTCTTTAAAAGCCTCAGAACCAGGTTGGAAAGCACGGGAGGTATGCCCGGGTTGTAAATCTTCGGGTTGGGAGGCGGGGATGTGAGCTGTTTTGTAATCATTTCTGCGGGGTTCTTTGCTTGAAAAACCAGCTGGTTTGTGAGCATCTCAAAAAACACCGCGCCAAGAGAATAAAGATCCGATCTGGCATCGGCAGGATCTCCCTTGGCCTGTTCAGGAGAAAAATATGCTACGGTCCCCATCACCTGGCCCATCTCGGTGAGGCTGTGGCGATCCTCCAGAACCGCCAGGCCGAAATCCATCACCTTGACCCTGCCATCGGAGCTGAGCATTACATTGTCGGGTTTTATATCCCGGTGGATAACCTTCTTGGAATGAGCATAGGCAAGGGCTTCACATGCCTGCAGAAAAAGATCCACCATATGATCAATATCGATCTGGCCAATTCTATCCCTTTCCTCGATCAGGTCCCGCAGGGATCGGCCTTCCACCAGCTCCATGACAATATGATAAATACCCTCCTGCTCGCCGATGTCATGAATCTTGATGATGTTGGAATGATCCAGCCGGGCACAGACCCTGGCTTCACGGAGGAAGCGCTTTATCGCCTTCTGGCTGGACATCTTCTTGGGAGGCAGAACCTTGATGGCAACAGGCCTGTCCAGGGCAGGGTCCTCTGCCCGATAGACAATCCCCATACCTCCCCGGCCCAGTTCCTCGATTACCCGGTATCTTCCGATGAAAACTTCGCTCAACTAAACCTCCAAGAAAAACCGCTCCTGCCGGCGGTTCCTGCAGATGTTACTTTTTCTCCTGTTGCGCCTGAATCCTGTCAAATACAATCATCAAAACAAATGTAACTGTCAGCATTAATGTGGATATTGCATTAATCTCCGGTGTTACTCCAAACTTGAGCATGGAGTAAATCTTCAGGGGAAGAGTTGTTGCCCCGACCCCTGCATTAAAAAAGGTGATGACAAAATCATCAAAGGAAAGAGTAAATGCCAGCATTGCCCCTGCCAGAATACCAGGAAAAATCAATGGCAGGGTTACCTTCCGGAAGGTGGTCCATTCATCGGCACCAAGATCCATGGAAGCTTCTTCAAGGGTTCTGTTGAAACCATGGAGGCGGGCCTTGACGGTGACTGCCACATAGCTGGAGCAAAAAGCAATATGCGCCAGGATCACCGTCAGTAGAGAAAGCCGTACTCCGACACCTACAAAAATAGTAAGCAGAGCTACTCCCATGACAATCTCCGGAATCAGCATGGGAATGAATATGGCGCTGTCGAAGAAGGCCTTTCCCCTGAAATCATAGCGCACCAGGGCCAGGGCCGCCATAGTGCCTGTGACCGTGGAAAAAACCGTGGCTATCAATCCCACCTTCAGGCTGTTCTGAAGCGCTCTTAGCAGTTCGCCGTTTCCCATGAGCCGGAAATACCAGTCCAGGGTGAAGCCCTGCCAGCTGGCGCCTCTGGGGGCCTGGTTGAATGAATAGAGCACCAGCACAAAAATAGGCAGGTAAAGAAAGCCATAAATCAGATATGTATGAAACTGCAGAAGTTTTTCTCCCGGCCTTGTCCTGTCGGGCATTTCTTTCTCCATTCATCGTTGTCATTGTTGTCATACCCAGGGCTGTTCACATTAGAACATCTGAATCAGGCGCCAAATTTATTGAGCTTCATAGCCTTTGCCATCATCAGGGGCATCAGGTATGTGGCATTGAAAGTCCCCAGAAGTCCCAGGGCGCATTCCCTTTCGCCAAAGGTTTCTGTCCGATCAGGCCTGCCCAGAGCTGAATATATCAAGGTAGGCACGGGATGCCACGAATGTGCCATCATCTGGGAAGGAGTCGAATGATCCCCAGTTACAGTGATGACATCAGGTTTTAATTTTAACAGCCGGGGGAGAAGAAGGTCAACTTCTTCAATGGTTTTCATCTTTCTCTCATAACTGCCGTCTTCCCCGGCAGAATCTGTCCCTTTGATGTGAACAAAGAAGAAGTCATATTTGTCAAAATTTTCCTCCAGCTGGGCAAATTCTCCCTCGTAACTGCCGGGGTTGGGCAGAACATCCATGCCCACCAGCTTGGCAAGACCCCGATACATGGGATAATTGGCTATGGCGGCACATTTGAGGCCGTATATGTCCTCCATGGTTTCCATCTTGGGGTGTTTGGCAAACCCTCTGGTCAAAACCATGTTTGCGGGGTGATGATCTTTGAGAATCTCCCCTATCTGCCTGATTATGTCATTTACCATGACTGCGGTTTTTTCTGCCTGGGGACTGCCGTCGGTGGGCCGGCACTCCAGAGGTTTTTCTCCTGTGTGCTGAGGGTCAGTATCGTCAAGGCGATCAGAAAGCCCTTCCCCCCGGATAATCAATGCCGCCCGGTGTTCTTTCTCAGGCCTGAAGAAAATTTCAACTCCCGGAATTTTGACATTTTTTTCTATCATTGCCGAAAGCTCAATATTCTTCTCGGTGGGTATTCTGCCGGCCCGGCGATCTGTCACAATGCCCTTTTCATCCACTGTGCAAAAGTTAATTCTTGCGGCCACATCGTTTCTGTCCACGGGGAAATCAATCCCCAGGGCCGATAAGATCCCCCGACCAACTTCCATTTTTATGGGATCGTATCCAAAAAGCGAGAGATGAGCCGGCCCGGATCCAGGAGTAATCCCCGGTGCAATGGGTATTGTCAGGCCACATGCAGCTTTCTGGGCCAGGGCATCAAGATTGGGGCTGTGGGCTGCCTCCAGCTCTGTCAGTCCGGTTTCCCTGTGAGGAAGACCGCCGAGTCCGTCAAAAACCAGCAGAACGATTTTTTTGTCATTTTTAACTTTCAGTTTTTTAATTAATTCATGATCTATCAATTTGCATCACCTTTCATTTTCAAGTTTCAGTGGTCACATTTTCTCTGCCGGCGGCAGTTATCCTTGCCGACACATAAAATTGCCATTTAACATTTTTGAAACATTAATTCCCTCAAAACACTTTTTTGTTAATATATCTTAATCGTATTTACATATTATTTACATAAAAAGGTAGTTTTTTTTTGATATTTCGGGAATAATATAGGCAGGCCTTGCAATAATACAGACAATCAGGTGAATATGAAACAAGACAGACAAAACATCACCAAGCCTTACAATACAGATTCAGAAACGAAAATTATAACATCAGGGACTGGGGATTCTTCCGAAACTTGCCTGAGTTCTTCTTCTTATCTGCTTCTGAAAATTTTATCCGACGGCAGTATCATACATGCCAGCAATTCCAGCGCTCTCATACTGGGCAAAAAACCCCGAGAACTGGCCGGAAGCAAGCTGAACCGCTTCATAACCGAAGAATCATACAGGTATTTTACCAAGAACTTCCTCTCCAGTAAAGATCAGGTTGTCCAGGGAGAACCCCTTTACCTGGAGCTGGATTTTATCCACAACAGTGGCCGGCTTGTCCCCTGTGAAATGGTCATGTCCGGTCAGCCCGGTGAATATAACGGCCCTATCCTCTACTGTGTCGTCCGGGATCTGAGCCAGGACAAAGGATGTCAGTCCCTGTTGGAAACCCAGAAGAACATCGTGGATGAATTCATATACACCCTGAGCCACGAGCTGAAAAATCCTCTGAGAAATTTGAAGGGTTATCTCCATGTGGTGGAAGGGGACTTGGAACTTTTCCAGAAATACCGAAGCCGTCTTCTGAACCAGGCAGACTATCTGATAAAGCTGGTGGACAGGCTTTCATCCCTGTCCCAGTATGGCAGCGGCCCTCTTGAAACCGCGCCACTGCATCTGGATCAGATTATCCGACAGGTATTCCTGACCAGCAAACTCCATCCCAACAGCCGTATTGATATTCAAGAGGGTTTTCCGCCGGTAATTGCAGACATGTTCTGCATGCAACAGCTTTTCTCCAACCTGATAGAAAACTCCATTAAATTCCATGATCCCCAAAAAGATCATCACCTGATTGAAGTAAGCTATAATCGCAAAGGAATCCAACTGGAAATTATCCTCAAAGACAACGGCATCGGCGTGGAAAGAAAAAACCTGGAAAAGATTTTTATCCCCGGCTATACCAGGGACCGGGATCATGGAACCGGTTTCGGTCTTGCCATTGCCCGGAAGATCCTGCAGGTGCACGGTGGAACAATTCGGGCTGAGAGTGAAGGGCCGGGGCTGGGCACATCCTTTATTATTTGCATTCCCCGGGATGGCAGCCTTGGGAATTCCCTCGACAGGAGAGATGAATCAGGTGATCCAGAAAATAATCCCTGGCACCTTCCACCGATGTGACTTTTTCGTCCAACTGCTGATCAAACAGGATACTTAATATCTCCTTGTAATGGGGGCCTGGCTCAACCCCCCACCGCTTCAGTTCGTTGCCGGTGATTATCGGCCTGATATGACGAAGGGTGTTGATGTATTTCAGTACACGGGTTTTGACTACCCTGGTGCGACTCCGGGCCATCAGGAACAGCAGTGTTTCCATGGACAACCCTTCCAGGGTTCGGCATATCTCGCTGGGCCGGATTCTGCGGGAACACAGGGTATGGATAATCTTGTGAAGCCGGTCCCGGTCAAACCCTGCTCTGGCTGCCAGCTGGCCCCCCACCTTGAATCTTTCGGCAATCTTTTCCACCTCATCCCGGGGAAGGCGCATGACCAGTGCGTTAAAATAAAGAATCCACTTTTTAACTTCTTCAGATTTTACCAGATGATTAAACTGGAGCAGAGTGGCGCTCACCGCTTCAATAACATCCACCATCCGGGAATCCAGGTGAATATCCCGGTGGATAAGCCTTAATATCTTCAGCTGTTCCATTCGTCTTATGGCGGGAAGGGGCCTGGGCTCTTCCAGGATCTCCAGAAGCTCGTTCCGAAGGCGCTGGGGACTGACCAGCTGAAAAATATTTGAAGACAGCGCGTTCTTCAGCAAATTTTCCGTTGACTGATCCATATGAAAATGATAACGTTGCTCAAATTTTACTGCCCTGAAAATCCTGGTGGGATCATCCACAAAGCTCATAGGGTGAATAATCCGAACCACACCGTTTTTTAAATCCCGCCGGCAACCGAAAAAATCCAGAAGTTCTCCGAAAAATTTCCGGTTCAGGCGTACCGCCATGGCGTTAATAGTGAAATCCCGCCGGAACAAATCCTGTTTTATCGAGGATTCCATCACCTCGGGGAGGGCTGCGGGCCGGGTATAATATTCCGTCCGGGAAGTGGCCACATCAACATGCATTCCGCCAGGCAAAGAAACTGTTGCAGTGCCGAACTTTTCATGAACCCGTACATTCCCCTTCAGAGCACGGCCAAGGCTCTCTCCGTAAAGCATGCCGTCCCCTTCCACCACCAGGTCCACATCCAGGTTTTCCACCTCCATCAGAAGATCCCGCACAAATCCTCCCACCACATAAACCGCCATCCCCAGCCGATCTCCAACCCGACCGCAGGTCTTGAGAAGGTCCCGCAAAAACCGGGGCAGACGTTTAATCTGATCCAGGGGGCGCTTCTTGCGGTGGATGGCCGACAGATCCCGCTGGTAAATGGCTTCCAGCACATCAGAACGGGTGACAATCCCCACAACCTTGTTATCTTCCAGAAGAGGCAGACATCCTACGCTTTTTTCCATCATAAGATTCTGAAGCTGGTGGATGGACATATCAGGAGTGCCGGTGATAACCGGGCTGGACATATATACTTCCAGGGGAGCATTCAGATAATTGTGGTTTTTTGCTTTGTCCACATCCCGCCGATCCACCAGCCCCACCAGATGATCATCCCGTACGATGGGAAGGTTAAAATGTCCCACCTTATACATATGATCAAAGGCATCCTGCAGGGTCATACCAGGTTGGATTTCCAAGGTGTGAACCGGACTGGTCATTATATCATGTCCTCGTACCCGGGGCCTGATCATCCTGTGGAGGATCTTTTTCAGCCGTTTTTCCACCTTCTGCAGATTGGATTTTGATATAACCGCAGAAGCTGCCGTGGGGTGGCCGCCTCCATTGAATACTCTGGTAATACGGCCCACATCAATATCAGGCCGGATTGATCGGGCTACCATGTAAATTTTTTCACCCATGAGAACAATGGCAAATACTGCGTCCATCCGTTCCAGATCCTGTAGCCGATGGGTTACCAGGGCCAGTCCGTCAATGTAATTGTTAGCAGACCCCCTGGCTACAAGGACTTTGAACCCCTTGAGATTATAAACCCGGGCCGAGGTGAGAAGTTGATTCAACAACTGTCGCTGATCCTGATTCAACAGCTGGAAAATATAATCGGAAACCTGGTTCAGATTGACTCCCCGGGTCAGGAGATCTGCTACAACCTGGGCATCGTCGGGAGTGGTGGTGTTGAAAAGAAGGGATCCGGTTTCTTCATATATCCCCAAAGCCATAAGGGTTGCCTCCAGGGGCGACAGGTGGATTTTGCGCTTTATGATCTCCTTCATTAATATGGTGGTGCTGGCACCCACATCCTGGATATGGTTCTCATCTCCTTTTATATCCTGTTGGGAGGCAGGATGGTGATCATAAACAATAACCTCCACCTGAGGATCGTTGACGATGTGGCGAAAATCTCCAAGACGGTTGGGATTTCGGCAGTCCACCAGAATTACCCTGCGGATGTTGAGGTTTTTGGGGCTCCGGGGGATCTCCACCTGAAAAAAATCCTTGTAGAGGTTCATAAAATCCCGAACCGACTGTTCAGGAGCACCGGTGAAATAAAGCCTGGCGTGGGGATACAGCTTGCCAGCGGCCACCATAGATGCCAGCCCGTCAAAATCAGCTCCCTGATGAGTTATTATCACCTCAACCGATGCCATAGAAAAAACCTCATGGCTGGTTATTTGGCAGAGCCGGCGCATTTCCCTTGTTGCAACGGTCTTGCCCGCCGGCAAAAGAAAATCAACAAAATATAAGCAATCGGTTGACACCATGGCTAATTCAATGGGCAGGGAATTTTTTTCTTATGTTTAAACACAGGTAAAACAAGAGAATAATTGAGGCTGGTAATATTATGGGAATGACAATATTACAAAAAATCATATACGTGGTGCCTGCAATTCTTGTGGCCTTTGTGGTCCATGAAATCATGCACGGCTATGTGGCATACCTCTTCGGGGATCCCACTGCAAAATACGAGGGACGTTTTTCGATTGATCCCCGCAAGCATATTGATCCCTTCGGAGCAGGGGTCTTGATATTCACCCTGTTGTTTTCTCCAGTGGTATTCGGCTGGGCAAAACCAGTCAGGGTAAACCAGTATAACTTCCGGAATCCCCGGCAGGATATGGCCTGGGTCGCCTTTGCCGGGCCACTGTCAAACTTCACCATGGCCGCCATCGCAGGGCTTCCCTTCAAGCTGGGCATGTTAAATCCCGGTGGCGGGAACATTTTGGCAAATTTCATACAAATATTCATAATGGTTAACTTGGGCCTTGGTCTTTTCAACATGATCCCCATTCCGCCCCTGGACGGATCTAAAATATTATACGGCATACTCCCCTCAGAATTGGCCTACAAGCTGATGGATATGGAAGTCCGCTATGCCCGGTTCATCCCCTTCATCCTGCTGTTTCTCCTTATGACCAGAGGTGTCAGCCTGATTATTACCATACCCTTCTTCTTTCTCTATCAGCTCTTTACAACTCCCTTTTAACAGTCTCGGATTCCGGGGTTATTCTTTTGTTGTCCGGGGATGAACCCCACAACAGAAATAAACTTGAGCGGGAAAAAGTTATGTTATCGGTTTTCCCGGCAGATGTTTACCCTGAAAAGGCAGGATATTTCAGTTTAAAATAAAATTCTTATTTAATTCATCTGACAAGGAGATAGTGATGACCAAGAGGATATTGAGTGGTATGAGGCCCACAGGCAAATTGCATCTGGGGCATCTGTTCGGGGCCATAGAAAACTGGGCAAAGCTTCAGGATGATTATGACTGCTTCTTCATGGTAGCTGACTGGCATGCCCTTTCAACCAGATATATGGATCCGGATAGTATCAAAAACGACATTTACCAGATAATGATTGATTATATTTCCGGCGGAGTGAATCCTGACAAGTGCACTTTTTATGTCCAGTCCCATGTCCCCGAGATAGCTCAACTACATCTGCTACTGTCCATGATTACCCCGGTTTCCTGGACGGAACGATGCCCCACATACAAAGATCAGATTCAAGCCCTGGGGCCAGATGTGGCCACTTACGGCTTCCTGGGATACCCGGTTCTCCAGACGGCGGACATAGTGTGTGTCAAGGGTGAGCTGGTGCCCGTGGGAAAGGATCAGGTCCCTCATATCGAACTTTCCCGGGAGATAGTCCGGCGATTCAACCGGCTTTATGGAGATGTTTTCCCGGAGCCACAGCCAAAATTGACAGAAAACCCACTGGTGCCGGGAATCGACGGGCGCAAAATGTCCAAGAGCTACAATAATGCCATTTATCTTTCTGATGATCCCGATACCATTTGGAAAAAACTTAAAAAAACCATAACAGACCCGGAGAAAATCTACAAGGGAGATCCGGGGCATCCGGATATCTGCAATATCTTTTTCTTTCAGAAGCTTTTCAATACACCGGAAAACTGCAAAAAAATCGAAACAGACTGCAAGAGCGGTGCTCTGGGATGTGCTGTGGATAAAAAAGACCTGATGGAAATGATCAAGCTTCGACTCCAGCCCATATGGGACAAGCGCCGAGAGTTGGAGGAAAACCCGGAAGCAGTTCGCCGACTTCTGGAAACCGGCGCAAAAAAAGCCCGCAATGCAGTAAGTCAGACCTTACAGCAGGTCAGGGAAGCAATGAAGATTGACTACTGATTTCATCCTTCAAGGTGGAAATATCTATGAACATTCCCGAATCCATAAGGGAAATGCTCAACAGCAACAATCCAGACCAGAGAGCTGTCGGAGTTCGATCCCTGGGAAAACAAAAAGATCCCCAAGCTGTGTTGGAAATTTCCCGAATGCTGGGAGATTCCCATTGGCTGGTGCGGAGAATAGCGGTGGAAACCCTGGGGGATTTAAAAGATCCCTGCTGTTTTCCATCTCTGGTGACTGCCGCCGGTGATGAGAACTGGAAAGTCCGACAGGGCGCAGCCTTTGCCCTGGGTTATACCGGGGAATCCAAGGCAAAGGAAACCCTGGCGAAACTTCTCGAAGATGAGCACTGGCAGGTTCGCTCCGCAGCTGTTGCAGGCATTGGAGAATTCCGGGATGAGCATTCCCGGCAGATACTCATAAAGATGACTGAAGACCCAAACTGGAATGTAGCAACTCAAGCCATCAGGATTCTGGGAAAGACAGGCTGTCAGGAATCGATTAATCCCCTGAAAAAAATGCTGAATCAGGCCGACAGACAGCAGAAGGTTCACCTGCGACATGCCATAAAGCAGATCGAAAAACGTTGCCAGTCCCAGGGGATGGATTCTGATAATACCGATAAGGCCAAAAGCAATAACAGCAGAAAGATTGGCAAATCATTATCCTTCAGGGGGTGTCGGGGATGTGGAGGAGATTCCGTTGAGCAAACCTGATACAGACAATAAAAGAACATCTATGACGGGGGTCTATGTTTATTTTGCCCTGGCCTTTGTATCAATCATAATCCTGGGAGGTTTTTATATTTTTGGACACAATCTCAAGGACATAAGACAAGCCCCCGAATCCTCCCCGGTTCTTCCGGGAATCACCGGCAAAGTCAACCAGGGCCTTCAGGCAAGGCTTACACCGGAAGAAACAATGGCAGAACCAGCTGCTGAGTATGATGACAGACAAATGGAAGATATGATCAGAGAATTTTCAGACAATTTTCCCGGCAATACAGGGATAATTTTTCATGATTTTGAAACAGGTTTTTCCGTCAGGATAAATCCCCACAAGGTGTTTGAATCCGCCAGCCTTGTAAAACTTCCCATCATGCTAACCATATATGAGATGATGGAACAAGGCAAGGTTCACGCCAGCCAGGAGATAATACTAAATGAATCCCATAAAACAGGGGGAGCCGGCATCCTCAAGAATGAACCAACGGGAACCCGGTGGAGCGTTGACAAACTGCTGGAGCTGATGATTACCGAATCCGACAACACTGCCACCGATATGCTCATCGAACTTGCCGGCATGGACACTGTGGAAGAAACCTGTCGGAGCATGGGCATGGATAAAACTACCCTGAAGCGAAAAATATTCGACTTTGACGCCATCGAACAGGGATACGACAACCTGACCACTCCCGGAGATATTTTCCGTTTTTATCAGATGCTTTACGAAGGATGCCCCATTAACCCCCAGGGAAGAGCTTCCATGCTCAACCGGCTTAAAAGACAGGAACGAAACCACATCATCCCGAAAAATCTTCCAAATGTGGAAATTGCCCATAAGACAGGAAGTCTGACGGGAATCATCCATGATGCGGGGGTTATTTATCCGCCAAAGAGAAAACCATATATTCTAATCCTCATGTCTGACGGGGTATCGGATCATGAAAAGGCGGAAGCTGAATTTGCACGATTATCCGGGGAGATTTTCAGGATAATCACAGAAGAACAAGTATCTGAAATAGAAACAGAAGAAAATCATCACGAAATGGAAAACAGTCAGCCCCGTTGAATCAGACAGTGTTCAGTGCTCCCCGGGCGATATATCCCTGTTGCTCAACGAGGTTTTTTGGGGCTGTAGCCTGTAATTGCGAGCTCTTTTTTGGATCGGCGGGCTTATTCTCCTGACCGGGTTTTAACAAGGCATAAGCTGCAAGACCTATGGGAGCAGCCACCAGGGAGAGTGCCCTGGTCATGATCTTGTCAGCTTTCTCCGGATCCAGGGTACCATTGTTTATCTTGTGGTTGAGATAAGCATGAATTCCCTGGGTAAGAATGGCAAATATTGCCAGGGGCTTGATGGCCATAAGACCGCCGGAAATCATTTCCACCTTCCCCCCCAGACGCTTTGTTGCATCTTTTTCCTTGACACCTTCTTTATAAATATTCAAACCATCCACAATCCGGGATGCCCCGTAAAGGGGAGTCATAATCCCCACCGCCAGGGCTACTCCCGGCACCTGCATCATTTT
Source organism: uncultured bacterium (assembly GCA_964396845.1). Classification (GTDB taxonomy): domain Bacteria; phylum Vulcanimicrobiota; class JAJTBE01; order JAJTBE01; family CAYNGH01; genus CAYNGH01. The sequence goes on along the minus strand of CAYNGH010000016.1, from coordinate 17,813 downwards.
CATGCAGGTTTCATAACCCCTGCGGAAGATGGTGTTCTTGTTGGCCCATCCCACGATTTTATCATAAACACCTTTTCCGACAAAATTTGTGTCAGAGCCGTCGCTGGCATAAAGAGCAGGAAAAACCACCTTGAAAATAGCTCTGGGTATTTTCAAGGCCAGCTTATATGCAAAGCTGGGGATACGTTGCACCGCCATGGCTCCAATATAAAGGGAATGGAGTAATGGGTTCCTCTCCCAGAAGCTTTTGTCTTCTCCAGTGGCTTTTGAATTATTGTCGTTGTCAGATTTGTTCGTGTCGGTTCGGGATGGAAAATTCTTCATATGCTTCGGGAATTTTTCCAGATTCTCCCTGCCTGCCTGGCGGACTTCATCTAATTTTTCTTTGTCCTTGTCCCCGGCAATCCATTCCATAACTGCTTTTATGGGTTTCATCACCAGGTCTGTTGTTTTCTGGATTAGCTGGTTCTTTTTATTATAATATTCCTTGATTCCAGGAGTCTGATAAAGCCTGTCCCCAAGCATGGCAAGCCCCATGGCACTTTTATCCGTCAATCCCAGCTTTGGGGTATCGCCGATTTCAACGGTATCCTCAATAACAGAGGCTGTTTTGCCGGATTTTGGCCTGACTCTGCCGGGGATCTCCGGGCCGGGAGCAGGTCTTATGTTTATTGATTTGATAAATTCTGACATAATATTATAATCTAATATACCAACTTCTCAGGGCATTGCAACCCCTCAACATTATATCATATCGACCTGACCAGATATGTTAAACATATGTTAACAGATCCCAAAAACAGTTAGGCAGAGCCATTTTGCACCATAAATTCCATACAGGCATAATGCATAAATTATTAAAACCATAAAATATCAGATTCCACATATTTGCAGATTCGTTAACATGTAGTTAACAAATCTGAGGGCAAATTATGATATAATCAGATGGACATTAATAATGCGAGGTTTCAGATGCTCCATAATGTAAACAGCAACCTTGTTTCCGGAAGTTTCGAAAATAACTTCCGAGGGACCGTTCCAGCAAATAAGCAAAAAGAATCCGAGCCAAAAGACAAGGTTGATGTTGGCATTTCCAGCAACGATATGCCTGCAAATCCCCGAAAAGAATTGACTGTCCTTTTCTATATGAACGGACAGTATGAAGACATCACTACTCATACCGCCAACGCCCTTATCAGCATTGAAAAAGCAGGCTCCGACGAGAACACTCACGTAGTGGCCCAGCTGGGGCGATACCCTTCCAAGCCCAAGGATGACGGTTCTGTTTATGTTCCCATAGACGGCGACTGGGAGGGGATACGTCGTTACGAGGTCCGCCAGCATAATCATTCTGAGCTGGAAACACCGATTGAAGAGTGGGAAAAACTGGAGCCGGAAATGCCGGACAATCCTGTTTTAAAGTATGTAATCGGCAATCATCATTGGAGCACAGGCAACAAGGAACTGGCCAATAAATACTTTGACGAGGCCAGGGCTTGTGGGATGAACAAGTATATCGACGAACCCGACAGCGATTTTTCCAAGAAAGTCCGGACAGAATTCAACGAAAAGTCAAGGCATCTTGACGAAGCCAAGATCGGCAAGAAGAACTTCGCCTCCAAATTGCTGGAGGAGTTGCCCAAAGATGCCAAGATGAAGGATCCTGCGGTATTGAAGGATTTTATCTCCTGGGGCATGCAGAAATATCCGGCCAATTATTATAAAGTTGTTGTAATGGCCCACGGCGGAGCATGGATGGGAGCCTCGGGGATGAGTCCCGATGATATGGCCATGGGAATTGAACAGGGAACAGCCCAGGCATCTTATATCACCGGAGAAGACAAGCAAATTGACCTTCTCACCTTTAACTCCTGCTATATGGGCAACCTTGAAGCTTTATCGGAGTTGCGGGACACAGCGAAGGTCACCCTGGCATCGGAGAATTACGCTACCACCGGGGTATTCCGGGACTGGGATAATCTTCTGGGAAATATTCAGGGACAGCTCAAAGAAGGCAAGTCCTTCGACCCGGTTCAGTTCGCCAGTGACACCGTTGAAAAATACAGGGCAGACAATATTGAAACAAAAGAGAACTTCCCTGATTTTTACACCTGGAAAAGAGCATATCCCACCCTGACGGCAATTGACAACAAAAAAATTGGAGCACTGGTGGATACATGGAAAAATTTCAATAACGCTTGCAAAGAGCACAAGGTCACGGATCAGCAGTTGTTTTCCAGCATAGAAAAGGCCAAGGACTATGCCTCGGGGGCCATGGTGCCCAGACAGGTTTTTGGATTTTATGATCAGATCAGGGATCTCGGGGACATAATGGATCATGTCCGGGAATCGGATCAGATACCTGAACCGGTGAAGGAAGCTGCCGGGCAGGTCAAAAAAGCCCTGTCAGACTGCATCATAAACGAACAATCCGAGGGAATCGGCATGGAAGGGTCCCAGGGGCTGACCATATGGGGCCCCACCAATGGTATTGACGTATTGTTCATGGCCAACTCATACAATTCTGATGTTGGGGGATTCAACTATGAAACCGGCTGGGGAGGACGTCTGAAAGAAGCCCTGGACAATGTCCCCCAGAAGGTTACCCAGGAATTCCTGAAAAATCACAATACAATCAAGACTCTTCGGGAAAAAATATCCCGGGATGATATTGACGAGAAAGAAAAGGAAAAGCTCCAGAAGAAACTTGAAGATTTTCAGGATCGAAATGTGGAGTTGAAAAAAGAAATGGACTTCACCAGACCCATGGGTGAGAATATTTTCAAGAACCACAAAGACGGCATTCAGCTTGAACGTCTTGAAGGAAAGTTTGAAGAAGAGAAAGACAGAGCCCGGCAGGGAAACATGAAAAGTACCGACATCAGATAATTAGTCAACATCACTCAACCTGGCCGGGGGACATCCCCGGTCTTTATTTTTGTCAAAGTCCCGTCATCGAAGGATTTTAACCGCCGATACAGAAAAAACTGCCACACATGGAGGTAACCAAAATGAATCAGACAGCAAATATGAACATTCAAAGCACAAGTGAATTGAAAGAAAAAAGCCGTTACAATCATATAGAAATTGAAGAAAAATGGCGGTCAAAATGGGATGAGTCCAAGGCTCACCAGGCCGACGACGATACTCCCCTGAGGCGTTATTATTGCCTGGACATGTTCCCCTACCCCAGCGGTGAAGGGCTTCATGTGGGACACTGGCGGGGATATGTCCTCTCGGATGTTTACAGCAGGTATATGAAAATGCGGGGATACGAGGTGCTTCACCCCATGGGATGGGATGCCTTCGGGCTTCCCGCAGAGAATGCCGCCATTAAGAACAATCTTCACCCTGTGGAATCGGTCCGGCGAAATACTGCCAATATGCGACGTCAACTCAAGGAGATGGGTTGCATGTATGACTGGTATCGGGAGATAAACTCCTCTAACCCGGATTATTACCGTTGGACCCAGTGGATGTTCCTGAAGATGCACGAGATGGGGCTTGCCTACAAGGACAAGGCTCCGGTGAACTGGTGCCCTTCCTGTGGCACAGGGCTTGCCGACGAGGAAGTTGTGGAAGGCACATGTGAGAGGTGTGGCGCCGGTGTCACCAAGAAATATCTCAGCCAGTGGTTTTTCCGCATCACCGATTATGCCGAAAGACTCCTGGAAGACTTGAAAAGCCTGGACTGGCCTAAAAAGGTTATAACCATGCAGGCCAACTGGATCGGTAAAAGCTACGGCGCAGAAGTGGTGTTCAAGGTTCAAAATCATGAAGATGAGATAACAGTATTCACCACCCGTCCCGACACACTTTTTGGCGCTACATATATGGTGCTGGCACCGGAACATCCCCTGGTGGAAAAAATCACCACAGATAAATATCGGAAGGAAATTGACGAATACCGCCGGTTTGCCCTTTCCATCACAGAAGTTGAAAGAATGGCCGAGGAAAAGGAAAAAACCGGTGTATTCACAGGAGCTTACGCCATCAATCCCGTCAACGGCAAGGAAACTCCCATATGGATTTCCGACTATGTATTGATGTCCTATGGAACTGGCGCCATCATGGCGGTGCCTGCCCACGACAGCCGGGACTGGGAATTTGCCCGGAAGTTTGATCTGAGAATCACCCAGGTTATCCTGCCCCCCGATGAAAACCGGAACTTGGAAGAAGCATACACCGGACCCGGGACAATGATAAACTCGGGGCAGTTCAACGGCCTCGGCTCCAGGGAAGGATTTGAGGCCGTAGTAAGCTGGCTGGGAGAAAAGAACATGGCCCGACGGCAGGTGAATTTCAAACTCCGGGACTGGCTGATTTCCCGCCAACGTTACTGGGGTGCTCCCATTCCCATGATATACTGCAAAAAATGTGGCACTATACCAGTACCAGTGTCGGATCTCCCTGTGGAATTGCCCCATGTGGATAATTACAAACCCTCGGGGACCGGAGCATCACCCCTGGCAGCCATAGAGGAATTCGTCAACACCACCTGCCCCCGTTGCGGAGGAGAAGCCCGACGGGACACCGACACCATTTCCCAGTGGGTCTGCTCATCCTGGTATTTTCTGCGGTATGCCTCTCCCAGTTATCAGGAAGGACCTTTTGACGAGGAAAAAGTGAAAATCTGGCTCCCTGTGGATTTATACGTGGGTGGAGTGGAACATGCCATCCTGCATCTTCTGTATGCCAGGTTCTTTACCAAAGTCCTGTATGATGCCGGATGTATCGATTTCAAAGAACCCTTTACCCGTCTTTTCAACCAGGGAATGATATGTCGAAACAGCAGTATTTCCGGCAAGCTGGAAAAAATGTCCAAGTCCAAGGGGAATGTGGTAAACCCGGATCCCCTGGTCCAACATTACGGCACTGATTCCCTGCGGGCTTATGAGCTTTTCATCGGCCCGCCGGAGCAGGATTCTGAATGGGATGACTCCGGAATTGAAGGAGTTTACCGCTGGCTCAGGCGCACCTGGAATTTTATTACTAAAGAGTGTTTTTCCGAAGGTCAGGAAGTTTCCAGGGAAGTTAAAGGCTACATCCACCAGGCCATTGACAGAATCAACGAAGATATGGAAAGACTTCACATGAACACCATCGTGTCAACCCTGATGGAATGCCTCAACAACCTGCTGGACTATCGCAAAAAACATCCCGGCAGAATTCATGTCGAATCCATTGCAGAATATGTCAAACTCATGGCTCCGGTATGCCCCCATATTGCCGAGGAACTATGGAGCCACCTGGGCAGGGAGGAATCCATATTCAACTCCCGCTGGCCTGAGTTCAACCCTGAGTTCATAAAACAGGATTCAGTTCTGGTGGTGGTTCAGGTGGACGGAAAACTCAGGGATCGCCTGAATGTGGCTCCGGGAATAAGCAGGGAAGATATTCGAGAACTGGCCGAGTCATCGGAAAAGGTCAAGCCCTATATTGAAGGCCGAAATATTATAAAAGTGGTTTATGTTCCCGGGAAAATCTTAAATCTTGTGACGGGCTGATCATTGGCTGAGCCGGGATATTTAAATTACTGACTTTAAAACATCAGCTCTTATGGGGCACCTCCAGGGTGTCCCTCATTTTTTCCACCAGTCTTCTCAGACGACGAAGACCGGCCAGCTCATGAAGAATTCTGTATAAAATCTCCAGGGCCGGTGGAATAAACTGAAGGAAACGGGCCTTTCTGTCAACAAGGCCTAACTTTCCATAGGCTCCCAGGGCCTGCATCAGCCGTTGAACAGAAACAAGATTATAAATCTGCTTTGCCTGCTGTGGCGAAAGATCCTCTCGTCCAGTAAATTGCTGATGAACTTCAAGGTAGTAGTCAAACAGCTCATCATGAATTTTCCAGGGAAGAAACACATAAGGATCCCTCAACAAGGAAGCAAGGTCGTAAAACATGGATCCTATCCTGGCAGATTGATAGTCCAACAGAATTATCCGGTCTTCCTTCAGGTGAATATTTTCCGACTGAAAATCCCGGTGAACTACAAAAAGAGGCTCATTTAACAGTTTCTGAACCATCTCATCCAGTTCCTGACCCAGAATAGGGTCGCATATGGCGCTCTCCTTGAAGTAGTTCCCGGCGCAGTTCTCCAGAAAATAATCACTTTCCCATTTGTAATGCAATGAATCAAAGGCTCGTTCCCTGATGGTGGCGGGGGCCTTTGCAAAGGGTATGGCCTGAATCATCAGAAGCTGATCAATCGCCTGTCTGTAGATATGTTTTACGGCATCATGCTCACCGCGGTCAAGCAAGGGCATAACCACAGACCTCAAGGACACATCCCCGGCATCCTCAAAAAGAGCCACTCCCCCGGGGGCAGTCCCCGACAGAAGCCTTGGAACATTTACCCCATGATGATAAAAAAAATCTCCAATCTCCATATAATCAGAAAGTTCATGAATATTTTCCGTCACCTGGAGGATGTAACTGCCGTTACTGCACTGAACCCGATAGAAAGCCCGCCGGGATCCTCCGCCGGTTATCAGCTGTATGTCATTGATGATGCCGTCTTTCACCACCGGCGCCATCACTTTTATCCATTTTTCATCTATATCAGTCATAATGAAAATATATTTTACCCCGACAGGCATGAAACCTTCAAAAGAAACACAAGGGAAAACACTGTGATGGAAGAATATCCGGGGATGAAATTAGTGCCCATACTTGTAAATCAGGAATTCCAGGATCCTGTGATGATGATCCCCATCCCCCAGAGCGGAAAGGCCATCCTGTTTGATCTGGGATACTGTTTCCGCCTCAAGGTAAGGGATATTCAGAGAATCCACCAGATTTTCATAAGCCATACCCATATTGATCATTTCGCCGGGTTTGATCATATTCTGCGTCTTTCCATAGATATGGACAAAACCATAGAAATATTCGGCCCGCCGGGGTTTATCGGCAATGTCCGGGGAAAACTGGCCGGATATGCTTGGAATCTCCGGGAAAATGTTCACTTAAATTTTCTGGTCACAGAGGTTCATCCCAGTCACACCATTTCTGTAAGGCTTCTGGGAAAGGACGGCTACTGTCAAAACGAAGAACCCCGGGAGAATCCCCGCAGGGATGATTCTGTCCTGGCCACCGGTGAAGGCTACCAGGTAAGGACTGTTTTTCTGGAGCACCGCATGCCGGTGCTGGCCTATCGTATTGACGGAGAGCCTTCCCTCAATGCGGATCTTTCAAAGATTCAAGAACTGGGGCTGTCACCAGGCCCCTGGCTTGGAATGCTCAAGAATCTTGCCCGGGAACCCATCCCCCCTGATACAATCATCGAAGCCCAGGGCCGTGAGTTTGATGCCTGTGAGATGGCAAAAAAAATCCTGAAAAAAACTCCCGGCACCGGCATCGGGTATGTAGTTGACACCATCTTTAACAAGATAACTGCCAGACGGCTGGAGAGCTTTCTTGCCGGGGTGGATCACTTCTTCTGTGAGTGTGCATACTTGAAAAGCGAGATACGCCAGGCCCGTCAGAACTACCACCTGACTGCATCCCAGGCGGGACGGCTATCTGCCATGGCCCAGGTGGGGACTTTGCATCCCTTTCACTTTTCCCGGCGGTATGATGGAGAATATGGAAAATTATTTCGGGAGGCCAGGGAATATTTTCCCAGGATTGAGCCGGCAAAAAAATATGGTGAATGATCCAACAAGCCCAGGGAGTATATACTGACAAACTGTTCGGATTATTTTATTATACTATTAAAAGAAACCCTTCAGCCATCGTGTCGGAGATAAATTTCACTGCCGGGCCGGTTCAACTGTCATCATACAAATGAAGGAAACTCCAATTCATCCGGGGAAATAACTAAAAGGAAAGTTACCAGAGATCGTTTCAAATTGGAGGGAAATATGCCGGCAATTCCCCGTTTCAGGCTTCGGATAACAGATAAGGTTTTATGGGAAACCCGTGAGGATATGCGCAAAAGCGACATTCACCACATGGGGACCATCAAGAAATATGAGCAGAAGTTTGCAGGTTACATAAGACGCCAGCATGCTGTATTCATGCCGTCGGCCAGGTATGCTCTTTATCGGATTCTCCGTTTTATGGCCTTTGAAGAAGGCGACTATGTCATTGTGCCAGCCTGGACCCATCCCTCGGTGCCTTCTATGGTGATAGCTGCGGGACTGCGTCCCCTGTTTGCAGATATTGAAGGCGGGACATATAACATGACCCATAATACAATCCCGCCGGAATACTGGAGAAAAGCCAAGGCCATCATCATGACCCATCTGTATGGCAACCCGGCCCCGGCATACGAAATCAAGAAAGAAGCAGAACTCCACAATGTCAAGATAATCGAGGACTGCTCCCAGTCCTGCGGGGCATCCATATTCGGCAAGATGACTGGCACCTTCGGATATGCCTCAATTTTCAGCACTTCATATACCAAGAATATGCCTGCTCTGTCAGGGGGCTTTGCCCTCACCGACGATCTCAGCCTTGCCAAACACCTTCAAGACAGCCGGCTGGACATGTTCAACCCCACTCAGGAGCTGAAGCGCATAATGCGCACCTGTTTTTATATCAACCATTTTACCAATTCCCATGTATTCAATACCTTCACATATTATCTTGTAAAATTTGCAAATATGTTCAAGTGGGATCCGGTTCATGAATGGCACAAGGAAGAAATCCCGACGCCAGCGCCCAGCCAGAAACTCCCTGTGCCCCACCCGGTTCAGGCACTGCTGGGGATGCGAATGCTGGACACCCTGGATCAGTTCAATCAGAATGTCACCAAGAATGGAGAAATGCTTCTGGAACACCTCAAGGGGATTCGCGGAGTCATCATCCCCCGGCAGGTGAAGGGGCATCAGCACATATTCACCGGCTTTGTCATCATGGTGGACAACCCGGCGGAATCCAAAAAGGCCCTGCTTTCAAAGGGAATCGACACCGCACCGGGATACCTGATCAACTGCGCCGCCCATGAAGCATTTTCGGAATACAAGACAGAATGCAAAATGGCAGAGAAAATGGCCTCCATGCGGATTCACCTGCCCTGCTACGAAGGACTTTACAAGGACCAGATCCACGAAACCGGACGCAACATTGTCCACCTGCTGGGGAAATAGATAGAGATCAGGCAACTTCCTCGGTAGATCTTTCCAGAATGGCAAGCTCCTTCGGTTCAATGGCCTGGGGATTGATGGGGATCACCAGTATTGCCTGGCTGGTCATGATGGTTTCAAAAAGATCATTTAAGAACTGAATTGTCCGGTCAAAGTTGTTGACGGTTATGAGATACTCCAATCCGTCCAGAATCAGAACGCTTCGGCTGCTCTTGTGAATGAACTCCGAAATGGTGTGATAGAGGCTTCCCAGGTTTGAGCCTGATATGGCGGATTCTTCCTGTTCACTTTTTGAAAGCCATATGAGGGGAGTCTTTTCCAGCTGATGAATCTTCTGGATTCTCCCGGGAAAAGTCCTGGTGATGACCAGTCCGAACACTCCATGAGAAACCAGGTCTTTGAAAATCTCATAGCTCTTTTTTGGCCGGCCCTCCACTATAAGATATGAGCAACCGTAATCCAGGTCATACTTCTGTTCCGTATCGGTATGAGATTCCAGTGCAGGTTCGATGATCAGCTTCTTTTTCAGCTCATCCACTTCATTTTCCAGCTCTCGGGTATGACGTTTCAGCTGGTCGTGGGCCTCCTTGAGTTTCTCCTCCAGAACTTTCCTGTCGGTGATATCGATATATGTCATAAAAAGCTCATTGATACGAGGGAACATGGTCACGGTACAGTTGACAAATTTGGTGCCCCGGTTCTTGGTGGTAATCCAGAATTCAAATTCCTCGGGGGATTCAGTGGTTCCCGCCAGACCCAGGGAACGGTTCTGATGATAGCTGATTAGCCGATCCCTGTCCATCGGGGAGGCCAGCTCATAATATTTCATCTGCTCCAGCTCAAGACGGGAATAACCGGTGATCTCAAGAAACTTCTTGTTGGGACGCTTGAACCGATCACATGTCATATCAAGGCTCACAAAACCGGCATTGGCATTTTCGAAAAGATCCGTGTATCGTTGTTCCGAGGCTTTCAGCTGTTTTTCGATTCTTTTGAGAGAACGGGACAACCGCAGTTTCTCAAGGGATCGTTTGATGACATCAGGGAGAGTCTTCAGATAATCCTTGTCTTTGACCAGGTAATCATATGCCCCCAGCTTCATGGCCTGGACTGCAATCTTTTCGTTGCCAAGCCCCGTCACCATCACGACAGGAATATCAGACATATTCACGGTAAGATGCTGAAGGAACCTCAAGCCGTCACTGTCGGGCAGGTCATAATCCAGAACGATCAGGTCGAATTCCCTTTCTATCATCTGGATCTTTGCCTCCCTGGCATTCCTGGCAGTACCAACAAAACATATCCCGTCGATCTTCTCGATGGACTTTTTCTCAAAAGAGAGATGATCCGGATTGTCCTCAACCAGTAAAATGGAATACTCGCTGTTTTCTTCCATTGTTTCCACCTGTATTGTATCCTGCCATCAGATCATTATGGGAGCCTGATCACATATAATATCTGTAACTGTTAAAGAAGCCCCTGATAAAATGTGCCACAGCAAGAAAACATAAATAAAATTACCAGGACAGATATTATATTTTTACCCTCGACAGCAAAACACTCCTTGCAGTAAATAAAAATTTTTATACACCAGAATTATAAAGTCATGACACGGCGTTATCATTTTCAACAGGGAGTGACACGGTTTTTTGGCTTCGGAACACAGGGAAAACCCTTGCGTCAATAGAATAGAAAATATTCAGGTGAATACGATTGAATCAAAACAATCAAGGGGAAAAGACAAAAAATCATTCTTTACTTCGATATTTATTCGGGGCATTAGTCGTATTTCTTTTAATCACAACAGTGTTGATGAATGTGCCGGTAAAATCTCTGGTGATAAATAACAGGTCTGGCAAATATCACCGGCTGGATTGCACCCACGCCAAAAGGATTATCCCTGAAAACCGGACATACGTTACGAGGGAAGATCCCCGACTGCAGACAGCCGATCCCTGCAAGGTATGCTGTCCTGCTGAAAAAAAGTTAGGTTCAAAATGACACAAAGGCCCGGCTTCTTATGTATAAATTTGGGGAGATTGTAAACAACCGCTATATCATCCGCAATGTACTCAGCAGTGGAGAATCTGCCTGGGTTTATGTTGTGAGCGATTCCCAGACCAACCAGGAAAAAGTCCTCAAAGAATTTCTAATCAGCATCCAGAACCCCCATCAACTCACTATCTCCACAAAGCAATTTGAAAAGGAAATCACTCTGCTGGCGGGCCTGGGACATCCGGGGATCCCTAAATTCACCGATTATTTTGTGATAGACGATCGCCAGTATGTTGTAATGGAATGCATTCATGGGCGAAGCCTGAGAGAATACCTGGATAAAGCCGACAAGCCCATGGAGGAGCATACTGTCCTTGATATTGCAGGACAGATCGCCGACACCCTTTCTTTTTTGCACAGCCAGTCAACACCGATTATTTTTGGCGATCTCAAGCCTTCCAACATCATGATCACTCCGGAAAACCAGGTAAAATTAATCGATTTCAATCTGTCCCGGTATTTTGCCAGCTTCAAGGATCCCTCATATAAAAAAGGAACCCGGGGATACTCATCACCGGAGCAGTTCAGCCAGGGAATCCAGGATGAACGAACCGACATCTACTCCCTGGGGGCAGTGATGCACCGCATGATTACACTGTCAAATCCCCAGGACCTTGCCAGTGCCTTCACCTTCAGACCTGTCACCCAACTCAACAGAGAAGCATCCCGGGAAATCGAAGAGATTATCAGCAGGGCAACTGCCAATGACAGGTCCCAACGTTATTCCAGCGCCGGCGAGGTGATGGATGACCTCAACAGCCTCCATGCCGGGAAAACCCATTTTTACCTGAAGAGAAAAATTGACAAAAAAAAGAAAGACCGGGAATCTCTTCAACCTGACTTCAACGAGGAAGCCCAGTCATTGCAGGCTGAAACAAAACCACGAAAATCCACAGGATCCAGAAACCAGAGAGTCCTCACTCTGATATTTCTCTTGGTCCTGGTGCTGGGAGCCGGCATCGGAGTTGCCTGGTATTTTGGGCTTTTCCCCGGCAATGATCAGCAGGGAGAGTTCAAATCCCCCTTTGCCAGAGCCCAGGACGAAAGAATCAGAGAATACCGCCACCGGGGAATTGAACACTACAAACGGGGAGTTGCCACCGGGGATTCCAGGGAACTGGCCAAGGCTGCCAGCAACCTGACCAGGGCAGTATCAGCTCATCCCGCCGACACCATAGGACAGATATATCTGGAAAATACCCGGATGCTTCTCCGGGGAAGGCCTTATATAAAAGTAGCTGCAATCGCATCATTATCAGGGCTGGATTTTGAAACCGGCACCCAGATGATTGCAGGGATAAATCTGGCTCAGCATCGTCACAATAAATCAGGCCGGGGCAAATCGATCCTGGTGGAAATATATGATGACAAGACCACCCAGGAAGAAGCAATCAGCATCGCCACAGAAATTGCCCGGCGGGATGATATAATGGCGGTTATAGGCCCCATCAGAACTCCATATCTCCAGAACACTGCGCCCATACTCAACGACGCAGGCATAACCCAGATATCCCCCACCGGTTCAGTATCTGATACCGAGGATCTGGGAGAATTCATATTCAGGACTGCCGGTGACGGGCGCAACGAGTCTGCTGGGATTGCAGACTTTGCCGTGAGAAATCTGGGCCTCAAGAGAATTGCCGTGGTATATGATCCTGCTCAGGGCTACAGTAATTATCAGGGCAGAGAATTCATCGACACCGCCAACCGCATAAGCCCTAAAAGTACCGGTGAATTTTTTATATCCCTGGAGAACCCCAACTATTCCAAGGTTGTCAGGGACATCAAGAAATATAATCCTGACGGCATATACTTCACCGGGTATCAGCTTCACCAGGTCAGCTTTTTTCGGGAGATCGACAGTCAGAGAGTCAGATCAGTGAAGATGGCCACTATATCCATTCAGACTCCCCAGTCCATATATGCCGGGGGGAGAACCACCGAAGGAGTAATTCTCTATTCATATTTTCTGCCGGAGCTTGCCACAGGGGCAGGACGGGAATTTGTCCGGGAATTCATCGAACGCTACCGGGTTAATCCCAACTTCAGGGCTGCCATGTCTTATGATTCCATGCTGATTATTTCCAAAGCGGTGGAACAAGGCATAGAGTCTTCCCGGGAGTTGAGCCGGTTCATCAAAGAACAGCTGGGACACAACCAGAAAATCGAGGGAGCAACTGGAAATCTCCAGTTTGACAAATTTGGCCGCAGGGACAATATTGAAACCGTCATCCTGCAGATTCGCGACGGCGAGTTTAAAAAATACAGAGCAAACTGATCTTCAGTTTATAACCATCTAAAAATCCGGCATTCCAGTAAACCAAATAATAAAGACCCGACACATCTTGTCAGTTGTCACTGCCCAGTTCTTCGCCGGGCTGGGAAATATCCTCAATATTCTGAAGGGTAGAGATGATGTTCTGGATCTTCCAGTGGGGATAATGCTCGTCAAATATGGTGACACTGACATTATGCCAGTAAATCTCGTCAAAGAGCTGATAGTTCTCAACTCTGATATTATCCCTTTTTCCAGAAATATAATATCCGAAAAAGTGCGGAGTTTTGATGCTCATTATACTGTCTGCTTCCCTGGGAAGATATGACATCTTCTGAAACAGCAGGATGGGGTCTTTCAATGTCCTGTAAGTTTCCCGCAGTAGAATATAATAGTCCCCCGAGGGGTTGTTGATGAAACGATTGGCCTCAATGGTTTCATCAAAGCGAACCATTTTAGGCTTGATCCGGATTCTCCATTTTTCGTGCTCATCGGCAAGATTCAAGTCCGGATCATCCTTGTCATGAATAACTGAATAACCGGGAGGAAGCATGATGGAATACCCTTCGCCCCGGAATTCTTCCATTTCCTTGACAACATTATAGTTGGGTGAATAGGTGGTTGAGGATTCAGGGGTGATTTTTATTCCGGGGTGGCTTCTGGAAAGGGAGTCCAGGCCCTTCTGATAAAGGCGCCATGAAGCCCCTGCAACGCCACCGATAATGATGCACAGGGTCAGAATAAAGGATATCAGGCTTTTCCACTTGATCATAAAATATGCAACCAGGTATTAATTTTTCCAATGACTTCACCGGCAGGGGAGTTTTCCCTGCCGGAATCACTGTCCTGTCCTGATATTTGTTGTCCCGAAGGATAAAATATTCCCGGAGGTAATATCAGAAATTAATAGGCTTGGCCAATATTTCCCGGATTTTCATATTAAATGTGTCGTTGGAAGGAAGTGCATCGATTATCATAACCGTATCGGCACCTTTGCCAGTCCCTGCCACTGCAACCACAGGCCCCGGCGGAACAAGTCCGCTGTCACAGGCCATCCCGGCTATTTCCACGCAGACCTTGACGCCTTCGCATAACATCCTCCAGGCAGCGCAGGCTATGTCCTCCTGAGAAAACCCCATCTTATTCTTTATTGCCCTTCCCAGGGTTCTTGTGGGCATGGTGGCTGTGAGAACCTTGCCTCCGGCATCCTCCACCATCCTTCGAATCTCCGGGTCAAACTCCTGGGCTCCGGGAGATTTGAAACCCGTGTTGTGGGTCACCACCACCAGATTGACTCCCCCACCCTGGAGATGCTCAACAGCCTCCCTGGCTGTATTGCCCCAGGTAGAGGCAACAACCATATTGACGATGCCCCGATTTCTGGCGGTTTCAAAGGCAATCTCCAGGGCTTTCCCGGTATTATCAGGCCCCGACTTATCAAAACAATGCATAGCTTTACTCCTTTTAATGTTAATGATTCAAATCTTTTCTTCTATGATGCATAGCACTAGGACATCCTACAGCATCAGTATCGCCAGTCGGCAGGTTTTGCCAGAATTTCTCTCACCTTGATATCCAGCATCCGGTTCGAGGGCATGGCCGACAGGAGAAGGACTGTGTCGGCCCCTTCCCAGGATCCTGCCACAGATATAACATCCTCGGCGGGTATGGCTCCTGCATCGCAGGCTGAAGCAGTAATCTCTATGCAGACCTTGGTTCCTTCGCCAAATACCTTCCAGGCTTCAGTGATCATATCCAGGGGATTGAACCCCAGCTTCTCCCGGACAGATCGCCCCAGGGACCTTGCCGGAAGTGTGCCGGTGATTATGCGGACTTTCTTCTCCCGGAGAATTTTCAGATAGCCTTCTTCCAGCTGTTGTTCTCCTAACTTGTTAAAACCAGTATTATGGGTGACCACCACAAGGTTTATTCCCGACTTTCCAGCCCTTTCCGCAGCCTTCGCCGCAGTGGCTCCTCGGGTGGTGGCTATCACCATATTTTTGATTTTTCGCTTTTTTGCCTCCTGAAAGGCAATATCCAGCGCTGAATCAGTATTAGAAGCCCCCGCCTTGTTAAAATACATGATACCTCCCGAATAAATAAATTAATGACATCTCCGACTCAAATCCCGACACAATTTTCCGTTTCATATCAGGTGCCGGGAAGACGGCGGATGGATGTTATATCCTGCAGAAAAACAGTATATATATTCTTGACAACTTCCGGGGAAAGACTCAGCCGGCGAAAATTCAGCTGTCTTTCCATGGCTTCCCTCCAGTGTGCATCCCGGTGAGGATCCCCGGACTCATATTCGTGTTCGTAAACAACATCTTTGATTCCCGCCACCGACAAAAGCTTGGCACAGCTGTAACAGGGCATCAGGGTCACATACAGGGTTCCGCCGGCGACAGCTATTCCCCGGCGGGCGGCCTGGGCCATAAGGTTGGCTTCGGCATGGCTTGCCCGACAGAAGTCATACTTGTCACAGTTCTGGTGGGGAATATTCCGCTTGAAGCACTCCCCATCATCAAGGCAGTGTGCTTCACCAGGCATGGATCCGTTATATCCTGTTACAAGGATTTGCCGATCCAGCACAAGCACTGCTCCCACAGGACGGGAAAGACAGGTGGAGCGGGAAGCTGCAACCTTGGCCACAAACATGAAATACTCATCCCAGGTGGGTCTTGGGGGATACTCCCTTCGGGTGTTTGTGACGGGATGAACGAATGTTTCATTGGGACTGCTGTTCTTATTCATTCTCAGATTCCAGATGAGATGTTTCTTCTGCAACCTCAAGGTCAAGCTCCAGGGCCTTGGTCATTTCTTCGGTGATGACCACTGCATTTTCCATTTCCAAGGCTCCCCTTGTAAAATAATCCCCGGCCATGTCTGCATATTTCATATCACCAGTGTCGATGAGCTGAATTAAAGCGCTGATGCCGTCGAGATAGCTGTTGCCGGAAATGATCAGAACCCCGTCAAGCTGACGGACTGCTTCAGCTGCGGCCCCTGGTGCTTCCCCGGGCACCGGCATGACAAGGGCATCTATCTCTTGACTGCAGTTCTTGAGAGCATCACGACAGCTGGCCAGAACTTCCCTTGAATATTCCATATCTACAGTCGAATTTATAATATCTCCCAGAATGTGGGTAATAGCTTCAAGATGCTGATTAAAACCCCACCGGGGGAGTTCTTCGCCGGGATCAATCCAGCAGGCATACTCCTGGAGGTACCGGGAAAGCTCAATGATGGGTGAGCTGAGTTTATTTTTTTCTTCCGGGTCTATCTGGTTTCCCATGGTCCACCTCCCAAGGCAACTTACCATATTGATTCCATCTCGATTTTTTCATTCCTTCCGAAGAAACAACAGGGACTCTCTTCGCCAGTGATTTTTTCTTGGAGGGAAATCAGGATAGTTGTAAAACTTGCAGATGAAATCATTATTGGGGACTCTGAAAAGAAATGAAAACCCTTCCGCCAGAACTGGTACAAGGTGTGGAAATGCTCCGCCAGGAAGTCCGGCAGTTTGTGACTCTGCCCGATGCGTACTATGGGGTTACCTGGAAAGGACTTCTGTTTTATATTTTGAGGTGTTATCCCATTCAACCTTCAATTGAGGATCGGGAAGACTATTTTTCCTACCTTCTGGCCGACTGCCGGGAAGGAATATTCATCCTGCGACAGCACTTTTCCGGTGGCACTGCCAGAAACTGGTTTCTGGAAACTCGGATCCTGGCGATGGACAAAACCCGGCTTACCTTTGAAAGAATCCGGGAATGCCTGGAGGAGAACCCCGATGTCCTGGAAGACATCTGCGGAGAACCCCACAGTGCCGATGAATACTATCAGCACTACTGAATAATCGATATCACTCCAGAGGTAAATCAGCCGTGAAAAAAAACAAGAAACAAGAAAATACCACTAAACCGTCCCTGGGCAAAGTTGAGAAAAAGAAATTTTCTGCCGGTGAAATATCTTTTGGCGCAGACCGGCACCGGGGCGGAGCCATAACCTGGTTCATCTGTGCTCTTCTGCTCATCCCATGTTTCATCGAAACAGGTATATGGGCCATGATTGCCATGGTTCCCATCCTTGTGACCCTGGGGGTCGGCTTCTGGAGAGAAAGCCGGAATAACAAGGTTCTTATTGATAATGACACAATAATAATTCATGATGGCTCAGGGTTGAGAACAAGACAGGAAACCATCAGCGGAAAAAAAATTGTAACAGCCCTGGTGGACTCCAGCTTGGAAAAGGATCAAGAGCATATACACAGCATTCAGTTGATAACCACTACTGGCAGGGTGAAGATTCCCGATGTGGACGAAAAGGAAGAACTGCTTAACCAACTGAAGAAAATCAAGCCCGGCCTGAAGGCGGAGAAAATCAG
>CAYNGH010000015.1:0-39499 GCA_964396845.1 uncultured bacterium | reverse complement strand
CAGACTCATCGACAGCTTCCTCGGCAGATTCCTCCATGACAGGGATCTCGTCGTCGGCCTGATAGGCGTCCTGGACAGACTCCTCGACACCTTCCTCGACAGATTCCTCCATGACGGGGATCTCGTCGTCGGCCTGCTCCGGAGCTGTTTCATGGGGGAATTCAGGAGTATCAACAGATTCAGGGTTTTCCAGTTCATCTCCCCCGGGGGCTTCTTCGTATTGCCCGGTTTCCTGCAGGTATGGTTCATCGGGGGGTTCCTGCCACTGTTCCACCTCACCGCTGTCCATCTCCAGTGATTGGGGATCCAGTTGATCCGGATCAAATCCTTCGTCCAGCTGTGGCTGATCCTCCATAAACTGCTGTTCTTGCCAGTTCTCGTCGTCAGTTTCCAGAGCATCGTATTCCATGTCCGGCATTGAGGCTGATGCCGGGGATATCGCTTCCGGCTCTGCCATGGCCGGGACTGGAGCAGTTGTGATGTCTGCAGGGGCTTCCGGTGTGTCAAAGAGGCTTCCTGTCCCTGTGGTAAGGGAAAGCTCGTCGGAGAGAGCATCCCAGGCTACCTTTGACTTTCGTTTGTATATTCTCCGGGATTTCACTGAAAGATCCCTGGCCAGATCCTCCACATCTTCCACTGCCCGGCGGATTGATCTTTCCAGTACCGCGGGGTCGTGAATCAGTCTGGTGGCCTCAGGCTCATGGCCGAAGAGATTGGGAACAATGGCCAGAAACAGTTCCCTGGAATCGATATCCCCGCATCCTTCCAATACTTTTACAAAGGAATACACATCAGTGCCCACGGCTCCCGGCGCCGAGGCCAGCCTGATATATTTTCCCACCCATTCCAGGGCCATATCCCTGGCCTCATCCCAGGTGTAATCAAAACGATCCTGGTCGAAGCCGTCGGAGTCAAACAGTCGGATTATCGCCCTCATATAGACTTCCTCACGGCTGAGGAGATCTATTGCAGGCACTTCTTTTTCCGACGGGGAGGCCCCTTTCTTGACCATCTTCCAGTTCCCCGGGGCCTTTATCATTTCATCTGCAATGCGGGGACTCAGGTTCTCCACCAGCTCCTGGTCGTAGGTACGGCTGTCCCACAGATCCATGTAGTCGTGGTAGCAACGCCAGAATACTGCAAAGACAAGCCGGATCATATTTTCATTTTGTCCCAGGGGAGGGTTGGAAAAAATGTTGTGAATCCGGGAAAACAAGACCTCGCCATCCTGGTGGGTTACCCCCAGCACATGGTATAGCAGAAAACTCCACAGGGGGTAAACCGGATTCTCTTCGTCTATCTCCGATTCCACTTCCCATTCCTGGTCTTTTCCCGGTTCTGGTTCTTCCTCGATGGGAGCAATGAGCCCCAGCTTCCCCAGAGCACTGAAAATCTCCCCGGTGCGATCCAGATCCTTTGCCTTGATAATGATAGGCTTGGAAAAATCAAAGAGCTGTTTTAAAACCCCGTTCACCATTCCCCGGTACTGGGGATCCAACTTGTGATGAAGACCCAGAGCACGATGATGGGGATTGAAGGAGTGGGGGTAAAGGCTTTCCATCAGCTGTGATGCAAAGGCTTCATCAGGAATGTCCGGGGATTTCTCCACGATTTCTCCCCGGTGGATGAATGACCAGTTTTCCCAGTTGACAAGGCTGTCAATGGCTTCCAGAATTTCCGGAAGAAATTGAGTGCACTGGGACTTTAACTGGGGATCTTTTCCCGTGTTGATTAAATGCTCACCGGCCTGATAAGAAAGAAGGTTTTCCCAGAGCAACCCTCCATGATGATGCAGAGCAAAGATTATGCCGGGGTTTTCCGAGGATGCCGGCGTGATGATCTCCTGAACCTGACCAAGGTCTTCCCGGGGGGAGGAAAGATAATAAAGGATGGCTATGTCGCCGTAATTGTCAGAGTTGTTGTCGCCGGCTTTCTTGCGGGCAGTCCGGATTGTCCTGGGGAGGTCTGACAGGGAGTCCGTATCAATGAACATGCCCGTTACCCGGCGATCTGACAGGTTCTGGCGGTTATATTCTTGGGCTTCCACTATTGGAGGCTGTATGATGCTAAGGGCATAGCGGGCAGGGCAGAATTCTCCGGCAATGGATTGCCGGGCTTCCGCCATCATCTGGTTTAGCAGGTTTGTATCACTGCCTGACAAGTTATCTTACCCCCTGAATATGCTCAAGATTGATATGGACTGACTGGATTTATTCTTTTTAAGAAAAGGATTCCCTTGTTTTATTTCATTTACATGAAACCATTTGATTGGTTACTTTTTCCTTCCCCAGAAACTGGTGGCCTTGAACAGTTCCCGCAGAAACTCCGGGAATGAGTCAAACTCGATCCTCCCCAGAAGGGAGTATATGAAGGTGTCCTGGACGCTTTCCACCCTGACCCGCATTCCAGGGCGGTATTTGTATTCGATTCCCCACATGTCATACTGGGATCCCTGGGGAGGGACATACTGGGAGTAGGTGATAAAAAATCTTTCCTTTGAGTCGATGGCCTTGGAAACCCTGAAACTGAAGGAGCCTACGGGAGAATACTGGAAGCTCAGGTCTGACAGAGCCAGAGCCCTGCCAAACTGCCGGGTCAGAGGCGACAGAATGAAAGAAGAAAGAGCGCTGACCGCTGCCCCTTCGATGCCCACATGGCTTCCGGTGGAAGCATCGCCGGGGGAAGACTCGGTAATCCCTCCCAGAACAGTACCGCTTATGAGGAGTCGCATGATGTCATTTCTGGACATGGAAGGGATGGAGTGCATAGCCAGATCCGCCCGGACTGTAGATCCTGGCTTCAGTGCCTCCTGAAGCTCGTCAAGATCCCCGGTGTAGCTGAGAAAAACTTCCACATCAGATACGGTGGTTTCTGCGTTCATTTCGAAATAAGGATTCATGCTGTAATCCACTGTTTCCCCGGTTTTGTCGTCTTTCACCGGATCCCCGCCATGGAAGTAAGCGATGCCATTGGTGACTTTAAATGTGTTTGTGAAGAAGGGGATCTGCAGTGTTCCTTTCTGGAAGGCCAGCTCTCCAAAAATCCGCAGGCTTTCAGTGGGTCTTCTCACCAGGAGAAGGCTTCCGCCGGATTGGATAAAAAGCCCTTTGTGATCAAGCCATACATCGTTTCCCAGGGTAAGGGTGAAAGGGTTCACCACAGGCATGGGGAAGCTGAATTCATCTTCCTGCTGTAAATCACTCTTTTCTTCTTTGTTTCTGCCGGGGATGATCTGGGATAGATCCTTGAGTTGTCCTTCGGGCATAGTAAAAGTTGCATTGCTGATCCGCAGAAAGTTGTCTTCTTCCTCGTCGGGGAGCCTGCCCACCACCATCTGATCCTGGCTTCCCGACAGGGTTACTCTGGTTGCCACATTGCCCCTGATAAGCCCCGGCATCTGCACTGTCAGGTTGTTGCCTGTCAAGCCGAATCTCATATCATCAACATGAAACTTACTGCTGTCAATGGAGGCGTATCCGTCAACATTAAACTTTCCTTCCCCCATGATCCCTTCGAAGGTTTCCAGCAGCAGTTTTTTGCCGTTGAATTCCACATCAGCCTTCAAACCGGTTATTTCGTTGTTGAGCATTGACAGCTTTACCGAGCCGTTCCTGATGCGGGCAGAGCCTTCCATTTCAAGATCCGGATATTGTCCTGAAACTTCAAGATTTCCCCTGATGGTGCCGGTGGTCTTCTCGATGAAGGGAATAATCAGGCCAAAAATGTCCAGGCTGTTTTCCCGGATATCTGCGGTTATTTTCATGGGGGCGGTATTCTCCAGCCGGCCTTCACTGATGGCAACGGGAATCACTCCGGCAAAACCGATCCTGTGTTTTCCCTTTCGAACCGCCAGGTCATTGAAGGTGAACACTCCCTCCTGTGCCTGAATCTCTCCCCCGGCCTGGTCAAATTCAAACTGGCCGTATTTTCCGTCATTTACAAACACAGTGGCTTCAATATCAGGCTTGGAGGGATCTCCCCACATTTTGAGGTTGGCGTCAATCAACCCGGAAAATTTTCTGGCTCTGGGGATAAAAACTCCTATCATTCTGGTGGGGAAGTCATCTATCTCAGCCCGGAGCCTCAACTGTTGATCCTTTTCGTCATACCGTCCCTCCGCCTGGACTGAAGCATCCCCGGCTTTGAAAGAGAGGCGGTTCAGGGATATCCTGTTTTTTTCAAACTCCACATCTGCATTAATCTGATCAAAGGGATCCTGGCCGATACGGCCTTGGGTGGCGGCAAGATCCATGGACAGCGCCGGGTCAGAAAGGGGCCCTGACATTTTGAGGCTTCCGTTGAGGGTGCCTTCCAACCGGCTTCGAAGAGGATGATCCGTCAGGTCAAGGATGGTGGCAATGCTCCAGTCCTTCATGGTGGAGGTGATGTTGAAACGGGGATATGTTTCGTCGGATACCCAATTGTCCCAGCGGGTGGGAATCGGCCCCTTGGCAAAATCGATGCAACCCTCAAGATCCCAGCGACTCCCGTCTGCCTGCAGATAAAGATCATTAAAGCGGAGATTATGTCCTTCCCAGCGGACTGCTCCTCCCATTCGCTCAAAGTGGTTACCTCGAACTGTCATGTCCCTGGCATCCACATCAAGGTTGAGAATCGGCCTGTTCCGGGTGCCTGACAGGTTGAGATTCAAATCTCCGGTGCCGGATATGCCAGAAAAGCTGTCCCGGAGAAACTGGATGCCGGAGATGGGGAAATCTACTGTGGAAAATTCAAAATCCATATCATTTCGAAGCATCCTGCCGGAGCCTTGAACCTGACCCTGGCCGATATTGGCAGTGAGTTTTTCCAGGGCGATGCTGTCGGGCTCGGATTTGAAAGTCATTGAAAGCCGGGAGAAGGGCTGGTTGAACACCTGTCCACCTTCCACCGACAAATCCCCGTTGATGACAGGTCTTTCCGGGGTTCCCTGAAGCTGGATATCTCCGGATACCCTGCCCCGGGCGCCGATATCCCTCCAGGGAGTGAATGCCAGAATCCGGGAGAGCTTGCCTCCCCTTGCCTTGAGGTTCAGATCAAAGCTGATGCCAGGCTTGAAGTCGATGTTTCCGGCTCCCTGGTAACTGCCCATGGCCTGAATCAGTTCCAGATCATCTATGTGGATTCCACTGCCCTGGGCCAGAAATGACGAGTCCAGAGAAAAGAACTCGTTGTTCATCAGGCCGTTGGCAATCTGAACCCGTCCTTTCCATATCGGGTCGGACAGGCTCCCGGTCAGTTTTCCCGACAGGGTCGCGTCCCCTTCAACTGAGTCCAGGCTGATGATTTTCTTCAGCTGGGAAAGATCAACTCCCAGGGAATCGAGATCCAGGTTCCGCCCGACAATTCCAAGATTCAGCCCTCCGCTGTCCACCAGCAGATCCATTCCGCCGGTGCCGGTGTTGATGGTGCCGGAAACAGAGGCATCGTAAACCCGGACCCGGTCACGGGTTCTTCTTCTTCTGCCGATGTTGTCCACGGTAATGCTTAAAGGGCCGTCAGCAGCTCCTGTGGGCTTCAGCTGGTAATATCCCGGGGTGCCCCATATGGCGGGGAGTCCGGAAATTCGAGAGAAATCGCCTTTCAAGGGATTGGAGCCCTGCAGGAAAACAGGCCCCAGCACATCAAGCTTCCAGCCGTCCCGGGTATATTTGAAATCCTGGTAAATGAAGGGAGCATAATACATCCGGGCCAGCAGACTGGTGCGACGTTGATCGTGACTGTCAATCCCCCAGTAGGTGGACAGCTGGTACATATCCGCGGTGAGTCTCCAGCGATCCGAAACGGAATTACTGTTGGCGGAACCTTCGATATGGACATCCTCCAGGGAAAGAATCGATCCCTCCATGGATAATGCTCCCCGGCTTCGGGATATGGGGAGTCCCAGGGCAGTTCCCCGGGGTGTGTTCAAAAGAAAGTGAGTTTTCAGCCTCCCCTGTTTCCCCGACAGCAACAGTGCTCCACTGCCTCGACCGGGAGATATGCTCTTTTCCAGGGATTTGGGCATAAGATCATCCAGATCAAGCCTCCATCCCAGAAGGGCTCCCTGGAGATCCTCCAGTCCGTTTCTGGCGTGGCCGAAGCCGGCCAGATTTCCCAGCTCTCCCCTGCCGGTGAATCCCCAGCCCAGGTCCTTGAGGCTTCCTCCGGCAAACCCTGAAAGATCCATTCGGTGCCGGCTTTCAAGGCTTTTCAGGCCGGGGGCAAAGGCTGAAAGGTATCCCGTCAGAAAATTCCGGGCTTCAAAGACCACCTCTCCGGCAGGCTCATCTTTCAGGCTGAACCATCCCGAAAGACCCAGGGGAGCATCCCGGAGAAGCCCCCGGATGTCCCTGAGGTAGAGTATGTCCCGGCCATATATGAAACTGCCGGCGGTTTTGGTGAATTCCTCCTGGTTGAAGCTGAAGGAGCCTTCGTTGAAATTGCCCAAAAATATTGGGGAATCCACAGTTCCAAGGATTCTGGTGGAAAGGTTGCCCCGGGTTCCTTCGGCGGGAATTTCTCCCGAATAAACCGTGGACAGATCCAGCCCCTGGGCATCCACCACGAAGTCGAGATTTTTCCCCTTGATATCCACATATCCCCTGGGGCTGGAAATAGCCCCTTCCCCGGAAGATCCTTCCATATCAAACAGGAAAAGATCTCCCCCGGCCAGGAGGAAACGTCCGCTCCCCCGGTCAAGGCGGTATTTGTCGTAGCTCAGCCGGGAAAAATCCGAGTGCCCCATTATTATGTGGTTGTCCGTGGTTCCCAGGATTTTTACATCGAAATTTGAGGTGGCTTCGATATGGTAGTCGGGAAAGGCCAGCCCCGCCAGCTGTCCCACATCTGCGTCCTTTCCCGCCATCTCCAGAAGAAAGTATGGCCGGTTTCCCTCGATGTTGATATATCCTCGGCCCGAGAAGCCTCCCTGTTTCCACCGGGCTTTCAACAGGTCGTAATGAATCACTCCGGCATGATATATGAGCTTGATCTGCCCCTGATCAACAGGCTGACCTTCCAGATGAATCCTGTCAAAATCCATATTCGCCTGAATCAACGGTGACAGGAGGGTTCCCTCAACCCCGACACTGGCGGATACATTGCCCTTGAGTTCAAAGGGGGAAGACTTGATGGCAGGCTGTTTTGACATATCTTCCAGGGCAATCCGGGGTAATTCCAGATGGAGCTGAAGGGTGGTATGGGGGCCAAAATTAAATATTTTTCCTGACAATTCCAATGGAGCATTATTATATGACCCGGCCATTTTGCTGATACGCACCAGATCCAGGGTGGCCCCGATATCTCCTTTCAGGTCTTCTATGGGGTCAGGCAGGAATGCCAGCTGGATCTTGCCCCGGCGGAGATTTCCCTCAACCTGAAGCTCAAGGGACTGGGACAGGCTTTCCCCGGCAGAAAAATCCGGGCTGGACAGATTAGCGGTGATGTCGGCAACGCCATCTTCCACATCAACCTGGTCGCTTTGAACGATATAATTGACCCAGGGGGAAATCTGGATATCTTTTCCCCGGATATGAAAGGATCCGGATCCCAGGTCTGCGGGAAGCCGTCCCCTGGCCGACAGGACTGCGGAAGTCCCCTGAATGCCTGCGGACAGCCTGTCGATGAAAACGCCTTCCTGGCCTTTGATGCTGATGGCACCGTTAATGGAATGGGCAGTCTGGGAAAAGTCCTGATACCGGGGATCTCCAAAAGTGAACTCCCCGTCATGAATTCTGATGACTGCTTCAATCTCCAGGGGCCTGGGTTCTTTTTTTGGTCTTTCCCGGAATAAATCATAGATGTTGAGCCTGCCGTCATCACCATACTTGAGAAGCACCGACGGCCCGTATATGTCCACGGACTTTACCGCCTTGTGGCCCAGGGGTTTCCTCAGGACATCTGCAATATTATAGCGGATTTCCCCTTTTTCAAGGCTGATCCATGTTTCTCCCTCCCGGGATTTCAATTGAACTTCTTCTATGGTAGCCTGGTTTATGCCTATGTTGATATTCCCGATATGTGCAGTCCCGGTGACGGCTTTTTTAATTTCAGCGGCGACAAGGGATTGAAGGGTGAACTTGAGGATAATCAGTCCCAGAAAAAGAAAAATTAGAAACAGACCCAAAATGATGGCCGGCTTTCGAAGCTTTCCTATGGGAGGCCCCTTTGATGGCGGGGCTTTCTCCCTTTTTATATTCATGTCATGCTCATTATGCTGAGTTGACAAACAGTCCTCCCTGTCCCCTCCGGTGTCAAGTTAAAAAGTCGCCAGTTGCAGTTTTTTTATCCAATAATAAATCATACCCTGAAACGGGGCTCATGATAGTTCGATTAAGGCAGGGGTGTTCCCTTTTCATCAATGATGCATGCCCACCGGTTTCATCTGTGGGCATCGGGGATGCGGTATTTGATCATGTTTGCCTTGGTGTTTGCCTCAGTGTTTGCCGAGGTTAAGCTCCAGAGCCAGTCGCCGGGCAAAGGCATCGGCTTCCTGCAGTTTTTCCAGGTCCGGGTCAAGGTTGATGATATGCTCTTCTATCACCTGTCCCACGGTGTGGCTGATGTCGGTGAATTTTATCTTTCCCTTCAAGAAAAGCTCTACAGCCACTTCGTTTGCACCGTTTAAGACTGCCGGCAGGGTGCCGCCGGCTTTGATGGCTTTGAATGCATGAGAAAGACATGGAAAGGCATCCAGCCGTGGTTGTTGGAATGTCATGGTTCCAATCTCGAAGAAATCTGTCCTGACATAATCTCCCGGAAGCCTGTGGGGATATGACAGGGCATATTGGATGGGGATGCGCATGTCTGGGCTGGAAAGCTGAGCAATGATGGATCCGTCATAAAATTCAACCATGGAATGAATTATCGACTGGGGATGTATGAGCACTTTTATCTGATCCGGATCCAAATGAAACAGATGGCAGGCTTCGATGACCTCGAAACCTTTATTCATGAGGGTTGATGAATCGATGGTCACTTTTTTTCCCATTCCTGACCATGTGGGATGATCAAGGGCTTCCCCGGCTGTCATATCCCGGAGTTTTTCCCGGGGCATCTCCCGGAAGGGGCCTCCCGAGGAGGTCAGGTGAATCCGCCGGATTGTAGAAGGATCCTCACCGTTGAGGCACTGGAATATTGCCGAATGTTCACTGTCGATGGGAATAATTTTGACTCCCTTTTTCCCGGCCAGACTCATTACCAGCTCTCCCCCCACCACAAGGGTTTCCTTGTTGGCCAGGGCGATGGTTCGTCCCGCCTCGATGGCATTGATGGTGGGAACAAGGCCCGATATGCCCACCAGGGCCACCACTACCATATCTGCATTCATCCGGGCCAGAGTGTTGATGCCTTCTTTCCCGGACAGAACCCTGGTGTCAGTATCTCTCAGGGTTTCTCTGAGGGGGCCTTCAAACTCCGGTTCCCCAATGGCAACCATGGAGGGGAGATACTTGCGGGCCTGCCGGGCAAGAAGCTGCCAGTTGCGGTTGGCGGACAGACCTTCCACAGTGAACTGATCCAGATGGTTGTCCACTATCTCCAGGGTCTGGGTTCCTATGGAACCGGTGGAGCCCAGTATTACAAGCCTTTTCATATTAACTGTCCTTCCTGTGCTATTTTTTTGGGGTGCTTTTGTCAAGGCTTTCCGGCGGTGCCAGGGTACCCCTGGATTCCTGGGGATCCTCTTGGAGCTGATCCAGGGGAATCAGAATGAAGCTTCCCGGCTGAGGAGTAAGGCGAAGCATCCCGAAGAGCCGGGCAAACTCTGTCAGGTACTGGGGATCCTCCATATAATTCACAGGATTGGCGGTAATGTATTCTGCTACTTTCGGGTCAATTCCCCTTAAATTTTCCGCTGTCCGGATTACCTGATCAAGGCTTCTGAGGGCAGTCTGCACTGCTTCGATACGCTGATCATCTGTCGGGTGGGTCTGGATCCAGCCGGGGTTTTCTTTTTGAATCCTGCCGTAGTCCCGAAGCTTTTTCATGGCAACCAGATATTCACCGGGATCAAACCCCCCGTTTCTAAGATAGGCAACGGCATAAAGGTCTGCCTCGGTTTCGAACTCACGATTCCAGCCTGCTGTGATAAGCTGAATGGCAAAATCCGACAGGGCCGTGGTCCAGCCCGTGCCCGTGGCAATTGCAACTGCGGTGCCCACATGTTGATTATTGCGGGCCTGCTGATACATCTTTACCGGGTGATTTCGTCGGCAGTGAGCCATCTCATGGGCCAGGATCCCTGCAACCTCGTCATCAGACTCCAGGATGTCCACAAGCCCCCTGGTGATATATATTCCCCCAGGCACGCAATAGGCGTTTACTTCATCGGTTTCCAGCAGTCGGAATCGGCAGGGGTTTCCCTCTGGGGGATTGCCTTTCAGCAGTTTTCTGCCCAGTTCTTCAACAAGGCGGGCCATTTCTCCGCTGGTATCGACTATGTATGTAGTTTCGATGGCCCGGGTCATCTCCCGGCCCAGCTGTCGGGTGAGGATGTCAGTTCTGCCCCTGTGACGGGAGCCGGGAAAACAGATGGGACATGGTTTGAATCCGGCATCCCGGGCAAGCCGGGGATTCTTGAAGTCGGCCCTTTCTCCCCGGCGGGTGATATGGCCGGTGCCGGCCTTGTGGTAAAGACCCCCGTTCTTTGCTCCTGTCACCGGGAGATCCCTGGCTTCAATTATTGTCCCCAGGCTTTCGGGCAGGTCTTTCAGGATTCCCAGAACTGCATCTTTATTCTGGTTTTCAGTGCGGGGAGTCATATATTCTACTTCGCCGGTTTTTACGGAATAAAGAACGCCCCGGGCTTCCCAGCTGTCATGAACTGGAGTCAGCTCTACGGTGAAAAGATAATCCGCCGACAGGACGGTGGATGCCTTTTCCGATGCCAGTATTGCTTTGGGGAATCGGAGGAGTTTTTCCCTGTCCCCGGCGGGTATGGCCATGGCAGTTTCACTGTTTATGGCTTCCGAGGCTTTGATGATGGCAATTTTAACCGGAGATCCGTTTTTATCTCTGATAGAGTTAATCTCAGGGGGATTGGGAAACAGGCTCTGGTGCAACTCCCGATCCCAACGGCCGTCTTCATCGGCGACCAGAAAAAGTACTGTCAGGGTTTTTGTCTGTTGTGCGGAAGCTTCCGGGGCGGACAGTCCCGCCAGTAAAAAAACAGCAACAATAATCAATAAAACTCTGAGAAATCTCCGGTTCATAAGGGACCTCCTGATGATGTTTGATTGATATTTTTCTGCCCATGGCAGATCCCCTCCAAGGAGTCCGGTTAAATTCTCCCCATGGCAGGGTTATCGGGGATTCCAGGTAAACTAAGACATATGGCCGTATGATTCAGGCAAATATTCCATGGGATACGGGATTGGGGGCAGATAAAATTATGCTTCACATGTTATTCGGGATGGGGGTTGGCACCAAGGCCAACTTTTTCCGCCAGCTGGCATCTCTCATCGAGTCGGGGATGCCCATGATGGGTGTCATAGAAGCCCTGGGACGGATGCGCAACTCCAGCGTCCGCCGGGTTGTGGCAGGTGTCGCCCCGGTGATTTCCCGGGGCGGATCTCTGTCGGAAGGTCTGGAGCAGTTCCCGGAGTATTTTGATCCATATATCATCAAGCTGGTTCGGGCCGGCGAGGTGGGAGGCTCTCTGGAGGTTCACCTGAATGCCCTGGCAGATTATCTGGAGCGCTGTTATGATCAGATGATGGAATTCATAACCCGGATGGTCTATCCCGTGGTTGTTTTTCACGGGGCCATTTTCATCCCGCCTCTTTTTGTGCTGGTGATGTCAGGGCCACTGGCTTATCTGTCGGCAACCCTGATTCCCCTGTTCACCATATACGGGATAATCTTCCTGGGATGGGCTGTTCTCCGGCTTCTGGGGCACATTCCCGGTTTTAACGAGATGGTGGATTCAATATTAATTATGATCCCCTTTGTGGGGCGATATTTCAAATCCCGGTCCGCATACCGGTTCATGATGGTTCTGGGCCAGCTGATAGAAGCGGGAGTTGGTATGGAAACCGGCATCATCACTGCCGCGGATGCCTGTGGCAATCGGAGCGCTGCAGAACGGTTCAGGGGGATGCTCCGGGATATTCGGGGAGGCTCCAGCTTCACCGATGGAGCACGGCGGACAGGGCTGATCCCGGAAACATCCCTGGAGATGATCCATACCGGCGAGGTGGCGGGGAAGCTCCCCTTCATGCTGTCCAAGGCAGGGGAGATGCTGGACAGAAACATCCGGGAGATTACAAAACGGATACTTATCGTCCTGCCGGTGTTGTTCTACCTGCTGGTGGCAGCTTATGTGGGATTTATCATCATCTCTTTCTTCATGCAGTTATACGGCCCGGTCATGAATATATAGGAGGCCTTGAAATGGCGGACAGGAAAAAAAATAGAAAACAGCTGGAAAAACAGATCCCGGCGGATGAGATTATCAATATACTGAAGAAAAGCTATCCCGACGGGAAGACAGCCCTTCACCACGAGAACCCCTTTCAACTGCTGGTGGCCACAATATTGTCAGCCCAGTGTACCGATGAGCGGGTAAACAAGGTGACCGGGGAGCTTTTTGCCCGGTTTTCAACTCCCCGGGACTTTGCCGGGGCGGACATGGATGAACTCAAGGGATTGATCCGATCCACGGGCTTTTACAACAACAAGGCTAAAAACATCCACGGGATGGCTCAAAAACTGGTGGATGAATTTGACGGCAGGGTTCCCCAGGAGATGGATCTTCTCCTGACCCTTCCCGGGGTTGCCCGCAAGACTGCCAATGTGGTGCTGGGGTCGGCCTTTGGAATAAGTGCGGGGATTGTGGTGGACACTCATGTGAAAAGGCTTTCCCGGCGACTGGGCCTGACCCGCCAGTCCAGCCCGGAAAAAATCGAAAAAGACCTGATGGAAATCATCCCGAAAGATTTATGGATCTGGTTTCCCCATGCCCTCATCGGCCATGGCCGCAGGGTATGCAAGGCCCGCAAGCCCGACTGCCCCGGCTGTGAGCTGAACCGGGTGTGCCCATCGGCTTTTGTTGCCGTTGAGGGAAAAGAAAAAAAATAATTCCCCGGGATTGTTCGGCTCCATGCAGGGATAAAATTGCCGGGGGATTTTTTTTATTTTTATGGAATATCTTTTCTGGGTTTGTGTATATTATTTCGAGGCGAAAGCCCGACGCAGGGACACATTTGATGGCGACTGACGACAAGGCCCTGGTGAAAAAATTCAAGGACGGCGACAGGCATGCTTTTGACCTGCTGGTTTCCGGCAACAAGCGGAAGCTTTATTCAGCCATATACCGGATGACCCGAAACCACCAGATCACCGATGAACTTCTTCAGGAAACTTTCCTGAAACTGTATCGAAATGTGAACAAGTATGATGACAGCTATCCCTTCTACCCGTGGCTTCACCGCATAGCCATCAATACCGCCATAAATCATCTGAAGAAGGAAAAAAAACGGCGCCGGGATTCATCCCTGGAGCAGGAAATGGAAGAGCATTACATGCAGCCGTCGGACACCAGAAATCCTCATCAGCCGGAAGTGGCCTTTGTCCGCAGGGAAAGAGATGTTAAGATTCTCGAAGCCCTGCAGGAGATTTCCCCTTCCTACCGGGCTGCGTTAATCCTGCGGGTGTTTCAGGGTTTGTCCTACCGGGAGATTGCCGATGTTTTAGATTGCACTGTGGGAACGGTGATGTCCCGTCTGAACCGTGCCCGAAGCCAGATGAAGGATCTCCTGTCGGGATACCTGTCGGATGGCCCTGAGAAAAATAAGTGACCTGGGAGTGAAACAGATGGACTGCCGGGAGTTTGAAAGCCTGATAAGCGGATACCTCGATGAAGAGCTGGCCCAGAGCCGGAAGGAGCAGTTTGAAGTCCACAGGGACAACTGCCCTTCCTGCGCGGATCTCCTTGAGGAGTTCTTGTCCTTGGATCAGTTGATGGCCGAGTCCGCTGAAGTTCTTCCCGATGAGGACTACTGGCCCGGTTTTGATGCCCGGCTGAAAGAGAAGATAGAAAAGGCCGGGGCAAAAAAATTCCAGTGGAGTTTCGGGAATCTTTTCCGGCGATCAACCCTGGGATGGGCCGCGGTGACCCTGCTGATAATAATGGTCCTGGTAAGCCCCGTTTTAAAAGAAGTCCTTTATCCCGCCATCGGGACAGGTATTCCCACAGCTCCCGCCACCAGAGAAATAATATCCCCCAGGGATGAAGTGGCTCTTGATGCCCTTGATGGCGACGATACTGATGCCTTGAAGGAAAAAAAAGAAGAATCTCCTCTGAATGCCGAAACCTCACCGGTCAACGGCAGTGCCGTGGTGGGAAGAGTGGAAAGGGACAAACCCCTTGCGGAGGTGGAGAAACCAGCTCCCGCCCCGGTGGTGATTGCCGATTCCCCGGAAGAGAGTTTCAGCGGTGAGGTTCCAGGAAGGCTGGTTGAAGAAGAGTCTTCTCTGGAGAGTGAACACAAGGTCATGTCGCCCCCATCTGTCGGGATGCGCTCCGGCATTGATTCCCGGCATCTTGTGGAGCCTGCTGCCCCTGCTCCCGAGGTTGCTCCGGCCCCTGCTCCCGAGGCTCCAATGGATGATTACGTCCTGCCCGGGGAAGAGCGACTCGCATTGCGACACCGGCGTGCCGATGCAATCCCCGATGAGCTTATGAGCGATATTTTCACCGAGTCGAGCCCCACTCCCGAGGGGAGGTCATATCTCTCCCGGTCCGAGGCGGTTCTCATCAGGATGGTCAACCTCCGGGAAGACTCCGGGGATCTTCGCATGTTGCAGACTGCCTTGAAAAAATCCAGCTTCACCAGTATAATAAGCGAAGATAACACTCTCTTTTCAAAAGATCCCCGCCTTGAGAGCCATGGCCGTCAGATGAGAGAGCTTGCCACGGAGCTGATGAAGATCAGCCCGGAAAAAATCGATGATTTCAGGGACAGGGTTATTCGAAGCGGTATTTTGCAGAAGACCCGTGAGTTGAATATATAGGTGGTGAACATTGCTGTGAATCAGTGGTGTTGGAAAAAAAAGTTATCATACCTGCTGGTGGCAGTTATTTTCCTGGGCCTGCACGTTGGTGCCTTTGCTCAGGAGTCGGAAGAAACCAGCCTTTACGACCGGGGAAACACCCTGATTGTTCAGGGCAAATGGAAAGATGCCGCCGATACCTTCGGGGAGCTTCTTGAGAGGTTTCCCAGGACCGGTTATACCGACTCCCGTTTCTGGCTGGGTTTTTCCTTGGTGGAGATGGAAAAATATCAGCAGGGGATCCGACATCTGGAAGAGTTCGCCCGTCTTTATCCCAACAGCGGTTATGCGCCTCAGGCCCTCTACAAGGTGGGAGAAGTCTATGAAAAGCGCCTGCGGGATTATGATCGGGCCTTGTCCGCTTACGACAGGATAGTCAACCGTTATCCCGGCGATGACACTGCTCTGCCGGCAATGCAGAACCAGGCCCAGATTTACACCCAGCGGAAGATGGACTATGATCGGGCTGTGGAAAAATTCGAGAAATCCAAATCCCTGGCAGCAAAACAGGGGATCCCCCAGTCTTCTGATTATGTCCGGAAGGCTGATCAGCGGATTCGGTTCATTCGGGACAATTCTGATTATGACTACAAACCCTTGAAGATATTCATGATGGGAATGAACCACGAGGAAAAAAACCGCTGGAACGAGGCCGAAGGGGTTTACCGGGTTCTTTTGTCCCAATTCCCCGATGCAAAGATTGCCGATGATACCCGCTTCAGGATAATCAACTGCCTGCTGAAGCAGGACATGAAAACCCATGCCTTGTCAGCGGCCAGGGAATTCCTTCAGCTTCATCCCCGCAGTCCCTACGCCGACAGGGTGAAATCGATTCTTCTTCGCATTGACAAGGATCAGGGGGATTTCTTCAAGGGTTTCATATACACGGTCTGATGGTTTCCCCGGTGAAATTTTATCCCTTATGCTCCATTCTTCATTTTTTTGTATTGCAGGAATCGGGATTGGAAATATTTAATCTTCTAAAAAACCGGCATGAGGGGGATTTGTTGCCGGACAACACACAACTGGGAGGATTGAATGAGCAGTTACCTGATAATCGAAGACAACAGCGGGATTGGCCAGAAGCTGGCCCGTGAGATTTCCAGCCTGGGCCACCAGGTGGATGCCACCGACGACGGCCTGACAGGGCTTTCACAAATCGAAAAAAGATCCGACAGCGGAACCCTCCACGACGGGATTATCCTGGACATGGATCTTCCCGATATCGACAGCTGGAAGGTTCTGCAGTTCCTGCGGACTGCCCACCCTGAACTTGGGGTTGTGGTCCTTTCAGAAACCGGCAAAGGAGAAAAAGCCGACAACGCCCGGAAAATGCCGGGAGTAGCCCTGGCCGAGGGCACCCCTGACGGGGCAGAGATTTTAAAGCTGTTTGAAACCATCAGTATTCCCCGGCAGACGCATCAGCCCCGACCGGTGGAACCGGAATCTTCCCGGGAGAAAAATCCCGAGGGATATGCCCTGGTAAAAATCAGCCAGCGGGATCTTTTTCTGGAGGTTTTCAGAAAGATATATTCCATCGAGGGAGTAACCCATTGCAATGCAACCCGGGGAGCTTATGATCTCATCGTGAGGATGCAGGGAAAGGATCGGGAAAAACTGGACAAAACAGTTTCCGAGATTGCCGGTATTGAAGGAGTCGGCGGAGTGGATTTTGCTCCCATCCGGAAACCTCACCTCTCAAAGGACCTGGGACGAATTATCAGCCGACTGGATCGTTTTTTCAAGGCAAAGGGATGTCAGTGCGGTTCTCCCGAGGTAAAAGAGGATCAGGAATGCCGGTGCGGTTCCCCCGAGGTCCAGGAGGATCAGGAATGCCAGTGCGGTTCCTATGCCTTGCTGGAGGTTCAGAAGGATCACTTCGAGGAGGTTTTCCGCCGGGTGTATTTCTGGGATAATGTCATATCCTGCGAAACCCTGGAAGGGCCTTTCCAAATGTCCCTTCTGCTGAAATCCGCCACCAGGGAGAAGCTGGAAGATATCGTCAACGACAAAATATCTCCCATGAACGGCGTTCTCCGGGCAATCCAATGCCCTATTGTCCAAGTGACTGAGTAATATATAAGAATCACAGCAAAAAGCGGGAGGCATATAAATTATGCTCCCGCTTTAATATTCCTGGTGATTGAAGAGGTGGGGAAAGCTCCTCAGGCCTGGTATTCTCTCTCCACCACTTTTGTTATGCAGTTGAGTGCCCCCTGCAGGGTTGTTATATTGGTCATATCGATGGGAATGGGGTTATATCCGAATTTTCGATATGCATCGTTGCCGGGGTTGTCCAGCTCTGGAATCTCGAAATTTGGCACAAACACATTGTCGCCGTCGATGATGGAGTTATTGTAGGTTATCCAGGGAAACCCTTCCAATTGTTCAGAACCCAGATATGGCACCCGCACCACGGTATAGCCCTGTTCCTTGAAACCCCTGGCCAGAGCATCAAAATTTTCGATTACTTCTGTTTCTTCCCCCACGGTTTCTATCAGAGAATCAAGGAGAGGGTCAAAGATGTCTGTTTTATCCATCATGATTTCCTGATACATCTCGTATTTTTCCGGGTCATTGGCTTTCATGTCGGTGAGAATATCGATGGCCATTTGTGGATCTCCCACTACCATCACCGGCTTACCTGTTTCTGGATCCTTCTTGCTCAGGGGGGTTATCGCCATATCGATGTGGAATGCAGGCTGTTCACCCTTGTATCCTACAATTACAATCTCCTGATGGGGGAATTTGCTGTCTATTATGGCTTTGATCATGTCTTCCCTGGACATTTGGGGATATTCCCTGGAACCGGAAGCCTCCGCCAGGGCATTAAACATCTCATCTCCATTGACTCCGGGAGCCCCGGTCATGTTCACCAAAACAGCTTCATATCCATGTTTCTGGTATGCCTCAATGCCTGCATTGTCCAGTTCGGGAATATTGAAGCCGGGGAGGAATACCTTGTCGCCATTTATGCTGGAAGCATTGTAGGATATCCAGGGGAGTTTTTCTGTATCCTCTGATGAGGATGTGCCAAAATACTCGCTGGCTCCCATATAGGGCACTCGCTCCACCTGGTAACCGCCTCTTTTGAATGCAAATGCCAAGTCATTGAGGCATTCCTGAACTTCCGGCTCATAAATGTCAAGCTGTTCTGTCATAATATCTATAGGTCCATGGGGACAGCCCTGGAAGTTCTTTTGGATCATCTTGTCATACTGTTTGAATTTCTCAGGGTTCTCCACATAAATGTCATGAATTATGGAATGTGCCATCGTAAAGTCCCCCACCAAGACAACCGGCTTACCGCTTGCAGGATCCACTTTGTCCAGGATGGTTACCGCCATATCCAGAGGAAAGCTGGGATGCTCACTCTCATCACCGTATTGTCCGAATTTATCGAATATTTTCGAGTTCCCGGGAATGGTTTTATCGATGATATCATAAATGGCCTTTGTTTTTGTTGCCCTGGCGTCGGGAATGTTGTTTTCTCCGGCGATTTTGTACATCTTGCTGGGATACTTCTTCATATTGTTCAGGGCAAAAGCGATGGCATCGGAGCCGACATAAAGCTTATCCATAGTGGCCCGCTGGTTTCCGCCGTCGATGAAGATTCCCTCCATCTTTTCAAACTCCAGCTCCGGGTTTGCATCGGCCAGCAACTGAGGAATCTTGGCATCGTCCCAGCCGGAATGCCATTCCCTTTCCTGCTGGATGGCCTTGTTCCCTGATATGAGAAGAGAATCCTGGGCCCAGATGGAGAGTTCATTCTTGGTTCGAACCATGTTCACCCTTTTGGGGTTTTCCACTTTTTCCTGTTTCATCCAGCCTTTTATATCTTTGATGAACTCCTTGCCCTCAGAGATCG
This sequence comes from uncultured bacterium, assembly GCA_964396845.1. Classification (GTDB taxonomy): domain Bacteria; phylum Vulcanimicrobiota; class JAJTBE01; order JAJTBE01; family CAYNGH01; genus CAYNGH01. Next base: position 20,601 of record CAYNGH010000015.1, on the reverse strand, counting down.
TGGTCAGTATGGTGAACTTTGCCTGGGGCATTTCCCTGATAAGGGTCTTGACGGCATCCAGGTAGTTGTCCATGGGGTCGTAATCCACCGTCAGGAGCATGTGTTTCACCCGGCCTTCGTTTTCCGGGTTCATGTAGTTTTTCATTTCCAGACTGCTCCAGGTGGCTCCCGACTTGGGGTATTCTTTTGTTTTGCCGGATTTTGATCGCTTCAGGGCTTCTATGTTTTTTTTCAAATCTTCTCCGGCAGATGCGCTGCTTTTTGTGAAACTTTCTTTCGATTTCAACAAGTCACAGGATTCACCGGAGCCTTGTATGCTGTGGGGAACTGTATGTCTGCCCAGGGGGGAATTGTTTGTGCTGTTATCATGAATTCTCATTTTCTTTTTCTCCGGAATCGTTAATGTGTTCCTCGTTATCTACCGGATCTTGACAGGCCTTGTCGGCAAAGGTTCTCAGGTAGTTGCCCTGGGTATAACGGCGGACAATCTCTTTTCTTTTATTATTAAATATTCCAAGCCTGGGACGGTTCTTTCTTTCAGGCATATAAGCTCCTATAAAAAAACATCTCCCATGTCAATGGTATCATATTCAGGGGGGATCTGGTGTTAAATAATTGTTAATTAATATTATGCTATCGGGCAGGGTGACCTATGGAAATCACATAAAGAGGAATTTCATCGTCGGAGGTGCCCAGGATGCTGTCAATCTGTCCCTGGTGAAAAGCCCCCACCGGCACAGAACCAAGGCCCATGGAAACTGCCATCAGGTGAATATTCTGGGCTGCGTGACCTGCCTCCATGTGAACAAACATTTCTCCCCGATCCCCATATCTGGCGGTGGTTCTTCGATAAACTGCAGTGAACACTATGGATACGGGGGCCTGGCTGACCCATTTCTGAAAAAGGCAGGCTCTGCCCAGGGCGGTTCTGTGATCCCCCTCCCGAATCTTTTTCAAGCTGTTTCCAACAGGTTCGTATTGGTAAACTCCTGTGGCGTCAATCAGGTATGTGTTCAGGGGATATGTGGCCCCCGCGGAGGGCGCGGTTCTGAAGACACCGTTGGAATGGCTTATTCCCTGGCCGGCCCACAGCAGTTTAAGGGTCAGCTCCCGGCTCAGGGGCCTGTCCTGAAAGTCCCGGATGGATCTCTGTTTTCTCAGGGCTTCCTCCACTGACATGGTGTTCTTGTCCTCTCTGTCAATATCTTTCTCTTTGGCCGGAGAATCGCTGTTGCTGTCGTGTTCCGTTGCCGTATCCTGCCTGTCAACTATAGCCGGGGCATGGAATCCTTTAGTATGTTCCGGGTGGTCACAGCAGGAATCGGTTAACGGGCCTTTCTGCTGAAGCATCAGGACTGCCCCTGCCACAATAATTATCCAGAGTATCAACCGCCGGTGTTTTGCATAAAAATTCAAGAAGACCACTGCCTTTCTCAGAGAAAGCCTTGTGTTATAGTGGCAGGATGTCAGTGAGCGCCCATGGGCCTGATGATTGTCACACAGGTGTCATCGTAAGTGTTTCCGGGGTAAACTCCGGTGATGACCAGCCTGATTCTGTCCCCGGCTTTCACCATCACATGGGAAAAATAGACCCGCTGGAATTTGGGAGTATCGGCCAGGTCGATGTAACAAATGGGCTTTTCGTTGAGTTCCATTCTGAACTGTTGCACCCGGCTGTTTGCCTGCCAGAGTTGGGTTGACTTTATGTAGCCGTTGATGATGTGAAGTCCCCACAGGGGAGCCTCGGTTTTTCTGTCGGGATGATCCTGTATTTTAAATTGAATCCACTGGCCGATCCCATTGCCGGGGACTCCTTCGGCCCAGCAGGTGTCCAGCCTGCCGTCGGAAACATTGTCAGCGCCGTATGTAAGCTCCCCGGCAGGTTCAAGACTGGAGCTGGCGGACATGCTCCAGGTCAGGGCGCACTCCAGGGAACAGCCAAGATAGAATCCGGGGTGATCGTCTTCTTCAATCTCGCTCTGGTATGTGGGAAGTTCCTCCACGGCCTTTGCCGGCGAGCCAATGATGGCGAAAAATGCCAACAGAAGAACAAGCATCACCAGCCCTGATGGCCAGCGGATTCGCAGGGTGGCCCAGGTCAATACTTCAGGTGTTTGAACTGCTTCCCGTTCTTGTCGAACCATTTTTCCTCCTTGAGGTTGCCGATGTCATCGTAAATAAACACCTGTTCGCCTTCTTTTTTACCTTCACCGTCAAAGAGGGAGGCTTTTGTGACATTATCACTGCTGTCAAACTCGTAGGTCATGAAGCTTCGCCGGACATTGTCAGGGCCGAACCATTCTTTTTTTACCGGGTTTTCCAGCTTTTCATCATAGGTTATGAAATGATATCCCACCATCCGGTTGTTTTCGTCGTATCGTTCTTCAATGTTTACTTCGCCGGTTTCGTCATATTTATAGACCAGGCGCTGAACCTGCCGGCCCAGCTTATCGGCCCAGCGGTCTTCTATCAGCCGGGGAGGATCGTTGCTGTAGTCGTATTCCGAATGGATCTGGTAAAAGATTTCCCCTTCTTTGTTGTACTCGGCTCTGTCGGTCATCAGGCCGGTTTCCGGGTCATACTGATAGCGGTGGATGTTGTCGATTTTTCCGTAACGGTTAAACCAGACCGATTCACTCACCTTCTGGGTATCACCTTCATAAAAATACAAGCGGGTAATGGGCTTGGAGAATTCCTTCTCGAAGATTTCCAGTTTCCGGGGCCTGTCGAAGGAATCGAGATAATGGGTCTGGTGGACATGGGGCACTCTTCCCGGAGGGACTTCCCGAAGTCCCAGCACCCGTCCGTAATGATCAATCTTTCCGGTGATGAAGTGGCGGGTGTTTACGATGGTTGATTCGATCTTCTCCAGGAACTCTTCTATAGTCCGGGGTTTTTCTTCTTCGTCTTCCTTCAACGCCACAACGCTGGCGGGAGTTGTCAGGGGTTTTTTTACTTTACCTCCCGATGCGGCCATGGCCTTAAGATTCATCATTTTCTGTCCGATATCGGTTTTGGCTTCGCTGGCTGCCATTTCCTTGAGGCGGGCCAGTTCCTGATTATCTTCCACTGAAAAATACCTCCCTTATCAAATCTCACCAGGTCTGGAGCCTGGATGAAAGTTCCTGTTGAACATTGTATTTTTTCACATAATCCCTGCCGTATTTTACGAGGTAGAGATGAATATTCTCCCGGTATCGCAGGTAATACCACAGGTTATAGTTATATGCTCCGGCGCATATTTTTGTGCACTGACGCATCATGTCGTCGATTTCCTCGTCGTTCATTCCCCGGCTTGTTTTATAGGACAGGTTGGTGGACAGCTCCTCCACATCCTGAACAATGTCAAAGATGCCGTATTTGTCGGCTTCAAGGCAGAGCAGGCTGTGCTTGCCCAGGGTAAAAACCGAGCGTCCGTAAGAGTCGATGATGTCCTTGTTGTCCACGATGGCTGTTACGGTTTCCATGGCTTCTTCTCTGGTTTCTGTGGGAAAACCGAAAAATATATATGCAAAATTCCATATTCCGGCCTGGGATGAGTGGCGGAGTATGTCGAAACGGCCCTTGATGTCGATTCCCTTGTTGATAAGATTCAGGATCCTGTCATTGCCCGATTCGAACCCCCAAAGCACCATCCTGAGGCCTGCCCGGTATAGGAGTTCCATAAGCTCCCTGGTAAATCCCGATTCCAGCCGGCCATTGGAAAACCAGTGGACATCCAGTTTCTCGTCAATAAAACGCCGGGCCATGGCTTCCATGTAGTCGGGTTTGATGGATTCATCAATGAACTCGAAGTTGCGGACCCCGTATTTGTCCCGGAGATATTTCATTTCCCCCACCAGGTGATCCAGACTCCTCACGTCCATTCTGACGCCGAAATCCGTATCACAGAAGGTGCATTTTCCCCAGTAGCATCCCTTGCTGGAGTGAAGACACAAGACCAGATCCGGTGTAAAATAGAGGTTCAGGGGAAGTCCTTCCAGGTCCTGGTAACCGATGTCATCGAGTTTTTCCGGCTCCCGGGAAAAGGTGAATTTTACCTCCGGCGGGTTGTTGTCGTCACCATGGGTGTAATACAGCAGGTCAGGTACCGTCGAGAGGCTCTTTCCCGATGAGAGGGCTTTGATCATCTCGAGGCTCTGTCGCTCTCCTTCTCCCATGGATACACAGTGACAGAAGTGCTCAAAAAATTCCGGCCGTTTCAATAATACATCCTTTACCCTGCCCAGGAAATTCCCCCCCACGTTAATAGTAGTGCCTTCCGGGGCCATTTTTTTCAGGAACCGGGCCAGGGTCAGCCCTGGCAAAACCTGGGTGAAGGAATTGATGGAAACCCCCACCAGTCCTGGCGATTCCGACAGAATCTCCCTGGCTTTTTCCTCCATGAAGTTGTAGAACATGTTCTGTTCCCGGTCCCCGGTGTGCTGGATGATGGAGGCGGTGGCCATGAGCATGTGGGGGTGCTGATAGTTGTTGAAGGAGAGTTTTGCCGGGTGATATGGCAGGGATACAAGCTCCAGGGCCTTGTCGATGGCATAGAAGGCGTCCACCAGAAGCATTGGATTGTAAAAACGTCGCTGATCCCGCAGGGTTTCCTTGGCATCAAGGATCAGATCTGGCAGTTTTTCGATGATTGCGCTGTTTTCCTTGAAGAATTTCTCAATCTCCAAGAGGCGCATGGCCATGATCTCAGTGTCCAGGGATTCGTCACCGATCAGAGTTTTCAGGCGGATCTGGGTAATGAGGAAATTATAGTTCATCATTGCCCGATCCCTGGTAAAGGTGATAAATTCCGGGGTCAGAAGATGATCATAAAACTCCACATTGAGATCCCGCAGGCTTACCCTGCAGTTGTTAGCCCGCAGGTGTCCCGCCAGCTGGGTCATGGCGAAGTGAGGGTTCTGGGGGGTCCACTGGGGAGGAAAGGCCAGAACAGTTAAAAAATCATCGACTCTGTCTTTTTTTGTTGAATTTTTATCCATCATGCCTCGGCTTTGGGAAGCTCCACCGGTTCATCCTCGCCGGGGAAGGGCTCTCCCAGCTTGATTTCGCCTTTTTCCACCTTTTCACAATATGCTACAAATTTGGCAAGCTCCTCGAGGATCGGGAGCATCTTTTCAGTGCGCAGTTTGTCAATCTCCTGGAGGATTTCGTCGTGCCGTTCAAGCTTTGAGCGAACCCGATCTTTTCTTCCGGACATATCCAGGCCCAGCAATTCTTCCTGGAGTTTCTTTTCCTCCATCATCATCTCATTAAACAGGGCAATCTTATCTGCCACCTCTTTTTGAGTGAAAATTTTCATAAACCGGCCCCCTTAGCTTGTTTGTTCCTGCTATATTATTTGTTCAGTAATGCAATTCTCCTTCCGGGATGAACTCTGGAATCCCGCAGGACATTGCTCAGGAATGATGAATCAACAGAAAAAAATGGAGAATGTATAATGCAGGCAGTAATTCTGGTGGGTGGCAGAGGAACCCGCCTGTGCCCCCTTACCCTTGAAGTCCCGAAACCCATGGTTCCTATCTGCGACAGGCCCTTTGCCGAGTATCAGTTGAATCTTCTTCACCGCCACGGCATAAGCCAGGTTGTCTTTTCCCTGGGCTACAAATGGCAGAAGTTTGAGGATTATTTTCAGGAAGGCTCCCGGCTGGGAATGCATATAGATTATGTGGTGGAGGATTCTCCCCTGGGGACGGGAGGAGCCATCAAGAATGTACAAGATTATCTGGGGGGGGAAACCTTTCTGGTGTTGAACGGAGATATCCTGTCGGATTTCCATATCGGGGAGATCCTTCAATTTCACCGGGAGAAAAATGCAGGCTGCACCATCGCTCTGACCCCTGTGGAAGATCCCACCATGTATGGAGTGGTGGAGATGAACCGTCAGGGCAGGGTTCTGGCCTTTACAGAAAAGCCCTCGCCCCACGAGATTCGCTCCAACCAGATTAACGCTGGGCTTTATGTGATGGAGCGGGATGTTCTGGATCTTATGGAGAAGGGCCTGGCTTACTCCATCGAGAGGGAAATATTCCCCCGGATGCTCCGGGAAGGAATTCCCATATGGGGTTATTCTTATGAAGGCTACTGGATGGATATCGGGACCCCCATCAAATATCTCAATGCAAATTTTGATGTTCTCCAGGGCAGAATTTCTCCGCCGGAGGGCCTTGCCGATGGCATTCACCTGGGAGAGGGGGCAAAAATCAGCCCCGATGCCTGCCTGACTCCTCCCCTGTGGATCGGAGCCGGAACCATCATCGAAGAGGACTGCCATATCACAGGCCCCTGTGTGCTGGGGGAGAATTGTCGCATCCACAGGGGATCAACCCTTAAAAATGTGCTGATGTGGGACAACTGCCAGGTTGAGCCTTTGTGCCATCTCAAGGGCTGTCTTATGGGCAGTGACTGTGTTGTGGGCAGGGGTTCATCCATCGGTGCCATGGCGGTGGTGGGTAGCGGTCAGAAAATCCAGGAAAACAGCACCATACCTCCCGGGGAAAAGGTCATGGACAAGGACAACTGCCAGTCCGGGGACTGATCCTTTCCTGTTATAATCCCATATATACTTTTGGGCAGGACAAGGGAAATTTTGTTTGAATATATTCAAGCATGCAATTTGACAAGAGGAGTTATGTATGGATCTGATACTCCGGATTCTGCCTGCAGGTGCCATGGCGACATGCGCCGGTTTCAGGGCATTTCTGCCCCTCTTTGTCATAAATTATCTTCTTCGCTCGGGAAACCTGGGCCTGGACAGGGTCAACCCTGTAATGAAAACCTGGCTGATTGACAATGACCCGGTTTTTTATTTTCTGGCAGTGATGACCCTCATTGAGATACTGGGCGACAAGATTCCTTCCCTGTTTAATGTTCTTGAAATCATCCTCATGTTTATCCGGCCTGCAGCGGGGGTTCTTGTCTGCTTCACCCTTCTCAATCTCAGGGATCCCAACCTGAACTTCATCGGCGCAGTGGCCCTGGCTGCGGCTCTGACCCTGCCGTTTCAGGGGTTGAAGTCCAGCGTGAAGATATTGAGCGACAGAGGGCCTTTCGGCATGTATAACCTGACTCACAGTCTTGTGGTTGATGTGGAGGCTTTTGCCGGGATTGTGCTGGCTTTTGTTGTCCCTTATGTTGCTTTTTTTGTGAATCCTGTCACCTTTTATTCCACCATGGAGGGTTTTAAAAATTGGCGGGTTCGTCTTATCGCCGGCCAGGAGATGGATCTCGATTTTAACATGGACGATCAGGGCATGGAAGATTTTCTGGAGGTCAAACAATTGAAGAAGATCGGAAAGAAAAAGTAGCCCTGAGGGTTTCGTTGCATGTGAACTTGGCTGAGTTCACAGCGGTGTGAAATTCTGACCGGCACGGGACAGGGTTCTCCGGCGTATGGTGGTATAATTTATTGTCAGAGGAACCTGAGGGTTTTGGAAGAATCCTGTTCACATTCGGTTAATTTCATTATTGAAAGATAAAACGGGGAACTCAGGAGATCGTCATTTGAATAAAGATAGAGGCAATCACAGTAATCAGGAAACTGTCGAGTTTACCCTTGTAGCTACAGGTCGGAAGGATCAGGAAGTCCAGAAGACCCTGAAAAAGCTCCAGGGGCGGATCCGTGTCCTGGAAGAAGAAAACATTGCCCTGTTGTCAAAAATTCAGAACCAGAAGATTCAGAACCGCCTGCTGGACAAGCGGGTGTTTGATCTTTTCACCATTTCCCAGGCGGGGAAAGTCTTCACTGCCACTCCCGACGCAGAAAGGCTCTCGGAAATTCTTCTTTCCATGATCACTGAACGCCTTCGGGTGGAAAAAGCGTCCCTGCTTCTGGCCGATGAGAAAAACGAAAAGTTTACCGTAGCCTACAGCATCGGCCTTGACCGGGAAGAAATGGGAGCAGTTCAATATCGTCACCGGGAGGGCTTGTTCTGGCAGTTGATTGTCAACGGGGATCCTTTCTCGGTGGTGGATATTGACGGGAACCTCCGTTTCCCCACGGTCTTTGAAGGCTCTGACCTTGTCCGTCTGGATTCCACCTTCTGGATCCCCATGAAGACCAAGGATACGGTGGTGGGGATCATAACCCTGGGTTGTTCCAATATAACCCTGGAGGATCAGGATTTTCTCACCAAGCTGGCGGGACAGGCGGCGGTGGCCTTTGAAACGGCATTTCTCTACCGCACCATCGAGGCATCCCGCCGGGAGCTGGATCGACAGATGCACAGCCTGAAAATCCTCTTTGACATCGGTCAGTCCTTGAATTTCATCAACGATCTCACTAAACTCCTGGAGCTTATCCTGGATCAGGCAGTTCAGGTGGCCGAAGCAGAAAAAGGCTCTCTGATGATGCTGGATCAGACCCGCAGTGAGCTTGAGGTTCGGGTGGTCCGGGGGATTGACAAGATCACCGAGGAAAAAATCAGAAACGGTGAAATCAAATGCACCAGCATCAAACTGGGAGAAGGCATCGCCGGCAGAGTGGCCCGGTCGGGAAAACCCCTGTTAATCGAGGACACCTCTACTGATGAACGGTTTCTGGCTTCCACAAATTCCAATGTTCACAATATTCTTTGCGTCCCCTTGAAGGTCTATGAAGATACTCTGGGAGTCATCAACATCTCCAACAAGAAGGGTGGCAAGACTTTCACCAGGGAGGACGAGCGGATCATTATGTCCCTGGCGGATCAGGCAGCGGTGGCCATTAATAACGCCAAACTCTATGAGCTTGCCGTCACCGACAGCCTGACCAAGCTGTTTATCCGCCGTCATTTCATGCAGAGGCTGGAGGAGGAATTCCGCCGATCCCGCCGTTACGGTCACAAGCTGTCCCTGATGATGATGGATCTCGACAGCTTCAAGGAACTCAACGACACCTACGGCCATCAAGCCGGGGATCTGGTGCTGGTGGAAACATCCAAGGTGTTCAAACGGAGCATCCGCACATCGGACATTGCCGCCCGCTATGGAGGCGAGGAATTCTGCATAATGCTTCCGGAAACCAACACCACTGGCGCTCTTTGCATAGCCGAAAGGCTCCGCCGGGAAGTGGAAAACTGTGTCTTGAGTTATCAGGATCAGGAGATCCGCACCACCATCAGCATCGGCATAGCCACCTATCCCAACGACAAGGCGGAAACACCTCAGGAGCTGATTCGAATGGCTGATGAGGCTTTGTATAAATCTAAAAATCTGGGGCGCAACATTGTCACCTCAAACTCTCCTCCCGACGAAGAAGGGGAGTGTATCCTGCCGGACATCGATTCCGAGGAGATTCTGGATTTGCCGGATCTTCACACCATAACCGAGCATTAGGGATTATTTCTGTCATAATTTTCCAGCAATTCCACAATTTCCTCATGTCCGTTGTACCGGGCAAGGGCCTGGGGAGTCCTGCCGGACTTGTCAGTGGCCCTGGGGTTGGCCCCCTTATTTAGGAGCATCATAACAATATCCCTGGAACCTGTTGCCGAGGCGTTGTGCAGGGGAGTCTGTTGATTTGCATCCCTGGCCTCAGGGGATCCGCCATAATCCAGCAACAGCCTTACCACTCCGGTATGACCCCGCAGAGAGGCTTCATGAAGAGGGGTTCTCTCATCCAGATCCCGGGGATCCGCCGGTGCTCCCCGCCGGAGAAGCAGGGCCGTTACTCCTGTCCTGCCGTATTGTGCAGCTTTGTGCAATGGAGTGGCTTCCTTGTCAATCTGTGCCATTTCCGGACTCAGGTTCACTATCCGGGCAGTGGGATCAATCTTTGCGCCCCGATCCAGGAGCAGTTCCGCCAGGGATGTGTTCCCGGCAGTTGCCGCCAGATGCAGGGGTGTCAGGCCGAAATTGTTGGCAACATCCACATCAACCCCCCCACTGATGAGCAGGTCAGCCATGGCCCTGTTTCCTTCCGCGGCGCACACATGAAGGGCGGTATCACCGTTGGCATCTACAGCTCTGATGATGGAAGGATCCCTGTCAAGGATACCTCTGACGGTGTCCATGCGGTTGCGGGCAACTGCCTCAAAGAACCGGCTGATTTCAAGCCTGTTGGGGCCTTTTTTTTCTTTCGGAGAACAACCCCAAAGAAACCCTGCCAGCAGGACAAGTATGATGACTGTGACAGCGGTCTTTCTCAAGGCTCTCTCCTATCTGGATTTTTTAATCCTGGTAATTATAGTTCAAAAGATAATCTTTTCCAACAGGCTCCATTCCTTTCCACGGAGGATAATTTTCCCTGTAGATGAAAAATACCCCGGGGGGAATATTTCTTCATTATGACAGGAAGCGAGGCAATCATGACAATCAAGGAAATGGAGAAGAAGGCCAAGCAGTTGCGGATTGATCTCATCAGGATGCTGGCTCATGTGGGCACCGGTCATACCGGCGGGCCAATGGGGACTGCAGATATGTTTGCAGCTTTATACCCGGGAAGGCTCCTGAAGTTTGACCCCTTGAATCCCCAGTGGGAAGGCCGGGACTATTTCGTTCTTTCCAATGGCCACATATGCCCGATTCTTTATGTGGCTCTGGCCCATGGGGGTTTCTTCCCTGTGGATGAGCTTAAAACCCTGCGCCAGTTGAACACCCGGCTTCAGGGGCATCCTCACCGGCTGGATACTCCCGGGGTTGAAGTTTCTGCCGGGTCCCTGGGACAGGGAATTTCCGTGGCAGTGGGTATGGCTATGGGCCTGAAGGCCGACGGGAAGGCCAACCGGGTTATCTGCATGATGGGAGATGGCGAGCTGGAGGAAGGATCCTGCTGGGAGGCGTTTTTGTCTTCGGCCCGGTATGGTCTGGACAACCTGACGGTGATCGTGGATCGCAATTACCTGCAGATTGACGGCCATACGGATCTTTATGTGTCGAGTCTGGATCCCCTAAATGAGAAATTCAGATCGTTTAATTTTGAAGTTTTCACCTGTGACGGCAACAATATGGCGGACTTTGTCGGGACCTTCAAGAAGGCTGTTGAGTTCACCGGCAGACCTGCCGTGATCATTGCCCGCACTGTCATGGGCCGGGGAGTTTCCTTCATGGAGGATGATCATGAATGGCACGGAAAGCCTCCGAGCCGGGAAGAAGCAGAGCTTGCACTGAAAGAACTGGGGGTGGCATAGATGTTGAATCAGAATATGAAACTGGCAGAAGACCTGGACAGCCCTGACATCAGGCAGTCCCCCACCAGGGCCGGATATGGCGAAGGACTCCTGGAGATTGGCCGGGAAAACCCCGATGTGGTGGTGATGTGCGGTGATCTCACCGATTCCACCAAGACCCGGGCATTCCAGCGGGAATTTCCACAGCGGTTTTACGAGATGGGAATCTCCGAGCAGAACATGGTTGGCGCGGCCTGCGGTCTGGCCCTGGTGGGGAAGATCCCCTTCGTGGCCACTTACGCTGCCTTTGTGCCGGGACGATCCTTTGACCAGATCAGGATTTCTGCCGGATATAACCGGGCAAATGTGAAGCTGTCGGGAGCACATGCGGGAATATCCGTGGGGCCTGACGGAGCCACCCATCAGATGATGGAAGACATGGCCATGATGCGTGCCCTGCCGGAGTTTACCGTGATTGCTCCCTGTGATCATATCCAGACCCGCCGGGCCACTGTGGCTGCGGGCAGACTGAAAGGCCCGGTTTATCTTCGCTTTGGCCGGGAGAAGGTCCCCATGATCACCACTGAAGGGACTCCCTTTGAGATAGGCAGAGCCAATATACTGCGGGATGGCGGAGATGTGGCCATCATCGCCTGCGGGCCTCTGGTTTACGAAGCCCTCATGGCTGCCCGCCAGCTGGAGCAGGAAAAGATATATGCCATGGTTGTGGATATGCATACCATCAAGCCCATCGACAGGGAAACTGTCATATATGCGGCAAAAAAATGCAGAGCCATAGTCACCGCCGAGGAGCATCAGATCACCGGCGGTCTTGGTTCCGCAGTGGCAGAAGTCCAGGTGCGATGCTGTCCCGTGCCCCAGGAATTTGTCGGGATGCCCGACAGTTACGGCGAATCGGGAAAACCCCGGGAGCTGATGGAAAAATACGGCATGTCAAAAGAAGCCATCATCGAAAAGGTTCACAAGGTCATGGAATTAAAATCCGTGCGGGCCGGGAGTTTTCCCGGCAGTGCCTTTGTGATGTAAGTCAGGAATCCCCGGTGGGGAGATGTTTTATTGGCGCCATTTCCTGCCTTTGATCCGTCTGCAGGGAATGGCGTTGTATTTCTCGAAAAGTTGAAAAAATCCATCCAAGGAGATTTCAATGAGCGGGATTGGTGATTTTATCGGAAAGACGGCCCTTGTAACCGGGGCTTCATCGGGAATTGGCCGGGAGTTTGCCCGGATTATGGCAGAGCGGGGATCTCACCTGGTGGTTGTTGCCCGGAATAAAAAACGGCTCACCGAGGTGGCGGATCAGCTCAAAGAAAAACACGGCGTCAACCGGAACATCGAGGTGGTGATTCTGGATCTGGTGAACCCGGAAGCTCCCCAGCGGCTTTTTGAACATTTGCAGAAGGTCAAAATTCATGTGGATGTGCTGGTGAACAATGCCGGGTTCGGCAACTGGAGCCGTTTCGAGGAAGAGCCTTATGAAAAGACCCGGCAGATGAACATGGTCAACATGGTGAACCTGGCTTCTCTTTGCCATCTCTTTATCCCGCCCATGCTCGAAAAAGGCGGTGGAGGCATCATCAATGTAGCCTCTTCTGCTGGTTTCCAGCCGGTGCCTTACATGGCCAACTACGCCGCCACCAAGGCCTTTGTCATGCATTTTTCCCTGGCCCTGTGGCAGGAATACCTCGAGCGGAATATCACTGTCACGGCCCTTTGTCCCGGCTGGACCAAGACAGGATTTCTGGAAACTGCAGGCATAAAAGACAGCGACAAGACCAAAAATATCATTGAGCCTCAACAGGTGGTGCAGGAAGCCATCGAGGCATTCCTCAAGGGGGAACCCCTCATCATTCCCAAAGCCCACCGGGATTTACTCCAGTTCACCATTGCCAAGTTCATTCCGTTAAAATCAAAGTTAGATATAACCGCTACCATGTTCCGTCCTGATGACAAAAAGCCGAAGGATAAACAGGAAACCCCGGAACCTGAGAAGGTCCAGGGTAATGATAATTCTGCCCCGCCACCGGAGAATCCCCCGGAAAAACCCCGGGAGCAGTCCGGGACATAGGCAATGCCTTTCGAGATAATCCGCCATCAGGAGAACCTGCTTTCCCGGGAAACCCATCTGGAGAAACACCCCGGAGGCGGTGGGATTCATATTCTGCTGACATATCCCAATCATTACCGGGCGGCAATGTCCAACCTGGGTTTCCAGAGGATTTTTTCCATAATTACCAAAACTCCCGGCTTCTACTGTGACCGTACATTCCTTCCCGATCCTTCCCTTATGCGGTTGTTCAACAGAAGTCGCCGAACCCTAATGGGGTGGCAGTCGGAAAAACCGGCCCAGGAATTTGACCTGCTGGCCTTTTCCATCTCTTATGAGCCTGATTATCTTAATGTTCTCAAAATGCTGAAACTGGCGGGGATTCCCCTGCGCCGGCAGCATCGGGATGATTCCCATCCCCTGATAATTGCCGGTGGCGCCGCGGTGACCCTTAACCCCGAGGTGATGGCGGATTTCATCGACCTGTTCGTGGCAGGTGAAGGGGAGATGACAGTTCCACTGCTTCTGGAGGCCATAAAACAATACGGATCTTCGGGACGGCAGTCCCTGTTGGAGGCGACAGCCCAAATCCCCGGAGTATATGTGCCTTCTCTCTACGAAGTTTCTTATGATTCCCGGGGTTATATCCTGCAGGTCACCACCATGGGTGATGCTCCATACCCGGTTCCCATGTCATGTGGCCCATCAGGCGATTATCTGGCCTCCAGCGGGATTCTTTCCCCGGACACCGAGTTTGCTGATACATTTCTTGTGGAAATTTCCCGGGGTTGTCCCTGCAATTGTGCCTTCTGCTGTGTGGGCCGGATTGCCGCGCCCTATCGTACGGCTTCTCTGGAGAATGTATTCTCCCGGATTCACCGGGGACTGCAGGCAACAAACCGGGTGGGGATCCTGGGGGCCGCGGTGGGAAGCCATCCTCAGCTGGGGGAGATTCTGGATTATCTTTTAGATCGGGAAGCTCATGTCAGTTTTGCATCCTTGCGGGCGGACATGTTGCCGGATGATATTCTGGCAAAAATCCATCGCCTGGGGCAGAATTTATTGACCCTGGCACCGGAAACCGGAGCCGACAGCCTCCGCAAAAGCATCGGCAAGGGAATGACCAACGAGAGAATTCTGTCCACGGTGGAGAGGGCCACAGCAGCAGGTTTCAGTCAGGTGCGCCTTTACCTGATGACAGGTCTTCCGGGAGAAACCGATTCCGATGCGGTTCAGTCGGCGGATCTCATCGGGCAAGTTTATCAGCGGGCCAGGAAAACTGGGGCACGGGTAATGGTGAGTATCAACCAGTTTGTTCCCAAACCCCGGACACCCCTGGAGAGATCCTCCATGGCCCCTGATTCCATTGTGGCCCGTCGGCTGGAGATAATTCAAAAACCTCATTACAACAACCCGGGGATCCGGTTCAAGGTGGAAAGTCCTGGGGAGCAGTTGCTTCAGGCTTTTCTTTGTCGAAGTGGCCGACGGGCAGGGCAGATTCTGGAGGAGATATATCAGAAAACTCCAGCCCGGGCCGTATCTGCAATAGTCAGGCATATGAAATCTGAGAATGCCACACCTAAACTCATCTTTAAGAAGATTCCCGAGGATGCGGTTCCCCCGTGGCGGATAATATCCCCGTAAGGAATCCTGGGTTGAGAGCTTTCTCAAGAGGAGTTTCTTTTGAACCGGCGAAGGTTAAGCCCACAATTTCTGGATGTCACTGAAAAGAGAACAGAAAAATTATCCAAAAGGAGAAATAATATGAAAAAAGTATTGGTATTATCACTTGTTCTAATTTTTGCCCTGGGGGTTCTCATGGGGTGTGCCCCTAAAACTGACAAGCCGTCACCGGCAGGGCCGAAGGCCGACGGAGAAAACGGGCTGAGTCATATCAGTTCTTATTCACTTCATTATGCTCTTAAAGACAACCCCGAACCGGGAGAGATTATGGAGATGCAGGACAACAAGGCTCCCCGGGAAGCAGCCCTGATTATTTTTAAGGTTGCCAGAAACGAAAAATCCCCCGATGATGTGGAAACCGATGTAGTGTTGATGCAGGGTGAGGAAAACATCGCCGAGAGGGTTGTCATGTCAAGGGACCTCAAGGACAAGGATGTTCTGGTGATGCTTCACAGAGAAGGTGAAAGTTTTGAAGCCGGGGATTATAAGATTGTTGTGCGGCCCAAAAAAGGTAAAGGACTGATTGAAAAGACCTTCACCATCATCGAATCCCAGGGGATTATAATCGATGATGACGAAATGGTTGACCAGGATGATGACATTATCGATGACGATGACGGCGACGATGTTGTGGACGAACCCGGCACTGGTGCTGTTGTGGACGAATCCGACACAGAAGCTGTTGCGGATTCCAAAATTATTGATCAGCCCAAAGACGATACCGATGACAGTCCAGAGGTGGAAGTCGATGTAAAAGATGATAGCCACAGCGATCATGTCGATGATGACACCGATGACATAAACGACAATGAATAATCAACAGATTTTTTCAAAAAAGAATGACCTGCAGAGGTCTTCTTTTTTTATATTTTAATGCCGGTTCAAATTGACGAAGTCACTTTAATTGACAACAAGTTATATGTTGATTCCCCATCAGTTAGCCAAGATATCCGCCCGGCAGTTGTTCATCGGTGAGAGCTGGTTATTTTAATGTATCCTATTTCCGGCAAATCAAAAAACCCGCCGATCTCTTGAAACGGCGGGTTTTCTTGAATGGGCGGAGAGGGACTTGAACCCCCGACCTCCTGAATGTAAGTCAGCAGGCCCGGTTTTTCTTTTTACTATGATAACTGACTAATAAAGATCGTTATTTTGAGTTTATGACCGATTTATGACCGGTAGTTAACAAATTCAACTTATGGGGCAATCTGTTGAATAATTTCCAGCGCTCGTTTCCGGTGATCTGCTGATAGATGAGCATAACGCATAGTCATCTGAATTGTGGCGTGTCCCATCAGTTCTTTTACTGTTGCCAGATCAATTCCTCCCATGACCAGGTAACTGGCAAAGGTATGCCGCAGGTCGTGGAAGGTAAAATCACTGATTCCAGCCCGCCTCACAGCCCCCAGGAAGGACCTTTTGAACTCGTTGACAGTAAAAAACTCATCCCCCTCCAGGGTGTCCATATAATCAACCAATTCATTCTTCAGGGATTCGCTGATGGGGACATCTCTCCGCTTCCCGCTCTTGGTAGTTTCCCGCTGTCCCCGGACCTTTGATTCACTGACTGTGATGATATTGTTCTGAAGATCAATATCCCCCTTCTTCAGCCCAAGTATTTCACTCTTCCTCATGCCGGTGTTCAGGGCAATCAGGACTATCATTTTAAGATGCGGGGATCCTGATTCACATTCCTTGATGAGCCGTCGGATCTCATCCTTGGAGAGATAACGGATTCTCCCTGGTGGTTCCTTCAGCTTTTTTACTGATGATGCGGGGTTGCCTGAAGCCTTCCCTCATTCCAGGGCCAGTTTGAACAGGTGGCTCAGGGTCGCCAGCTCCCGGTTTACCGATGAAGGGGAAACCTGCCCTGACCGTTTGATTTTGTATTGCTCAATCATATATGGGGTGATGTCCCCAAGAAAAACCTCGTTGAACTCTTCGCCAAGGCGGTTCAGGGAATTTCTGTGGAAACGAAGGGTGCTTCGCTTTTTTGTGGCTTCACAGTAATCCAGAAACTCCCGGGCAAATTCTCTGAAATATATGGGGTCGGGTCGGTTAACCTGATATTTGCCCTCGAGAATCTCCGCCTTTCTCTTGGCAAGAAGCTGTTGGGCCAGCTTTTTTGATGAACCGGCAACCTCCCGGATCCGTCTGCCCCCGGGAATGTAATAATCGATATACCAACTGTCACTGCTCTTCTGCTTGTAAACGGCCATGAGATGTCACTATCAAACTTTAATCATTTGAGTTTTTAAAAGATGGTCAAATACTTTCTTGATATGCTCATCCTTAAACATTTTTTGTTTTCTCTTGCTCCAAGATTTCACCTCTTGGATTACTTTTTCCGGATTTCCTGCAATTGCTGGATTTTCTCTCACAACCCAATGAACAGTCGAGAGCAACTCCAACCCGTGGGGGTTTTCAAAACCTCTGATTATCTCTGAAACTTTTTTTAAACGTTCTATCGCCTCTGGTTCTTCACCCAGGAATAATAAGGCTTCTTTGACGGCACCCGGTAGAAGATATATGTGGGCTTCTTCGGCGCGGGATGTGCCGTCACCAAACCCCCTTATATAATGCCCTTCCAGATTTTTAAGAACATGGTTTAAATTATGTGCATAAGGTCCATAATGATATTTGACAAATTTCAGCCGAAGTGGTTCACCAATTTCCTGTAAAAAATATGCCAATTTTTGAATCTCAAGCCTTGAAAGCCGGTAACCGGCAGTAGCGTAATTGTCAATTAATGATATAAACAGTGCTCTTGCTCTTGTTAGTGCTGGTTTTTTTCTTGAAATCATAATTTTTTCTGGATCTGGGCTTCCTGCAGGCTCAAAGATATAAATTTTTACCTCTGGTAATTCTGAAACCCCTTCTTCAATAAGTTTGCTGACAATTTTCCAGTCCAGCCCTCCGCAGCCGCATCCCAGTGGGGGTATGGCCACAGACTTTATATTCAATTTTCTAATTTCCTTAATTAGTTCAATTAGTCCAGCTTTTATATCTTCTAATTTTGACTTGCTTTTCCAGTGTTTTTTTGTCGGGAAATTTATAATATATTTTGGGTTAAAGAAAGAGCCAGTAGGATGGATAAACATTGATCCGGGGTTGACCTGATGCTTTTTGCAGGCTTTTTCGTAATCCTTAAAATTATCGGGATATGCCTGCTTAAACTGCAAAGCGATGCCCTTTCCCATAACTCCTACGCAGTTAACGGTATTTACCAGGGCTTCTGCATCTGTTTCCAATATATCACCTTGTCTGTATTCAATCATAATTTCGCCTTCATTAATAATACCAGTTTTTATTAATAACAATTTCAGGTTTATGGACGCTATTTAAAATATAATTATTCACCTGTTCCGCTATTTCCTTTCCAATAGATCCAATCTGATCCACAAGACTCCAAGGAAAAGACCTGTGAACAAGGAACTCCGCCTGCCTACGTCTTTTTCTGTCCCCGTCCTCGTTTGTATCACACCAGTATTTTTCTTCCATTATTTGCCAGTCAATATACTCAAGGTCAGTTTCCTTGTTGTAAAAATTGGTTAAGTGCATGATTGCGTGCCCGTCAGTAAACACGAAAGGGATATTTCTGCTAATAACTACCTGAACCGATGAAACCAAATGAATGATTTGTCGCTGATCTCCTTTGTATCCTTCAACATTTCCCCTCGATATTGTATAAAGCATCGGCGAACGAGGAGCAAAATAAAAAGGGACATAATCGTGTAAATTTCCGTATGGCGTGATAGTAACCTTAGTTATTTCCCTTTTGTCTTGAATATTGCTGTGGGCAATGCTTGAATACTTGATTCTACAGTTGGAACAGCTTGAATTTGCCAACAAATCGTTTTCGATTATTGAAGGCAGGTTTTCCAACGATGTTATGTGATAAATATTTGTAGGACTTAGATATTTTTTTGGCATTTTATTGGATTTTATCACTTTTTTCCAGGTTATGTCTTGCGCAAAGCAACTGAATGTTTTCTGCTATCAAAGAAGAACCCCCTTTTGAAAAAGGTATAATATGGTCGAAATGTAGATTATCATTACTGCCACATTCCCGGCATTTTCCTTTATCTCTTTTCCAAACTTCGAGTTTCACAGAAGACGGAATCATTCTTGTATGCTGTAAATCCGACACATTATCTTTGGGAATATCTTCATCCAACAGTTCAAGTTTAAATTTAAAAACTTCTCTTTTATTTGATTCTTCTCTCCAGGCATCAACCAATCTAAACAGACCATTGTAAACCCATATTCCAGGCTTGATTTTTTCATAGACCTTTACTGATTCGGCATTTCTCAGGCCTTCTTTATATTCTTTTGCTGCTTTATGGAACAGCCCGTTTTGTGTCATTTTGCCATAAGGGGTTTTTTCTTCTTGATGATATTTTTTGGGGTCATCAATTCCTTCTGTTTTGGGGATATCATGTCCCTCATAATCAAGATTTTGCCCTCTTCTTCAACACGATCTGAATAAGGTGCCCCTGAACGTGTGCTCATTAAAATTACACTTTTACCACCTTTCAGTTTGAAGTTCATTCCTCGTTGAAGATTGGTTTCTTCTTCCTGACACATGGAAAGATAAGAAATGATATCTCCCTGTTTTATCATATAATCCCCTTTTTATTCATCATTGATGGTTTTCATCACTGAAATTCAATCTGCCTTATACCTATTTCCATGTTCCTGAATGATGGTCCTTGATGGCAGATAATTGAGTATTTGTTAAACTCCTGTCGCCTCAACGTATTCGGCAATTGCCATGGGTGGTGGCAACGGTTCATTGTCCTCTGCAAGGCCCTGCAGGTGCATTATCAAAGCTCCGGTTAGATTCGCCTTGACCTCTTCGATAGTTTCCCCGGTAGCAACACAGCCGGGCAGATCCGGGAAATATGCAGAAAAATTATTCTCTCCTTTTTCTATAACCATAAGATATTGCATCTTTATCATCGCCCTTCTTCCCGTTTTAATTGCGCCTGCTTTATGACACTGTTCAAGGTCCCCGGTGTTAATTCATTTTTGGGATGTCCTGCAATTGTTACACGTCCCTTTTTTGCGGGATGCTTGAATTGTCGATGGCTTCCCACCTGACTAACAATAAACCATCCATCTGCCTGAATCATCTTGATTGCGTCGCGAATTTTCATAAACCCCTTTTCCCTCTATGATTATAAATCTCTGGTGTCTATAGCGTCAAGGTTCTACTCTCTTTTTGCTGAACAGTATAAATATTATTTCACCTTGAATCATCGGTCAAAAGAACTATAGGAAAATATCTTTAGATTCCCCATTATTATCTTTTGATTCTTGCTCTTGGTTGTCCTGCCGGGGTGCTGTCCAGGATGAGCCTGTGGGGTGCCTGCTTCGCCCCTTCGGGTAGATTATACCCAGGGCCTGCCTCCAGCCCCGTCATGGCCCTGTGGTTTAATCAGGAAGGGAGTCTGCCGGGGTTCCTCCGGTCAACCATATCCTTGAACCGATTGATCCCCTTCTGTCTATTCTTTTGCCCCGTGTTTGCGGAGAAGCTGGACTATTTCAGTGTGGTCTTTATCTGCCACTGTTTGCAGGGGGGTTCTGCCATAATTATCCTTGGCGTTTACATCAGCCCCCTTGTCAATTAACAGTTTTGCTATGTCGGTGTGCCCTTTAGCTGCCGCATAGTGCAGGGGCGTATAGCCGTTAAAGGTCTTGGCTTTAACGTCAGCCCCCTTGTCGATTAAGAGTTGGGCAATGTCTTTATAGCCCCTATATACC
>CAYNGH010000014.1:0-40846 GCA_964396845.1 uncultured bacterium | reverse complement strand
GATGGCATCCACATTGACTCCCCGCTGTTCTTCAATCTCCCGGCGGGTCACAGGCTGACAGTAAGCCACCACCGACAGGGTTTCCAGGGCGGCCCGGGACAGGGAAACTCCCTCCCGATATGTCCGGAATTTCTCCATGTATGAGGCGATATCGGGGTTGGTGGTCATGCGGTAAGCCCCTCCGCCGGTGCTTACCTGGATTCCCCTGGCATCATAGTCCTCCACCAGCTCCCGGAGGCAATGGGAAACCACCCCGGGCTTCAAACCGGTTGCCTGGGACAGATCCCTGATGGTGAGGGCCTCGGTGGACAGAAACAGGATCCCTTCGATAATCCTTTTTGCAAAGTATTCCTCGGACAAGGGATTAACCGGCCTTTCTGCTGAGGGCTGAACCGGCATCTCCCTCTGCACAGCGCCGGCAGTTGATGATGGTTATCCCTCCCAGAGGATCCTCCTGGCACAGGCGGATTTTTCTCCGGCGGGCCATCTCCAGAAGCACCAGAAATATCACGATAAACCGCAACCTGTCAGGAGGAGAGTCGAACAGCTCAAAAAGACTGGTTCGGTAGCGACGGCTGATTTTTCTGTTGACCATGCGGATAATGAAGGGAAAAGATATGTTTTGACGGGTCATCTGCAATCCGGAGGCAGGCTTGCTTTCTTCAAACCGACGCAACACTGAAAGATACGCGTTTAATATGTCCCCGGCCTCCATTCCCGTCAGAAGCTCAATATCCGGCTCATCCCTGTCAATACCAGGTCTGGGGAAAGCCCTGTCGGAACGTTCCTTGAGAGATAGAAGCTCCACCGCGGCTTCTTTGATAAGACGATATTCCCGCAACCTTTTGACCAGTTCATGTTCGTCGGAAACTTCCCCGTCTTCTTCGTCTTTAGGAACAGGAGGCAAGAGGGATTTAGATTTTATTTCAAGTAATGACGCAAATACCATTAAAAATGAAGATTCGATCTCCAGGTTCAGTTTCTGGAGATTGTCCAGGTATTCCCTGTATTCGCCACAAATGGAAGACAGGGCAATTTCTGTGATGTCCAGCTGGTTTTTATCCACCAGATGGAGGAGAAGATCCAGAGGGCCTTCGAATATTTCAAGCTTTACCGCATACACAAATGGAGTCGTCCTTGGAGGTTTATTTACTTTGCAGGGCCTTGTGAAGCCTTTTGGTTCATTTTACTTATGCGATATTATAGAGTGAATTTCCTTCCTGCATGAGATTTTTTTCCATGTTATTCTTCTCTATTCTGCAGGCAAGGGAAAAGTCGGGATATATTGAAACATTATCCCGGAAGAGGTATTTATGAAGATACTTGTAATCGATGACAACAGAGATCTCCTGGAAATGGTATCATATATACTGGGGCTTTCGGGACATCATGTCATCAAGGCCTCCTGCGGTATGACCGGGATTGAGCAGGCCTGCCGGCAAAAACCGGATCTTGTTCTTCTGGACATTATGATGCCCGGCTTCGATGGGTTTCAGACATGTCAGAAACTTAAATCCAACCCCAGGACCAGGTGTATTCCCGTATTCATGCTCACAGCCCTGGAAAAAATAAGCGATGTGGAAAAAGCCTTTAAGACTGGGGCCGACGATTACATCACAAAACCCTTTGATAACGACCAGCTAAATGACATAATCTGCCGAAAACTGAACCGTTATAAATCACAAGTTTGAGCAGGCAACCGGTGGGAAGATTGGCCGAAGACCGGCAATGACCTGGAAGGGCTGGGACAAGGCAGTAATAAAGTTATTTAGCCGGCCACAGGAAGCGGATTTTTTATTATCACCAGTCATAAGCTGAATTTGTTTTGCTGTCGGATTCTATAAAAAGTGACCTGAAATATTTATTGTCAGAAGGTTAGCAGAAGGTTGCATCGAATCTCCCCGCTTAGTATTAATAGATGGTGGAATAATGTCATTATTTAAAACTGTAACTGTTGTATTATTTTTTATCGGATTATTCATCTTGACAGCTTGCTCCAGGGCTTATGGAAGCCAGGTGATTCCATATCCTGACAATTACCGCCATAGCCGGGAAATGGTGTTTGACCCCGATCACCAGAGGACTCCGGAAAGCTCCGACCTTGACATGTATCAGTTTTTCTTTGATGGCGATTACGTGTTCAAGGAGATAAAGAACCCCCGGGAGATTCCCAAAGATCACAAAAAAGAGTTCAAGGACCCCATGACCTTCTGGGAGATTATAGCCGACCGGATCAAACCTGAGAATGTATTCATGTTCAGCCCGTTAAACGAACAGTCCAACACTCCCCAGAGGCTGGTGAAGGCTGTTGCCATGGGAGTTCTTTTTGATCAGGACAGAAAAATTTATCATGACATGGAAACAGGGATGAGGGTTTCTCCCTTCTGGAAAAATAACGGCGCTACCTTGACCCTGTGGGGAGATGGAATGCTGGAAGTGGCGGCATCTTCGTTGCTTTATGTGGTGGGGGGGAAAAAGAACCGGGAAGTGTCCCAGATGCTCATGGAAGCGGCCATGAGCCTGCGGGTGTTTTATATCAAACGGGTCATCGGATATACCCGCCCCAGCGAACATAACGCCAGCATCGGCCTTCACAGCAATTATGATTCATTCCCATCGGGACATACCGCAGTGGCCTTCTCCATGTCAACAATCCTGGGAGAGGCATATGACATCAAGTGGATCACATATCCCCTGGCGGTTCTGGCGGGGCTTTCCCGGCTCCAGCAGAACACCCACTGGCCATCTGATGTGTTTGCCGGGGCTTTTCTGGGCCATGCCGAGGCCAGGGAAATCCTCGCCCGGCATAACTACCTGCCCACGGATAAATACGCCGAGTCCCATGCCTGGGACAATACCAGGGTGGACATAGAAACAGGACTGCGGGTTTTTCAGGATTCATACATCAACATGGAAAGGCGGGATCCTGTGGCAGGCAAGGTGGGAAGAGTGACCTGGCGGTGGAGGATCGCCCAGAAACTCTCTGATGATGCCCTGCTTCAGGTGAATTATCACTGGCGGGGATTGACCCCCGGCGATGCCTCCTACAATGCGGTGGAAGATGTGCTGATTAACCCCCGGCTGGCCTTCCGGGTGGGGAAGAACACTGCCCTGGTGGGGGAATATACATACAATAAGGTTCAGTTTGATGATCTGGCACGAACCCACCACAACGATCGGGCCATCATTCCCGATGATCTCAATTACGCGAAGAGGTTTATCGAAAATCGGGCAACTCTGGGGATGATTTTTAATCTGGCCCCGGGCTGTTACATCAAACCCTCATACAGCTTCAATCGAAATATTTATTCCGGATTCACCCCATTGAACTCCAGGGGTGGGACATTCCGGCTGGATGGCAGGTTTACCCTGGGAAAGCAGGGAAAAACCGCTGTCAACATCGGCGGAGAAACCGGCAGGGAGAATGCCGACAACCACCGCCTGTCCAATTCATTCCAGTCGGGGAACATATCTCTGGACTACAAACTTAACAGCCGTTCAACCCTTCGGGGTCAGTTCATCGCCAGCCGGAAGAAATTTCACAACTGGACCGGCTCGCCGGTGAGCAACTGGCAGGTTGCCGGGGCAGAGTTTTCACACCAGTTCCATCCCACATGGCAGTTGGATGCAGGGTATTTCCGCCGGAGGCTCAAGTCGGGAGTCGCCCTGTGGCCTTATTCTAAAAATCAGTATTACCTGGATACCTCATACCGCTTTTGATTATGGCAATGGATAACTGCTATCAAAAAGGCACCTTACGGTGCCTTGAATAATTCTGCCTGTTGGGGCGGAACCGGGCCTGTTTATTTAGCCAGTTCTTCCCGGAGTTTCTTTAGTTTTTCCACATGTTTTTCTTCTTCTGCCAGAATTTTTTCCACTGCGCCAATTCCGCTGGAGCATTCTCCCCCGTAGCAGATTTTCAACTTGGATATCATATCCCTGTAAAAACTGACTGACTTGTATTCTCCTTCCAGGCAAAGATCAATGGCCTGGGTTTCGGTTTTGATTTTTCTAAGGATTTCTCCCAGTTTTTTTTCGTCGGGGAATATATCCGGATCCAGCCGACCCTTCAAGTAGCCCGCCACCACCTCGTCACTCTCCCAGGAAGATTCGTATTTCTCAAAGAGGGGAGCAATCTCCCGATTGATAATCTTGATATGATCCAGTTCTTCCTGCCCCATCATCTTGAATATTCCTGCTACCTGGTGAGTGGGAGCCAGTTTCTGGGCCTGGCGGTATAGGGCATGACCGGCCTTTTCTAACTCCGTGGCCAGAAGAATCATTTCACGGCCGGAATAGCACTGGGGGTTCTGGTTGCTGTTTTTTCCTGTTATGTCGGGTGTCATTATCAACCTCACATTGGTCAGATGAACTGATTAACCCAGGGATTCTCCTTCCTTGTCGTGGAAGGTGCAGTCGTCCCAGCACTCCTGGAAGGTACGCATGGGCCTTGACTGGTATGGATGAGTGCAGTTGAGGAACAATTGGGGTTCTTCTCCTTCAAGACTGAAGCCGAAATCGGCATATGCACAGTAGCGGTCAGGCACCACTGAAAGGCAGAAATGATAAAGTTCCTCGTAAATCTCCGGGTGATCATGCTGGAACATGTGCTTTTCGCACTGGAATATTCCCAGGGTTGAAACCCGATATTTACAGGGGCGGTAAACCATATCTTCATCTCCTAATTGTTTGGGAGTATATCAATAACTTTCCCTTTGAAATTATTATTTTTCTTTAACAGGGGAAAATCCTCCTGCCCGCCAGATTCCAATTGTTCCGCAAGGAAAATTTTCCTGTTTAGGCCTGTCTGATAAACAAGCCCCGGGCAGGGTCAACCCACGGAAACCGGCAGGAACATTTCAGTTTTGGTTTTTGTTCTGGACAGGACTTCTCCCCGGCGGATTACCCACAGGCGATCAGCTCTGGTGCGAAGAGCTTCCTGAACCGTGGGCGCGTCGATGATGTTGAAACTGGCCCAGCAACCCGGTTCAATGCCGTAGTTTTCAAGATTCAGCATCCGGGCGCTGTTGTGAGTGCACATGTCGAAGATGCTCTCAACTTCGTGGGGCATGGACAGCTGAACTGCGTGAGCCAGGATCTGTCCCACTTCCAGCATATCCGCCTGGCCGAAGGTGGGATAAAAGGTGTCCTTTATGCAGTCCTGGCCGAAGGTCACGTTCACTCCCGCTTCCATCAGCTGTTTGACTCTGGTCAGTCCCCGGCGGATTCTGCCCTGGTCAAATCGGCCCTCCAGCATCAAGTTTGTCACGGGGTTGGTTTCCATGTTCATTTCTGCCCGGCGGACCAGTCCCACCACCTTGGCAGCGTAATATTCATTGTATGCAGATAAGGCACAGGTATGCCCCGAGGAAGTTCTGCCCCGGTAGTCCTCCCGGATGGCCTTGGCGGCGAAATATTCCAGGGTGCGGGCATTGGGATCGTCGGTTTCATCAACGTGCATATCGATGTCCCGGTCATATTTTTTTGCCAGCTGGAAGCAATAATCGATGTGGGCCTTGGAATCGTCATATATCATCTCGTTGTAGGGCATCCCCCCCACCAGGTCGGCTCCTGTCCTTATGGCTTCTTCCATCAGCTCCCGGCATCCGGGATCCTGAATAATCCCCTCCTGGGGAAAGGCCACGATCTGAAGATCAAAAACATCCCGGTAACGATCCCTGGCAATCAAGACTCCTTCCAGAGCTTTTAAGCCCACGATGGAATCCACGTCAACATGAGTTCTCATGATGGTGGTGCCGTTTTTGATGGCCCACTGGATTACTCTGCCCGCCCGCTGGGCTACTTCCTGGGGGTCGTAATTTTTCTTGCGTTCCCAGATGATCTCGATGGCCTCGGTGAGGGTTCCCGATATGTTGTCCCGGACTGTTTCGGCAATGAGAATCTTGTCTAAGTGTATGTGGGGATCGATGAAGGTGGGGGTCACCAGCCTGCCCCCGGCATCGATCTCTTTATTGCCCTTTTCTTTTATGTGCGGTTCCATCCGGGCAATTTTGCCCTGGCTCACTGCGATATCCACGGTTTCTGTTCTGCCCCGGAGAAGGGCGTTTCTGACGATGAGATCCAATCATATCCCGCCTTTCGGTGTTATGTCATTTTCATTCACCTTGCATTATATAATATATTTTTCCCCGGAGTAAGGACTAAAACCTTTTCCAGATAACTTTCTCCCCTTGAATAAAAACAACCCCCGGAAAATTCCCGATCCGGGGGTTGCAATTTTTTTACTATGTCAATCCACAGGCTTGAGTTTTACAACCCGGTGATTTTCTGAATCGGCCACATAGAGATTGCCCAGACTGTCGGCGGCAATGCCGTTGGGATGATTAAGCCCTCCGCCGGTTATGGGGTATGGAGTGCCGTCGGGGGCAATCTTGAAGATGATGCTCTGGTCGGCATCGGTGATATACAGGAATCCGTTGGAGTCCTCGGCCATGAAAGCAGGGCCGGGATATCTGTAGGATGTATGATATATGTCCACCTCTCCTATGTATCCCCCGTTGTCGGGATTGTATTTCAATACTCGGCTGTTCCAGTAGTCACACACATAAAGCACACTTAGGGAATCGATGAATACTCCCCGGACAAATGACAGGCCGGTTCCATCGCCGGTATCGATTGTATAGTCGGGATCGCCACCTTCGAAGGGGTATTTTTTCACATTCCCGGCGAAGGTATTTTCCCCAATGTAAAGGTTGGAATCTGAATCGAAGCAGAGGCCGAAGGGATCTTCAATACCGTTGCCGGCAAATATTCCAAGGTGGCTGTCCTGAGCATCGAAGGTTTCCACCTGATCATTTTGAGCATCGGCAATGAAGATAAATCCGCCGGGGCTGATGGCCACTCCGATGAGGGCTCTGGAATTTGTCGGGGGCCAGCTCCAGGTGGTCGTGGAAGAGCCGTTGGAGGATATGGTCACCACTTTGTTTGATGTCGGGTTGGTGACATGGAGGGCACCGCTGGATGTTCTGACAAGACCCATGGGATAACTGATGTCGGGGCCTGCCACCTCGCCGTTGATGCCCCAGCTGGTGTCAAGGGTATATGTGGTGGCAACCTCAAACACCGCGGTTATGGTTTTTGAATTGTCCATGGTGATGGTTTCCGGGTTGGCGGTGGAGGAAAGATCCCCTTCCCACCGCCGGAAAACCCAGCCCACACCGGCACTGGCGGTGAGGCGCACTGTTTCGCCACTGTTGTATTCATCCCGGGAGGAAGCCACCAAATCCCTGGCAACGGTGCCGTCGCCGGTGATGTTGATGGTCAGGTCGTGGACAGGACGGATAAATACTGCCGTCACCTGTTTGTCAGAGTCCATGACGATCCGGTTGTTGACGATATCTCCGGCATGGGGGCCTTCCCACCGGGCAAAAAGCCAGTTGTCCCCGGGAGTGGGAGTAAGGGTGGCTACATCGCCGTTTTCATAGACAGTACCGCTGGGCGGACTCACAGTGCCCTGTCCCTGAATGTCGATGGTCAGGGTATAGGTGATTTCTGTGGGGGTGGGGGAGGGTGTGGTGGGGGCTGGCGGTATGGGAGCACCACCGCCACCGCCTCCTCCGCCTCCGCATCCGGCTACTGCCACGGCAAATATCGCCGTCATTATCATCATTATTAAAGTGAACTGATAACTGGTCCTGGATTTCATATCTTCTCTCCTTGGGGTGTTTGTGTTCCGGATCTCCGGTGAACAGGGACTGATCAGATTATATTATCATGCGGGAAAAAAGTAAAGGCAATGGTTTACTGGGTTTTGTCCAGATACTTGCCAAATCTCTCGGTGTATTCCGGGGAATCTTCAAATAAAAGCCTGGCTCCGTCCCGGTAAGCCATCATGGCCTGAAACAGCATCCCCTTCAGCTCGTAGAGATATGCCAGTTGAATTTGAACTCCTGGGTCCCGGGGATTTTCTTCTTGTTTTTTCCGCAGAGCTCGGATGTTGTCAAAACTCGCTTCGATGGCGGTATCGATGAATCTTTCCCGCCGGGGGATGGCCAGTTTGTAGGAGGTGGCTGCCTGTCCCCAGTTGTATGAACTCCTGTAGTGTTCTCCCAGGATAAAATGGGCCGTGCAGACTCCGTAGTTAAAAGGTTCCGGGTGAATCTCCCGGAAAACGGTCACAAAACTACCTGCCGGGGGATTCAGGTTGATGTATTCCCTGAAATTATCAGTCATCCCCTTTTCATCACCCCGGATCCGATCCAGAAGAGCCAGGTAAAAATATCCCTCGGGGATGACTTTTCCTCCGGTCACGGCGTTTTGAAATTCCTGCCGGGCCTGGGGATAGTTGCCTGCATCGAAGGCTTTCAAGCCTCTCTGGAAAGATAGATGTCCCCTGGGCCTCAGGTTTACCCGCAATTCAAAATCACCTTCCAGGTTCAGGGTCTGGATGAAGGGTTCCCAGTTTTCATCCAGAGAAACTCGCACCAGCCGTTGGCCTTTGTCCAGCTCCAGAGTTATGGGAGCCTGTCCCCGGATGACCCGGTCCACCACCACTGTTGCCCCTTCCGGCTGGGATACCACCCGCAGTTTAGCCTTGACAGACTCTGCCGGGGCATTCTTATCCTCTGCCGGGAAGGCCCGGATGCATGACATCCCCAGTATCAACAGCAGTATCAGGGTTCTGGAAAAAATTGATTTATGGGTCATATCGGGCAACTCCTTTCGATAACAGGATTACAGGAGCAATATCCAAAAAATTATTCTTTGCCGTTTTCTGTGGCCACTTTCAGGATGTATCGGGCCATTCTGGCTGCGCCTCCGGGAGGCCCCATTCTCTCCCTGCCGGTTTTTGACATATGAATATAAAGCTGTTCGTCCTGGAGGATTTCCAGAGCTTTACTGCTTACAGCTTCAGAATCTTTATCCACCACTGCCAGAGAATCTCCCAGGAGGCCTTTCTGCCGTGCCCGGTACCATCCGGGTTTTTTCTGGCCTTGGGAATCGAACCCCACTATGGGTTTCCCCAGCCCCGCGGCCTGCTCGTTGCCAGTTCCCGCCTGGCCGATGATCAGCCGGGCAAGGCTGATGGAATCCCCAAACCGATGACGCAGGAGAGTTACCTTTAAAGAGGCTTTTGTCAGGTAGCCCACCACTCCGTCATCGGAGCCGGTTTTCTGCAAATCAAAACCTGCAGTTTCGGCGCTTTTTCCCAGGCGATCCAATGTGATGGATGGAGCCAGAGCCGATAGATATGCCGGGGGAGGATCCAGCACAGCGCTGATTTTTTCTGCTCCCTCAAGAATTATGGGCAGGTCCGTATATGCAAAGTCCCGGCTTCCCGGAAGCAAGGTTATGATGGCGGTGTTCTCATGGATTCCGAATCTCTCCCCGGTGACCTCAATGCCGTCCATCATGGCGTTTCCCTGCCATTGAGCCTTGATGCCGTGGTTTCGAAGACTGGATGCGGTAGGCTCATCCCTGGGGAATACAATCTTAGTGAATCGCCGGAATACTTCCCGTTCAACTCTGGAGTACTCCACGAAATAGTCGGATTTTGCCGTTCCTACAAATATGACCTTGTGGCGGGTGAATAATCCTCCCATGAGCACCGGGTATGTATCCCCCACTGCCACTACAGCAGTCAGACTGCTGATGGATCGAAGCTGATTGATTTGCTGAAGGGTCAATGCTGCAAGACCCGAGCGGAAGTCTGTCCACAGGTTTTTCAGCCACCCTGCGGGGATGAGTCCACCGCTGGGCAGGTTCATGACAGGGCATACGACGGGCAGGTTCAGCCGGGTGTAGCTTCTGCCTTCGCCCACCAGGGGAAAACCGACAACAGAAAAAGAACCGCTCATATCCAGAAGCTTATTGATGACGGTTACAGCAATGGCATCCTCGCCATAGCCGTTGCTGATGAACAGTATTTTTTTCTTTTCCATTATGGGGACGCATCTCCCGATGTTTTGCCGGCGACTCTGATAAGGGAGTATTCAAGATTCCTCACCATGACTTTTCCCTGGGCAGTTTTTTGGGGAGTGAACTGTATCCTGCCGATATATCTGCCGTGACAACCGCCGTTGAAGATGAACCCGTCGCCGGTTCTCTCTGGTTTTTCGAGGAGTTTATGGGAATGTCCTCCGATTATCAGATCCAGCCCCGGAATCTGCAAGGCCAGATGCCTATCCCGATCCAGGCCCAGATGAGAGAGAACCACCACCATATCACTGTCTTGACGCATTTGTGGAAGGTGCCGGGCCATTGATTCTGTCGGATCCCGGAAACTGAATCCAGAAAGGCGAAACCAGATGGATTCATCAGGATACATCACCGGGGTCAGGCCGATAATGCCGATTTTTATCCCTGCAATTTCTCTGGTGATCCATGGGGTGAAGGTGTCATTGGTCTTCCCCCTTGTGTCAACAAGGTTTGCACAAAGAATGGGAAAGTTGGCCTGTCGGGCCCGAATTCTCAGAACCCCCCGCAGGTAGTTGAATTCCCGGTTCCCCATGGCCATACAGTCATATCCGGCACGATTCATGAGATCGATAACAGGCTCCCGGAACCGGAAGGCGGTATTGGACCCCCCGATGGCATCTCCTGAATCCACAAGAAGGGTGTTTTGATCCCGGGGAAGCTCCCCGGCCATTGTGACGGCCCTGCGGTGATCATGAAGATCATTGGTATGGTAGATTGTGATTATGTTATCGTGGTTCATTTCATTGCACCCCGAAAAAGATTATCCCCGGACTCTCCAAACCCTTTCTTGAATATTTCAGGGAAAAAAGTAGAAGATTAGGGATAATCCTCATGATATGTTAGAAATAAATTTTATACCCTTTTTAGGGCATTTCGAAGGGAAAGCTTGAATTATGTGCAACAGTGATTGTACACAAACATATCTCAAACTAAAAAAGGATGGTGTGAAATGAAAAAAACTATACCAGCGGTAATCATGGTGATGGTAGCTATGATGGTGGCCCTGATGATTGCAGGTTGCAGTTCAGGGGACAGCGACGGCGACTTCTGGCCGACCCCAACAGCTACCCCTACAATTACTGTCACGCCGGATCCTACTCCCGACACTGACCCGGTGGTGGAGAGCGTAAATCCCTCCAATGCCGGTGTTGGCGACGTGGTGACCATTACGGGGAAAAATTTTGGAGCATCCAGAAATCCCAGTACGGTTACCGTCGGCGGGAATGATCCCGGCGAGTATCTCCAGTGGGGGGACACCCAGATTCAGGTTCAACTGGGCCCCAAGAGCAACACCGGCCCGGTGGTGGTGACGGTGGACGGTGTTTCCAGCAATGATGACGTATTACTGACCAGGGATCGGAGCTGGGACGATGCTCAGTATCTGGCGGGGAGCAGCACCTATGATGCAAGCCATGCGGAGCTGGCAGGGGACCCCGACAGCAATGTGATTGTGGTGTTCAAGTGGGACAATGAAGATGGCGGTACAGCCATATATGCCACAAGGTTTGACTCCTCCACGGGCCTATGGAGCACCCCGGTGGATATTTCCACAGGCCCTGATACACCGGCAACAGGCTCCAACTGCCGGCCCAGGATCAGCATGGACGATGCCGGCAACGCCGTTGTGGCCTTTGTTAATAGGGACGGAGGTGGAGCTTCTGTTTACGCCAACCGCTACAACGCCTCCACAAACCAGTGGCTGGCTGAACCGGAGCTGTTGGCGGAGTTTATGGACAATGAAAACTGGCCCTGTCATGCGGAAGTCGGTGTTGATCCTGCAGGCAATGCCATCGTGGCATACAAGAACTACTACTGGGATGAAGGCATTAGTTGGTGGTCAAATGATTCAAACATCCTTGCCCGACGTTTTGACGCGGTCACCGGAGAATGGGAAGACGCAGTAATCATCTCGACTCCCGAGGATGAGGATACCGGCGACTATTACGGCGCCTGCCGTCCCCGGGTGGGAATGGATGAAAACGGCAACGCTGTTGTCAGTTTTGTTCAGAATTACAACACCAGCTCCGGCGGTTCTGGCACGGAAACCTATGTGAACCATTATGACGCCTCCACGGGACAGTGGACCGGGGTTGTCAGGGTTTCCCCCGAGGTGGATATTGATGCGGACAGATACTGCCACAACGAATCCGCAGTCAGCAGAAACGGCGACGCGGTGGTAACATTCCTCAGGAACGGTCAAAACGACGGCCAGGTAATGGCGGCCACATATGATGCATCCACCGGCACATGGAGCAATGCGGTGATCATTTCCAACTATGAAGCCTGCAATAATAAGGTAGCTATGAATGATCATGGCGGTGCTGTGGTTGTGTATGTCAATGATAACACTTTGGTCATGGGAGTCATATACGACAATACCACAGGTAGCTGGTCAGCTCCCGCCCAGGCGTCGGGGCTCTCCAATAACCAATCCTGCCATCCCACCGTTGCCATGGACAACAACGGCAATGCGGTTCTGGGATACAAGCATTACGGCAACGACGGAAACGAAATCTGGGCAACTAAATATGATGCACTGGAAAAATCCTGGGGAGGTGCAACCCTGCTTTCAGGCACTGATTATAATGCCTGCCGGCCAAGGGTGGCAATGGATCCCTGGGGGAATTCTGCCCTGGTCTATGTCCTCAACCAAGAGGAAGTTCATGCCACTTTGAACTGGTAACACTGTTATCAGAATCAGAAAAAAATTCAGGCCCCTTTCACGGGGCCTGTTTTTTTTGTAAATATCAGCTACTGCCTGTCACCAGACGAAACTTTCCCCTGGACACAGGGCTTCATCCACTTCCATCTCCATATATTTCATGGGCAGAATCCCCGCATAGAGCATGGAATCGTGGAATTTTTTAAGGCTGAAGGTATCATGATATTTTTTCTTCATCCGGTCCGACAAATCCATTATCATCTTTTTGCCCAGCAGATAACTGAGCTGATAGCCGGGAGTATATGTGTAACGGCGCACCTCGGCAATACATGAGGCCCGATCAAAGCCTGATTCCTTCTTCAGGAGATCCACCGCCCCGTCAAAGGAAAGCTGTCCGCTGGAGAGCTGGACATCGACCACAATGCGGATTGCCCGCCATATCATATCCTGCGCCCTTTCAAACATCACCTCGGGTTCCGTGGAGAAACCCATCCGGGCCACCATCTCTTCGCAGTAATGTGCCCAGCCTTCCACAAACTCAGTGCCTTCGGTCAGGTTTCTTGCCCATGACTGGTTGGTGTTTCCGCAGATCAACTGCAGGTGATGTCCCGGATATCCCTCGTGAACCGAGGTGTTCAGGATGGAACCCAGGTTGTGGATGCCCAGGGACTGGCCTTTCTCCTCCATGGGTCTGGTCATCCAGTAATTCCCCACCTGGCTTTTTTCAAACCGTCCCGGCGGGGAATATGCCCCGAAGGGAACCATGCTCCGGGCGAATTCCGGGGTTTCGATTATATCCAGCCGTTCTCCCGGGGGGATGGTGGCATAGTCAGAATCGATGACAAACTGCCGGGATCTGTCCACGGCATCTTTTGTCAGCTTCAGGACTTCTTCAAAGGTTTCCGGGTGACGGTTTCGAAGAATCTCTCTCACCTGTTCCAGGGATTTTTCCGGGGCGATGCTTCTTGCAATCTCCCTCTGGCGTTCCCGGGATTCCTCCAGCATCCGCCAGCCGAACTTCTCCAGGGATGGGGCATCCATCCCCAGCTCCCTCAATTCCAGCAGACGGTTGAACTGTTCCGGGGTCATGGCGAAGTTTTCTCGGGAGCGGGGCAGAATCTCTTCTTCAAGCCAGCTGCAATAGTTCCTGATGGCTTCAGTGGCGGAATCCGAGGCCCGGCTGAGGCGGGATTGAATCTTGTCGCTCGCCTGCTTGTCCCGGGCAGTTTTCTGGATGAGGCGAATCAGACCCACAAGGCTGACTGTTTCTTCCATGTCCGATTCAGCCCAGATCCGCACCGGGTCTGTCAACAACTGGCGCGAATTCATCAGGAATGCCGGGATCTGCTCCAGCCTGCCGGCGATGGATTCGATTCTCTGTTGGAAGGGGGCAAAATCCCGGATGAAAAGCATGTAAAGGGCCGTGCCGATTAATACTCCTGCCTGGGGCTGTGACTGCCATTTGCGATGGTTTTCTTCCTGATATATCTGCACACCGATGCTGTTGAGCAAGGCTCCCCGGTCAATCCTCCCCGACGGGGAAAGAGTGTCCGGGTCCATGGATTCAATGTCCCGGTAAAATTTTCTTTGCAATTTCTGCATGTGCATTTCTGATTCCAGGGAACCATCGGGCATCAGGTGATCATACTGGTGAAG
The DNA here is from genome assembly GCA_964396845.1 of uncultured bacterium. Taxonomy (GTDB): domain Bacteria; phylum Vulcanimicrobiota; class JAJTBE01; order JAJTBE01; family CAYNGH01; genus CAYNGH01. The sequence goes on along the minus strand of CAYNGH010000014.1, from coordinate 26,589 downwards.
ACCCAGAGCAGTCCCCAGGGGAGGAATCATCTCCATCATCTCGTGGAGGTAATCCCGGGCAGTCTTCTGCAACCTCTCATCAAAATTCATTTTCATCTCCTTTATTACTGCGATAAAAAAACAATAACACCATGAGCATTATCGTTGTTTCTGTGGCTTTTTCATGACCTTTATTCTGGGTTCCTCCCGGTAATTCTTCTTTTTTCTGCTTTCTCTTTTGATTTGTTGCAACAGCGGGTGATGCGATCTTGTCAGAGGAAATAAAACTCCCCTGAGGGAAACTGTTTATCTGGCCGGGAATAAAATTCAGCTGAAAATCCGGGCCAACACTATAAGAGGTGGCTGTCATTTCAAAAGGATGCAAGATATTGCTGGTGATCCTGGCGCTGGTGTCGGGAATATACCTCCTGACAGGGGATTCCTTTGATATTATATTCCGGGGCGGAGATCCGGTCATCTCGGAGATGGAAGTCCTCTCGGTGAACCGGCGGGATGGAGCCAGGCTGATAACTGTCCCCGGCGGAATCTATCCTGTGGGAGATCCCCCGGTGATGACAAGAATCGATTCTTTTTATATATATCTTCACGAAGTGACCAACCGCCAGTATGCCAAGTTTGTCGAGGAAACCGGCTACAAGGCCCAGGGTGAATGGTATCTTCTGGCTCATGAAAAGACCATGGAGCACCCTGTGTGCGAGGTGTCCTTTGAGGATGCCCGGGCTTATGCCCGCTGGGCGGGAGGGGACCTGCCCTCAAGGATCCAGTGGGAAGCATCAGCCCGGGGAAAACAGGGGCGGATTTATCCCTGGGGAAATGAATGGGATCCTGATTTGTCCAACAACCGGGAGATGGATTCCCTGAGGCATCGGGTTGTTCCCCTGGAAACCATCGACGGCGTGAAACTGGGGACCCTTCCCGTGGGGAGTTTCCCCGATGGGAGGAGTCCTTTCGGGGTGTTGGACATGGCGGGAAATGTGGCGGAATGGTGCCTGGACATAAGGGGGGAAGGAGAAATGGCGGAGAGAGTGTTGATGGGAGGATCTTTTTTTGATAACCGCCAGGGGTTGAAAACCCATGTCCCCGACAGCGATGATCCCCGGAAATGGTGCAACCTTTACGGTTTCAGAGTAGTTATAAATAAATTCAACAATAATGTCGATAAACAATATGACGGGAAAATGGGGCAGAATACAGAAAGCCCCCATAACCCTGAATAAAACTTATTCTTCCTGTTCTGGATGGATGAATAGTTTTTTGCCCGGCTGTAGAATTTTTTTCCCTTATACTGTATAATATCATGCAAGGTTCTGCAGGCGGCCCGTTGAAGATGACAGTTATCCAGCAGGATTTACTCAAAGTAGAAAGCGGATAGAAGTGTGTTCTGGGAAGACTCCAATATCACAGAGAAAACATTCGACAATATGCAAACAAGAAGAAGGTGTTTTCTGCAATAAATTTATCTGATCACGCATTAGCAAAAATTACCAAGCATTATAAAGCTTAGTATTACGTGAATTAAAGCTTTTTGGAGAGGGGCGGGGCAAGCCTTTTTCTCGAAAAAATAATAATTCGCAGGTCATGATCCAGTACCGGGGTTATGGTGGCTAAAAGTTTATGGCGGGGGGGTCTTTTTGAGTAACCAGAATAGAAAACCGAAGGTGCTTCATGTTGATGATGATACGGATTTTCTGAAACTCTTCAGTCTTTTTTTTAAATCCAAGATGGACATCGAATCGGTGAATCGACCCGAGAGGGTCATGGAAATGCTTTGTTCGGGGGATTATGATGTGCTGGTCACTGATTATGACATGCCCGGCATTGACGGACTGGAGCTTTTAAAGAGAATCAGCCGGGATATTCCCGGCTTTCCTGTGATTTTTTATACGGGTCAGGGGAATGAAGAGATTGCCAGGGAAGCTTTCATGTCGGGAGCCTCGGATTATTTTACCAAAGATGTCACCGGCTTCGTCCACAAAGAAAAGTTTTTCAACTCAGTGATCCGTGCCGTTGAAACCCAGAGGATGGAAAAGTCTGAACAGCAGGCAACCCGCAGGTATCATAATATTTTTGAAAATATTCGAGATGTGTATTTTGAAACGGATTTATCTGGCACAATCCTGGAAACAAGCCCCTCGGTGATGGAGCTTATGGGGTATTCTCCTGAGGAGATGATGGGGAAATCCTTCGTTGATTTTTTTGAGGATCCCTTCAGCGGACAGCGGTTCATATCCGATGTGATCCGGCGCTAGAAGATTCCTGATTATGAAATATCCATCAAGAACCGTCAGGGTGAAACTGTCTATTGCTCAGTTAATATTATTCTGGCCAGGGATGGAACCGGAAAAGAACTGAAACTCATCGGTTCTCTTCATAATATCACCGAAAGAAAAATAGCCCAGGATGTCATGGCCAGCCGTATAGTGGCCCTGACCCGGCCCCTGGATCAGGCTGAGGGTATCAGCTTTCACGACCTTTTCAATCTGGAGGAGATTCAGCAGATGCAGGATCTCTTTTCCCAGTCAACATCAGTGGCATCCATCATCACTACCCCGGAAGGTGTTCCCATCACCCGGCCCAGCAATTTCTGCCGTCTGTGCAATGACATAATCCGCAAAACAAAAAAAGGGCTTTGCAACTGCTATCATTCCGATTCAGTCATAGGAAGGCATAATCCCGGCGGGCCGATTGTGCAGAAATGCATCAGCGGAGGTCTTTGGGACGCAGGAGCCAGCATTTCCGTGGGAGGCCGTCATATCGCCAACTGGCTTATCGGCCAGGTGCGAAATGAAGCCCAGGATCCTGAGAGAATGAGGGAATATGCCCGGGAAATCGGCGCTGACGAAGAAGAGGTTGTAAAGGCTTTTTATGAAGTACCGGTCATGTCCCGGGAGCAGTTTGAAAAGGTGGCCCAGGCTCTGTTTGTTCTTGCTCAACAGCTATCCACCATGGCATACCAGAATGTTCAGCAGGCCCGGTTCATTGCAGAAAAAATTCGGGCCGAGAATGCCCTCCGGGCGAAGAACGAAGAGCTGGATAAATTCTTCTCCAGCGCCTTGGAGCTTCTTTGCATAGCCGATACCGATGGACATTTCCGCCGGCTGAACCGGGAATGGAAGAATGTCCTGGGCTATGAGATGGACGAACTTGAGGGCAGGAGATTCATAGACCTGGTTCACCCTGATGATCGGGAAGCCACTATTGAGGCTGTTTCAACCCTGGATCGACAGGAAGAGGTGCTTAATTTCACCAACCGCTACCGTTGCAAGGATGGGTCTTACCGCTGGATTGAATGGCGGTCATTCCCCGCAGGGAAGGTGATTTTTGCCGCGGCCCGGGACATCACTCAGCGGATTGAATGGGAAGAAGCCCTGAAAAAGAGTGAAGCCACCCTGACCAGCATTCTTCGGGCGGCTCCTGTTGGCATAGGTCTTGTGAAGGACAGGGTTTTTCAGTGGGTAAACCGGCGATTTACTGAGATTACCGGCTATTCTCCCGAAGATGTTCTGGGGGTTGGAGCTCGTATTATATACCCCAGCGATGAAGATTTTGAATCTGTGGGCCGGGAGAAATATCGGCAGATAAAAGAAAAAGGCACCGGCACCGTGGAAACCCGATGGCAGACCAAAGACGGGAATATAATTGATGTTCTACTCAGTTCAACCCCTGTCAGCCCGGAGGATCCTTCCCAGGGTGTCATTTTTACCGCCATCGATATTACCCAGACCAGGAAGGTTCAGGTGGACCTGAAACTAAGCAAGGAACGCTACAAACTGGCCACAAAGGCCGGAAAAGTGGGGGTTTTTGATTACAATCTGAAAACCGGCAATTTTTTCATCGATTCCACTATACAGGAGTTTCTCGGGTTGAACCGTCCCAGCGACACATATCTTGACCTGTCCAAATATCAATTTCCGGGAACATTAAAACCCGGCATTGATACTATCCTCTCCTGGGCAAAAGAGGTTGTTCACAGGAATGATTTAGTGAGATTGGATAATTTGTTTAGAAAATCCCAGAAAGAATCTGCCGGGCAATATAAAGATGAATATCGGATAAAGGATTCTAACGGAGTTTACAGCTGGATTCTTGTTCAGGGTAATGTGATTGCGGATGAATCAGGCAATCCTGAGAGGCTTGTAGGGACTGCCATCGACATCACTGACCGGAAAAAGGCCCAGGAGGAGATTGAAACCACCAGAAGACAGCTGGTGTCCATGTTTGACAGCCTTGATGAGGTGGTTTATGTGGCGGATCCTGATACTTATGAGCTTCTCTATATGAACAGCCCCGCCCGGCATTTGTTTCCCGGGGGCATCGGCGACAAGTGCTACAAGGTTTTGCAGGATCGGGATGAACCCTGCACTTTCTGCACCAACCATATCATATTCCACGAAAGGCCAGGCCGGCCCTATATATGGGAATTCCAGAACCAGGTGAACCAGAAGTATTATCGTTGTATCGATCGGGCAATCCCCTGGGAAGGGGATCGCATGGCAAGGTTTGAAATGGCCATCGATGTTACGGATTTGAAGATTATTCAAAAAGAACTGCAGAAAAGCGAGGAAAAGTTCCGGGGCATTGCCGAACGGAGTTTTGATGTTATATTTACCACCGATGAGAAGATTGAAATCAACTATATATCTCCATCGGTTAAAAAAATATTTGGGTTTGACACTCATGAGGTTACCGGCAAGCATTTTACCAGCCTTCTTTCGCCGGATGAGGCAGAAAAACAACAGAAACGCCTGAATCGTCTGATAACCGAAGGCGCTGCCGATTGTCTTATCACTACTGCAGTTGCCAGGGATGGCCGGGAAATAATCACCGAGATAAGCCTTTCTCCCCTGTTGAAAGATAACGCTGTCAATGGGATTCAGGGGATCATCCGGGATGTGTCCCACCGGGAGATGGGCAGAAGACGGCTTTCCAGGCTCAACGAAATGTTCCTGGGGCTGGGGTCGGATTCCCGGATTAATATCAACTCCATCACAAAGGCCCTGGGAGAGCTTCTGGGTGCCGACTGCGCCCTTTATAACCGGTTAAATCTCGGCATACTCTGTTCCCTTGGTCAGTGGCATGTGCCACCGGATTTTCAGGCCTAGGACAGGCCTGACGGACATATCTGTTATGATGTCATTAAGAATTCAAAACCCAACGAAGTGTTTTATATCAGGGATCTGTCAAAAACCGAGTATGCAGTTACTGATGCCAATGTGGCAAAATACGGGCTGAAAACATACATGGGCTATCAGGTTCAGCTTCATGGCCGGCCTGTGGGGTCACTTTGTGTTGTCTTTGGGAATCATCGGGAGCTTACCGATGACGACAGGAGGATTATCAGCCTTCTGGCCAAGGCCATGAGCATCGAGGAAGAAAGAGAAGAAAACCGCCGTCAGCTTGTGGAGAAGAACCGCCAGTTAGAAGACTTTGCCCACCGGGTCAGCCACGATTTAAAAGGGCCTATCAGGAATTTAGGGGGATATACGAGCCTTCTGGAAAAGGACGCTGACGAGTTTGACTATTTCAAGGCCAAGATGAACAAACAGATAGATCAGCTTATTTCTCTAATCAACCGCCTTCTGGAGCTGTCCCGGGCCGGCAGGGTGCTGGGGAACCTGAACCGATTCCCCTTCAGGGATCTTATGGGTGAGGTTCTTGATCTTCGGAGTCATCAGGAGATTGCTGTAAATGTCACCTATGAGTCTGAGCCGGGGTTGATATACGGCGATCGGGTAAATCTGGAAAATGTTCTTTCCAATATTGTGGAGAACGCCATCCGTTATCGGGGTGAGGGCAGAGAGAATGTGAACCTGATCCTGGGATATGAGAAATCCGATGGAGAAACCGTTGTCACCATTACCGATGACGGCCTCGGAATTGAAGAGGAAAATCTGGAGCGGATCTTCGAACCGGGCCTGGCCTTGGAGAGAAACCGGGGCACCGGCTTTGGCCTTGCCATCTGCCGTCGCATCATCGATGCACATCATGGCACCATCACTGCGGAGAGTCCTGGCCGGGGGCAGGGGGCCACCTTCATCCTCAGGCTTCCCTTTCCTGATAACGACGATGATTCCTGAAAAGATTCCCTACTCGGTTCCTGCAGATAAATTTGTCCCGGTTGAGAATATGCCCTGCATTTTTTCTGCCGGTGATGATTCTTATTATTATCAAATATTAACATCCTCCGGGGTTCTTGGAATCAGGCGGTAGAGGAAACCCTTCTGTTGGATAGAACTTTACAGGGCAGAAATAGCCGTAGTATTGGGTGATTTTATTTTCAGCCGTTTTCTTGAAGATTATTTACTGGTAAGAAAAGGGGAGGAGAGGAAGTTGTTTTTCTTCCTCCTGTTTTTTACTTTGCTGATGATGGCCCAACAGCTGGGGACCGGTGTTTCCGCTTCAATATTTCTCACCAGAGCAGGTATCGACAAACTCCCCTCCATGCTTCTGGTGGCGGCTATGGTCAGTTTCCTGTCGGTACTGGCTTACATGTATCTTTCTGCCCGGAAGGATAACCGGGCGCTGTTTTCTCTGATAATGTGGGCGACAGTGGCAGTGGTGGTGCCGTCAAGGCTTCTTTCCTCCACAGCCCCCGTGGTGGTAGCATATCTGCTATACGGGGTGGCGGAGTTTATGGTGGGGATATTTGAACTGCACTTTTCTGTTTATCTGGCGGATTATTTTGACACCCTGCAGGCTAAACGGCTTTTCCCCCTGATATTTGCCGGATCCCGCATCGGAGGAATCACTGGCGGTCTGGTTCTCACCTTTGCCGCAGGACATCTGGGCACCATCAACATTCTCTGGATCTGGGCGGGATCTATTGTAGTTGCAGTGTTTCTGCTGAATTTTATCGACAGGATATTTCCTCCCCAGGTATTCGATTTTGAAAAGCAGTCCAGGGAGGCATCCCAGTTTTTTCAGCATATAAAAGGGGGTCTTCAGTTTATGAAGAATTCCCTGCTGCTCAAATCCCTGGCTGCGGGGATATTCCTGCTGGGTTTTCTGAGTCTGATTATCAAGTTCCTCTACAGCGAAATTTTTGTGGCCACCTTTCCCCAGGAAGATCAGCTCACGGCATTCTTCGGTATTTATATCATCGCAACCAACCTGCTGGGATTTGTGATCCAGGTGACCATGACCAACCGAATTATTGATTCTCTGGGAATTGGTGCTGCCAATAACCTTTATGCCGTTGGTTTTGTGTCGGGTTTTGCAGGGCTTGTTTTTGCCTATGGTTTCCCTGCAGCCCTGTGGGCGAGGTTTACCGATGAACAGTTGGAGTCCGCCATTCAGGACCCGGTGGAGTCTTTATTGTTCAATGGAGTTCCCGACAATGAAAGGGCCAGGGCCAGGGCTCTGTCCAGTGGTCTAATCAAGCCGATTTCCGAGATTTCCGGCGGTCTGGCCCTCCAGTTGATGAAGGGGTTTTTCATCCCCGGCCAGATTGCCCTGTTCGGTTTCCTGGCTTCTATCGCATATGTGGTGGTGGCCATTCTCCAGAATCAGGGATATGTGGAAGGCCTGATGCACATGGTTAAGGATCGAACCCTGAATCTGGAGGATCTGACCAATCTGCGGTGGGAAAAGGCATCCCGTAAGGACCTGGAAGCCTTGTACCGGCTGGCGGAAGGGGAGGATTCCAGGGTCAGGGACAGCGCTACCACCCTTCTTCTGCATCTTGATGAGGACATTGATTTTTCCCGGCTGATGAAGAGCTTTCTCAAGTGGTCGCCGGAGGTGGAGGAGGACTTCCTCCGGAACTATTTCCGCCGGGTCCGGGATGTGGACGAGAGTTTTCTTGGTGAATCCCTGGGGGAATGTCCTGCCGGGATAAAGTGCATCATCATCGAGTATTTCATCGAAACCGCCTCCACCACGGCATCGGATCGCCTGCTGGAGTATCTGAAGGAAGGGGCTGACCTGTCGGTGCAAAACAGCGCCATCAGGTATTTTATGCTGGTGGATTCTCAGGGCCGGGATGATGCATCTCAGTTGGTAAAACTCCGGATGGAATCCACCCATGAGAAGGTGATTCATGCCAATCTATCTTTGATTCGGGATCTTTATGACGAGGCCTACATCGATTATGTCCGGGGTCACATGGAAAATCCAGACCGGGCTGTGGCCATCGATGCGGTGAAGACTCTGGGAGAGATTTTTCAGCCTCTGGGAAAGGAGCCTCCCCTGGTACAGGAGCTGGTCCGGGATCTTATGGGCCGTAGCGGTTATCACGAACAGAGGGCTGCAGCCATGATTCTGAGTAAACGCAACGGCCCCTGGGAGAGGGATTCCCTGCTGGATATGCTAAATGCCACATCAGGGCCTCTTCGCAGTTTCATCATTGACATTCTGGTGAATAACTATTCCGGCGACATGGATATATTTTTTGAACGGCTGGAATCTCCGGCAGTTCCTCTCACCGGCAAGGAAAACATCGTTCTGGTTCTGCAGAAATTAAACAGAATAACGGATCAGGATCGGCTCAAGGAGATCCTCCGGAATCTCATCAGCAGTTATTTTCAGCTGATCCTTGAACAGGACTGGCTGAAACAGAACCGGCAGGAAAACTCTCTGATGCTGGAAATGAATGAAAGGAAGAAGAGCCAGATTCGCATAACGGTATTGGAGATGCTGGAAATATTCCTTCACCAGAAGGTGGTCATAAGCATTGAAAAAGCCCTTCTCACCAGGAACCCCCGGCTCATATCCAATGCCATGGAGCTTTTTGGCAACATATGGGATAAAAAACAGGCCAAGAGCCTGATTACCCTGCTTTACCCCAGGGATTTTGAAGAAGAACTGAAACTGGCGAAGAAATTTTTTGAAGAGGTGGATGGAACCGTCAACTGTCAGGTTATCCTGGATCGCTATCTGCAACCGGATCTGCACCGATGGGATATATGCTCCTCCCTTCTTCTTTTAAAAGATATGCCCCGGTTCTGTGATTTTGTTGATCTGGAACCCTTTGTAAATCACAAAGATCCCCTGGTGGCGGAGATTGCCCGGACAGTGACCCCTGACGGCCATGGCAAAGAAGGAGGCGGGATGCTTACAACAATTGAAAAAATCATATGCCTGAAAAACGCTCCCCTTTTCAAGTCCCTCAAGATGGATGAACTCAAGATGGTGGCAGAGATTGTCCGGGAGAAAAATTGCTCACCAAAGGAAGTGATTATTGAAAAGGGCGAAGTGGGAAGCCGGATGTTCATCATCGCCTCGGGAGAGGTGGAAGTTTACCTGCCGGGAAACCCCAGAAAGACCCTGGTTTGCCTGCGGGAACCGGAATTTTTCGGCGAGATGGCAATCTTTGGCGATGATGTGCGCTCCGCCTCCATCATGGCCCTCAAACCCACTCTGCTCCTGTGCCTGGAACGGGATCATTTCTTCAACCTGATATATGAAAAGCCTGAAATTTCCATCGAGATTATCAAGGTCCTCTCGGATCGCCTCCGGTGGATGGATCAGATAGCCCGCACCCCGGCCAAGTAAAGCAAGTAAGGGCTATCAGTAAAGCTGGTTTAGCATATTGATCATCTGGATGTCCAGCTCTTCGAAGTAATCCCGGTTTGCCTGCTTGAAAACCGACCACTCCTGCCATTCCTGCCGATGCTCATCATCGATGGGCACAAGACAAAGACATTCCCGGTGTTCATCCACCAGATCATGATGAAGGGTTACCCGATCTTCTTCCAGGTCAAACCGGTTTATCTTGAGAAATTCCGGCGCTTCAACATTGAAGGCCCCGCTTTCAAAGGTTTCGGTGACTCCGGGAGATCGCCATCCCATGATAAAAGTAAGCTGATCATTTTCCCGGTGGGAGTTGCCCATCACAAGGTTGTCCACCACCACAGGATATGACAGGGGATTTAAATTTCTGTCGCATGGGACAGCCATAGCCCCCTCCTCCACAAGACAGGCGATGGCCACCATGAGGTTTGCCAGGGTTTCCTTTTCTTTTTTCAAAAATTGCCTCCCTTATCCCGTGGCGGGCATCAGTTGCCGGATCCGGTCAATCTTGGCCTGACAGTCGGCATCATCGGGGTTGAATTTCAGGGACTGCATGAAAAGCTCCAGGGCTTTGTCCATCTTTCCCATACGCAGGAAGTATTCCCCCATATTATACAGCACCAGAGGATCTTCCGGGGAGATCTCCAGGGCCTCTTCCAGGGATTCCCGGGCATTTTCCATCTCCCCCATCTCAAGGTACAGCACCCCCAGGGAGTTGATAAACTGCACATTATCCGGGGCTCTCTCCACGGCCTTCAGGTAATACTCCTCGGCGCCGGCGCCGTTGGTGCGGTATTTTTCCACAATACCCAGGCAGTAATAAGGCTCTGCCATGTCAGGGTTAAGTTCGATGGCCCGCTGGTAGGACTTCTCCGCCTTGGCGGTGAGATCCAGCATCATGTATGCCTCTCCCAGGTGAAAGTACAGGAGGGCATTTTCAAAGCCGATGTTCAGGGCCTTGTTGAACTGGTCGATGGCCTCGTGATGACGGCCCTGGTTGGAGTAAATCAGCCCCCGGAGATAATATGCATCGGCAAAGGATGAATCGCCGTGAACAGCCTTGTCCGCATGATGCCGGGCCTTGTCCAGATTCCCTGCTTCCAGGTGATGTCCCGCTAACAGGTAATGGGCATCTGCCAGCTTGTCATCATATTTTACTGCATTTTCAAAGGCTCTGATGGAATCCTCGATGCTGTCCATTCTCTGGAGGGCGCTTCCCAGGGCCCAGCTGGCCATGGCGCTGTCAGGTTCGGTTTTTACTGCTTTTTCCGCCAGCTCCAGGGCTTTTTTTGTTTCTTCAGATTCCAGGTGCATCAGGGACATGACCCACATGGAATCAGCATTATCCGGCTCCAGCTCCAGAGCTTTTTCTGCCTGCTGTCGGGCCTCATCCCGCATACCCATGGCGTTGTAGCAGATGGCCAGCATTCTGTGGTTGTTGCCGTCGCCGGGATCAATCTCAACGGCTTTTTTTGCTGTTTTTAGGGCTTTTTCCGTTTCCTTCCGGCGTATGTAAAGACTGGCCAGCACAAAAAGAGCAACGGACAGGCCGGGATCCATCCGGTGGGCTTTTCTCAGGTCATCAATGGCTTTTCTGTCCTGGCCCAGCTCCATGGCCCCCAGGGCAGAACACACCAGGAGATGGGGCTTGTTTTCCTGTTTTCCTGCCTGTCGCCATTTTTTTACCCATATCAGCAGGTCCCCTAACTTCTGGCGGGCATCCACCAGGAGGTTCATCCAGCGAATATCAGGTTTTTGATTAACCTGATCCCAGGCTACATCAAAAGCCTCCCCGGCATTTCCCCCGCGGATCATCTCTGAGATTTCTGCCGGATTTTTCTGATTATCTTTCATTTATGCTATACTCCTTTGTTGTCGTCGTCTGTTCTTATCGTCCCCCTGGAACAGGCGGTCTTTTCTGAATGCCTGAAATGGAGATTCGTTTCAGCTGGATTGACGGTTTCCCCGGGGGCTGGGCTGTGGCTCCGGCCTTTTTGGCTTCGATGACTTTCTGGAGGGAGTCGGCATCCTTCATCAGCCGGAAGGCTTCCTCTCCTTCGATTATTTCGATGAACTCCTGGTTGATCTCCAGCAGATCCCGGATGATGTTAGTGGCTTCTCTGGTGAGATTCAGCCGGGCAGCACATACCGCCGCTCCGTAGAGATACTCGGGATATGCCCGGTTCAGCATAACCGCACGGTTGAATGCCTCAAAGCCTTTTTCGTAGTCCCCCAGAGCCAAAAAACAAAGGCCCATCTTGCCCACATATTCAAAATCCGATGGGTTTCCCAGCACCAACGCCTCTAAAAGCACCAGGGCATCTTTGTATTCCCCAAGCTGCATCAGGACATCCGAGAGTTTTTCTGAGATGTCCACAGAAAAACCCCCGTGAAGGTTCAGGGCGTTAAACAGGCTCTCCCGGGCACCGGAAATATCTCCGGTTTCATAAAGACAGTTGCCGTAATCATAGTGATGACGCCAGTTGTAAGGTTCCTGGCTCATCTTGTCCCGATATATACAGGAGGCTTCCCGGAACCATTCCTCACTGCGAGGATCGTTGCGTTCCTTGAAGATGATGGCCAGCTCCGTTCGAAGCTCTGATAGCTCTCTGCGGGGATCCTTTTCAATCATCTCTTCAAGGATTTCTATATAACGGCCTTCATCCGCCAGCATCAGGGTAAGATACCGCAAGTTGGGAAGCATCAGCTGGGGGAGTTTTTCTGCCGACTGGCGGGTAACCTTCAGGGCTTCTTCATATTGCCCGGTATTGGTCAGATTCCCCACATAACTGATGGCATAAAATGCGTTGTTGGGAAACATTTCCCAGGCGGTGCGGTAATATTCCGTGGCTTCTTCCAGCTGGTATTCATATTCATCCTCGGGCAGGCTCTCAAGGCATGCCCCCATGGAAAAGTAATAATGAGGCTCCAGGGGATTTACCCCGATGGCCTTTTCATAATTAGTCAGGGCCAGTTCGAATCTTTGCTGGTTCTCATAGCGCAAGGCCCGGTTCTGATATTTTCTGCCCTTCTTGATTTTTTCGTATATGTCCCGGGCCTGTTTCAAGTCCTCTCGGCGATTTAGTTTGTCCAGCACCTTGAAATAAAGCTGCCACTTGCTGGACCGGGGGCCGATGGCGATGATGTCTTCCAGATATTCCAGGGCCTGTTCATATTCTCCCTGATCATAATGAATCCGAGCCAGTTTCTGGGCCATGTCAAACTGAAGCATCAAATATGCAGGATCCCAGGTGTCCAGCTCCAGGGCTTCCAACAGGATTTCCCTGGCTCCGGATAAATCTCCCGATCGGTAAAGGGCTTCAGCAAGACCTTCCATGATGGCGGGGGTTCCGGGGTGTTTTTTGTGAAGCTCCTGGAATATGGCCACTGCCTGACGGGGGTGTTTTGCATCGGTGAGGATCTCCCCCTGCATCAGTTTGAGATCCTGGTCCTTTGGATATTTGTCCCTGGCCTTTTCCAATACCGACAGAGCCTGATCATATTTCTTGCTTTTCCACAGCATACCTGTGAACTGTCTGTAAAGGTTCAGATCCCGGGTGCTGGCGGGGGATTTGGCAAAAAACTCCAGAATTTTTTCGAAATTGTCTTCGATGGTGGTAAGATCATATTCCCGATCATCCAGTTGAAGAACCTGAACAAAACGGGCCCGGTCTGCTCGACGTTCCATTTTATTATTCTCCCTCTGTGCCGGGGGCTGTTGCCCCGGTGTCGCCCATGATGGCTTTTTCTGTGATCAGCAGGTTCAGATGCCCCGACACTGTCAAGTATGCCGCCAGGGTCAGTATGGCAAGGCTCAGAAATACAAAGCTCTCCTGGTTAAGACCAAGATTGGCATTGATCAGGGTCACCGGGTCCAGGTTTGTGGCCATTCTGCCCAGGTCGGAGATACGAGTCTGCCACCCGGTGAAAAAGTAAAACTGTACTGCCAGGTGGATCAGGGAAAAAACATAGCTGATTATCTTGAGTGTTTTCATCTCTATAGCTCCTTTTTACGGGTATTTCTTTTTCTGCCCTTGAACTCCTTTATGCCCCCCGTCATCATTGTGAAGAGTATAAACAGTAATCTCCGGGGGACACCCGAACCGCACCGGCGGTTTTGTCATGCCCACTCCCCGGTTTATGTACATTGTTGTGGATCCCTGACGGTAGAAGCCGGAAAAGTATCCCAGCCGAGATGGGGTAATTACTCCCCCCACCAGGGGCAGTTTTACCTGACCTCCATGGGTATGCCCTGCCATTATAAAATCGATCCCTGATTTGGATGCATCAGGAAGGATGTCGGGATTGTGGGAAAGGAGGATCCCCGGCCCGGATTTTTTATCCCATCGGGAAAGGGTGGTCTTCAGGTCGGGACTGCCGCACCACATGTCCCCCAACCCGCCCCAGAAAAGCTCGTCAAGTTCAACTCCCCGATTGAGGAGAACATCAAAGCCGGCATCCTCAAGGGTTTTTGTGACCAGCACCGGATCATTCCACCAGTCATGGTTTCCCAGTACCGCCAGCCGGTAATCTTTTGTCAGGGTTGGATTCAGTTTGGATAACACATGTTTGAGGTCCTCGATATAGCCGGGACCTCCGGTGATATAATCGCCGGTGAGAACCAGCGTGTCGGGCTTTTCCCTGTTGACGGCTTCCATCACGGCAACAAGATAATCCCGGCTCACCACCTGGGAGCAGTGAATGTCCGAGAGCTGGATTACTCTTCGTCCTTTCCACCGGGGAGGCAAGCCCCGCAGACAGATGTCAATTCTCTCGATGCGGACTGCACGGGGTTCCATAAAATAAGTGTATCCTCCGGCCCCCAGAACACCGATGCCCAAGGCCCAGAAGCCGGATTTTTTCATAAACTCCCTGCGGGATATTTCCCTTTCGATCTTCCAGATATCCATTTTTTTTATTTCAACCTCCCGTTGTAGTTCCCTTTTGGCGGGCATCTGCCCTTTCAAGGATATATTCCCCCGAAGGTAGAAATAATCAATATTGTCAAAGAGTCCCATGTCTTGCTTGACTGTTCCTGAAAGACGGCAGACAGAAAAAATATTGTCGGGGGTCGCATGATACAAAAAGTTTTCAGATTTACTGCTGTTTCTATGATGATACTGATCCTTGTGGCGGTGGCGGGGTATTTGTTCCCGGCCTCGGGGGAGGAAATATGCATCGATGGGGTCTGCACCTTTGATCCCGGTGGCGACGGTGACTCGGTAACCCTTGATGTGAAGACCCGGGGGCTGGTGATTTCCAAGGTCCCCTTTTCCCTGACCGTAACTGCAATGGACCCCGACGGGAACCCGGTGGAAGATTTGACCGGTGCTGTCACAATCACCCCGGATCAGGGGGAAATATTCATGCAGGATGATCAGAGCCAACTGGAACCCTTCAAAGAAGCCGAAGGTTTTGCCAGCGGTGTTATGACAATCGAGGGACTGGTGATTGCCAAGCCCGGTGCAAACATCCTTACAGTCACTGTCGGGGATGCAGTTCACCGCTTTCCGGTGCGGGTCATTCCCGGTTTTCTCACCATTCTGCCTCCTCTCCTGGCCATCATTCTGGCCCTGGCCCTGCGTCAGGTGGTGGTATCCCTGTTTCTGGGAGTATGGCTGGGGTCTGCCATCGTTTACGGATTCAATCCCTTCCAGTCTTTCCTGCGGGTGGCGGATACATATCTCATCAATGCCCTGGCCGATGCGGATCATATTTCCATTATAGTGTTCAGTCTGTTTCTGGGGGGGATGGTGGCCATCATATCCCGCTCCGGCGGGAGTCAGGGGATGGTGGATGTCATCAGGAAATATGCTAAAAACCCGCGAAGCGGTCAGATTGCCACCTGGGCTATGGGACTTTTCATCTTTTTTGACGATTACGCCAACACCCTTATTGTGGGCAACTCTATGCGTCCCCTGACGGATCGTTTAAAAATAAGCCGGGAGAAATTATCATTTCTGGTGGATGCCACCGCAGCGCCGGTTACCAACATTGCCGTCATCTCCACTTGGATCGGCTTTGAGATCGGGGTTCTGGGGGACAGCCTGAAAACTGCGGGCCTTGACAAGGAACCATACCTGATGTTCATTGAAACCATTCCCTACCGGTTTTATCCCATTCTTCTGTTGGTGTTCGTATTTCTGGTGGGATACCTGAGCCGGGACTTCGGCCCCATGCTCAAGGCGGAAATTCGGGCACGGTCAAAGGGAAAGGTGCTGGCTCCCGGGGCAAAGCCTCTCTCCAGCATCGGCATGTCCCCGGTGGGGGGGGATGATCCCCAGGTGCCCCGTCGCTGGTATAATGCAGTGGTGCCTATCGTGTCGGTGATTGTCTTTACTATAGCGGGTCTTTGGTACAGCGGTGCCCTGGGTCTGCTGGAATCAGGAGGCAGGGAGGCATTGCAGAATGCTAAAATTTACCAGTTTCTTGACAATGCCAACTCTTTCCACGTCCTGCTGTGGGCTTCCCTGGGAGGATCCATTGTGGCTGCGGGAATGGTCATATCCCAGGGAATATTGAAACTGGAAGAAACGGTGAGCACCTGGATTGACGGAGCCAAGTCCCTGATGCCCGCCATCGTGATACTGGCCCTGGCCTGGTCCATCGGGGATATATGCAGGGAACTTCAAACCGGCAGTTACATTGCCCTCCTGACCCGGGGGACCATCGCTCCCCAGCTGTTGCCGGCCATCATATTTGTTCTGTCCGCGGCCATCGCCTTTGCCACGGGAACTTCCTGGGGCACCATGTCCATCGTGATGCCCATTGCCATTCATCTTGGGGTTCATCTTCCCCCGGAATCGATGCCTGAAGCCCTTAGATACTCCATCCTGCTGGGGGCCGCATCGGGAGTGCTGGCGGGAGCCACCTTCGGAGATCATTGCTCTCCCATCTCAGATACAACCATCATGTCCTCCATGGCATCAGGGGCAGACCATGTGGATCATGTCCGCACCCAGATGCCCTATGCCCTCACTGTGGGAGTTATCGGCACCCTTCTGGGGACCATCCCCGCAGGGTACGGCATGAATCCCTGGATCGGCATGGTTGCAGGGGTGGTGGCCATTTATCTGGTTCTTCGTTATTACGGCAGAAATCCTTCCCAAGCTGCAGGGGTCATGGTTCCTTCCCTGGCGGATTATGCTCCGGCTCCTGATATGGATGAAGAATCAACAGGAACTGGGAGTAAAAGCCTTAATGATAAAAATGATAAATCGCCCCTGGAGAGTAAGAATGGCGGAGAATAGCCGGGGTCAGTTCACTCCGGGTTTTTCGAACCGGCTTTTGCCAAAAGTGCTGTAATAATAAGAAAGATACTGGGTTATCACTTCTCCTGCTTCTGCAGGATCCACCTGGTATAGCTTCCGGGGAACAAGCCGAAAAATCCGTTTCCAAGCAGGCCCCAGACGTTCCCGGATGCCCAGGGAGAGTTCTCCCGGCAGTATTTGTGTCAGGATGAAGGCTTTCTCCGGGAGCAGGTGAGAATATTGTGAATCGCCGGCACCAGCCGAGGTGACATAACGGCGGATCCAGTAGGCGGCATAGTTGTTGTCGGTGCCCACAAACTTGTCAAACCGCTGTTGAAGGACCCCTGGATTGAGCCAAAGTTCTCTTAACGCCGCGGCGCATTTCTGGGGGGACTTGTTGGCCAGTTGCTGAAGTTGCGCTGACCAGTGGGATGGAGAATAAAGAACCCCCGGCCAGTAAGATCCCTTGAGAAACCAGAGAAAATCATCCACCACCCACCGGCGTATTTCCAGCAGTGAAAGCAGTTGCCGCCGGCTTATGTTGGTTGACAGCCCGTCCAGATCCTTGCTGGAAATCCCCGAGAGGATGAGATGGTACATTTTTTCTGCATCACCGGGCTTCAGCGATGACAGAATGATGGCAATCTTCTGCAGAGGCGACAGTTTGATGGGTTCTTCACTGATGTTGAGGTTCTTGTGGATGAAGGTCGCCATGTTTTTGGGATCTGACCATGATCCTGGCTGGCGGATGACATCCTCGAAAAGCTGACGGCCAAGAACTGCAGTATCTCTGGGCAGGCCCGCCATATCAGTGCCCATGGCAAAAATCTCCCGACGGGAAAGCAGTGAGAAAACCGCGCTGATGAACTGGTCGTCATTTACCGTCAGGTACATGGCTGCCTTCTGCCTGGGGGTTATGGTGATGGGTGCCGGCAGGTTCAATCCCCGGGATGAGGATGAGTTGTAGATCCTCACTGTTTTACGGGGTTTTTTCCCCGGGGTTATGATGTGGGAGCCAGGCTTTTCCCGGCTTTTTTTCAGGAAAGCCTCCAGATTGGCAATGGACTCGGAGAACCGCTTTCGGCGACTTGCCGGCAGGGTGAGCCAGGCCCAGAACCATCGGGCAATAAAGCCAGGGCTGGCATCCCGGATTTTTTTTATTATCATCACATCTCTGCTGGAATCCATTTCTTCTGATTTTAACACCATCACTCCCGGGAGGATCTTTTCCAGGATCCTTCGCATCACCAGTCTGGTGGGGGCACTGCAGATAACCCCCAGGCGGAATCCCTTGCCTTGAAAATAAAGATACAGGTTGACCAGCTCCTGGAGAACTTTTGTGGCAACAGGGTCCTTGGGGTTTACCCGGTGATGGGTATCGGCCCTGGAATACAGGTAAAGCTCGATTTTATGGTCCAGGGATACAAACATGGGCAGAGAATGGCTGAAAACAAAATTGTTGATATTGTTCCGCAGGGCTTTACGAACCTTTTCCGCTGCGGTATCAGGATCCGGGGTGATGCTGTCGGACTGGGCCAGGGTCCTTATGACTCCTTCCAGCTGGGTAAAGGGGATCCCCTCGGGGACGAGGTTCTTCATTATGCTCACCAGCCCCTCAAAGGAATGCTTTTGAAGGGTTATCTCGACCTTTTCCGGTTCGGTCCTGCCAATCAGGTCCAGTTTTTCCTGAACCATCTCCCCGGTTATAAATTGGTGGGCATGGGTTCGGAGGACTGATTCTATGTGATCCAGTATCACTTCTCCCGTGGATGCGCTGTAGGTTCGTTTCTCCTTGAAATGGTTCAGATTGTGAGATTCCACCCATATGCAGGGACGGCTGAAGATGGGATCCGCCTCGATATTCTCTGAATAACGCATCAATTGATCCCGGCTGGTTATGACCAGGGTTTTTCCCGGCGGAACGGTGCGGGATACAATCTCCCGGTCAAAGAGGAGAAACCGGTATGAGTCAGGTTCGATATTCCGGTTTTCCCGGATGAGAAATGCCGGCAACCGCAGACCCCATTCCCGCATCAGGTCTTCCCGGATCTGGTGGACCGACGGGATGAATGCCACCTGGTGCGGGTATCTGTCATTCTGACGGGTCTTTAGAAGATATACCAGGTCGGAGCCAACTTCGATAACAAAAAGGTACGGGGCTTTTTCCCCCTCAAACCCGGTGGTTCCCTTTAATTCATTTTCTTCCATCATTATCTTCGGTTAAAAATGACCTCAATACTGTTATTATCCGGCAGAAGGCGGTTTTCTTTCAGATAATCTGTTGCAGTCCCCTGACCTTCCGCCATGGCCCCATGTCTATTTTAACAGATAATCAACAAAAATAGTTACAATCAACAAGTAAATATGGAAAAATTTTATGTTTCCACAAGAATAATTATACCCTTCTTATACGATTATCGGCAGAAACCGGAAAAAAATATGGAATGATAAATAAAACTGGAGTCATACCGGGAGAATGTGCTATAATCAGTTTGTCAGAATTATATCGAGAGGATGATCCCCTGTCTATGAATAAGAGGTTTGCCTTTTGGAGTTTTCATATTATCCTGACGGTCCTGATGCTGTGCCTGTGGGTGCCCGGCTGTGGCGGAGGAGGCGGTGGAGGCGGTGGATCAGCTCCCCCGCCGATCACTCCCACTGCCAGTCCTTCCCCCACGGGAACTGTTTCTCCATCTCCGTCACCCACCATAACACCGTCACCTTCGCCGGATCCCACGGAAACCCCGGACCCCCCGGAACCCACCGGGACTATTCAGGGGAATGTGTCAAGTTTTTACACCGGCAGTGATATTAGCGGAGTTCTGGTCACCATTACCCGTCGGGATGATCAGGATTCGACTTTTACCGACGACAGCGGTTTTTACCGTTTTTCCGGCCAGGGGGTGGGAGATTATTCCATGCTCCTCTCCCGGGGAGGCTACTTCAATGCCGGGCGGGATGTTTCTGTGCTTCAGAACCAGACAGTCAACGAAGATTTTCATCTGATGGTAATGCCTGGCCAGGGAACATGGACTGAGCTGGGAGAGAGGGATATTTCCGATGGCATCGCTGGTTTCTGCACCCTTCTGACGGCGGATACCATGGTTTACGCCGCTTATTCAGACCTGACCCTGGGGGCCATGGTTATGGCTTATGACAGGGCCGGGGCCAGTCCCCAGTGGAATCCCCTGGGCAGTCCTGTGACCACCGATGAAACAGCCTTTCATGATCTGAAGGAACTTGACGGTGATATTTACCTTGCTTATACTGATGTGTCCTTTGACGGCAAATGTACTCTCCACAGGTTCAACGACGAAAACTGGGAAATGACAGGCCCCAGGGGTTTCACCGATGATATGGCCCTGGGGATATCCTTGGCTTTTCTAAATGGCAGGCCATGCGTGGCTTACAGTGACGGGGCTGACCTGTCGGGGATTGAATACAGGGCCTCGGTCATGCATTTTGACGGAACTGACTGGGATTACCTGGGAACCCGGGGCTTTTCCTCCGGGGAGGCCAGTTATCCTTCATTGCGGGACATCAACGGCCAGCTGTACATTGCCTATGTGGATCATGACAGTTCGGGGCCAAATGAAAACGGTGTCACGGTGATGAAATATGACGAGGGTTCCTCGGCCTGGGTGCTGGTGGGGGACAGGCAGTTCTCCGATGGTGGGGCGGATTTTGTCAGCCTGGAATCATCTCTTGGCCAGCCCTGGGTTGCTTATTCCGACGACTCCCTGGGAGGGAAGATCGTGGTGATGCGTTTTGACGGTACATCGTGGCAACCGGTAGGCAACAAGGGCTTCTCTTCAGGCAAGGCCGATTACATCGATTTTGTGATTCAAAACCAGGTGCCTTATGTCATCTTTGCCGATGAGGGTGATATGGACAGAATCAAAGTTATGCGCTTTGACGGCGGCGACTGGGTTCGGGTGGGAGTTCCCGGTTTTGCCTCCCTGGATGACTGGCGTATATCCATGGCTGTTCAACAGGGAACTCCGTATTTTATCTTTGAAGATAATTCCTCTGCCAGGGCTACGGTGATGCAGTATCTTGAACCCTGAGCTTCGGGGGTTTATTCATAAGGGAGATGGGGACGGTAGGCCACCTTGAACAGCTGGCGGTGATTGTGGAAGAAGTTGGCGAAGAACCCCGCCCGGTTGCCGTATAGAGTCTTATCCAGGATAAAGCCCAGGATTTTGTCCTTTTCTTCTCCGGTTATCACTGTTTCTTTGTAGCGAACCATCAGGGATTTTTCCTGGTGGGCATAGTCTGCCAGTTTTATCCCGGAAACCTTCCAGTTGATTCTGTTGGCATCCTGGGGAATCTCGCCGTCATAGCGGTAAACCAGCAGGGTAATCTTATCGGGATTATACCTTACTTCGTCTTCCCGGTTGAACTCAGTCAGTTGGCGGTATATATTGGCCAGCCCCGAGGGGATCATCCTCTGGCGGGCTGCCAGAAGAAGGCCGTAAACCCGGATGGATTTTTGTTTTTCCCGGGTTCTGACAGATATGGTGGTGGTGTCCAGGCCTTCCACCGTAAGGTTCAGATAGTTTTCATTCATATCCCAGAAACCTTCGGATTCCAGGTAGTCCAGCAGGAAATTGATATAGTCCCCATCCAGTTTTGCCTCGTAAAGAAACTGGTTTTCCAGGTGATCTGTCCGGGAAAAAACTACCCGCCCGTCGCCATACAGAGTGAAATCAGGAACCTGAACCTGACGGTATATCTGGGAGGCGACTCCCCGGCTGGTCTTCATCTGGATGATGATTTCCCGGGGACTGTCGGAATAACGACTCCGTGCCGTCGCTACTGAAACACAAAAAAGTGATGCCATAAAGGCTAAAATGATCACCGGGATGATTCTTGAAATTTTCATTTGGATTCCTCCGGGTTTTTGATGATAATAGCAGTTCCTCTGTCATCTGTCCGCCAGGCCGGGGCGATTATTTCCAGATTCCTGGGATAGATTAAAATTTGATGCCTGGTTGGAAATGCCTCCCTGACTCAGATTACATCCACATAACAACCGCCGTCATCTCCCGAAAGTCCCCGCACCACGCCTCCATGATCAATAACTGACATTATGTGGGCTACCCCGTCGCCGGTGATGATCTCGCCGGGGAGGAACACTGGAATCCCCGGAGGATATGGAACAAGACCGGTCCGGCAGACCCGGCCTTCACTGCTTTCAAGGGGGACCTTCCATCCCCGGGAGAAGAAAGCTTCTCTGGGACTCATCGCCTGTCTGGGGATGTCTGCCATGATGAGAGGCTGGTCTTTAAAATGTGAGGGATCCCCCCGGGATGACAGGGCCTGGTAAACTGTCGCCAGCTCTTCTACCAGGGCAGTTCCGTCGCCGGGGGATTCAAAGCCGGTAAAAATGAAAAGGACTGCATCCTGATCCGCCATCTCCGGGATTATGCTTCCCCGGCGGATCAGCATTTCCGCCAGCTGGGTTCCAGTTATTCCCGTCTGTTGGGGGCAGGTGCGAAGGAGCAGTTTCAGGGGATCCATATCAAAGCCAGGGATTGTGTCAAAATCAGCCAGAAAACCAGGCATTATCTCCTGAATTTTTGCAACTGCCTGATCCCTGTTCCTGCGGGCGGTATGGAGCAGGGCCGGGCCTTGAACCTTCATCATGCTTACCGCTCTTTCCAGAGAGAGATAAAAAAGGAGGTTGGGGCTGGATGTCTGAACCATGGAAAGGCATTCCTCCACCCGGTCTTTGGGAATATCGTCATTCATCACATGGAGCATTGCTCCCCCGGTGAGGACCGGCAGGGTTTTATGGGATCCGTGAACTGCCATGGAGGCTCCTGCCTTCAGGGCGCTGATGGGCAGGTCGTTGCCGAAGGGAAAATGCGCTCCCCAGGCTTCGTCAGATAGGAGATGCATCCGGTATTGCCGGGTCACCTGGCATATTTCCTCCAGATCTGCGCATACTCCCAGATATGAGGGTGATGTGACAAATACCGCCACGGCATCGGGATGCTGTCGGGCCACCTCCCGGATTCTCCCGGGAGTGATATTCAGAGGAATTCCCTGGCTGTCATACTCCACCGGCACATAAACAGGTACTGCTCCTGTCATAATCATGGCAGAAACCGCTGACATATGGAGATTTCTGCCCACAATGACTTTCATCCCCGGCTGAAGAATGGTCAGAAACATCGCCTGAACTCCTGCCGTGGAGCCGTTGGTCAGGAAATATGTGGCGCTTGTCCACAAGAGGTTGGCAGCCATCTGCTGGGATTTTTCCAGGACTCCGGGAAAACCGCAAAGATCATCGGGAATATCTGCAACCGGCATATCCCCGAGGTTGCACTCATTCAGCAGGGTGCCCTTGTGGCCGGGAGTATGAAAAGGTATTCTGTCCCGGGACAGGTATCGCTCCATGAATTGATGAACGGGCAGGTTGTGATTAATTCCAGGGTTCATGTTTTATCTCCCCCTGTAAAAAAGGCAGGACAAGCCTGCCTCTTGACTATAGACGGGATTCAATCAGAAATCATCCCGAAGCATGGCCACCATCTTGCGGGCCATGGCATCGTCCTGATCGTGCTGGAGGACCTTCTGGAAGTTTATCCGGGCTTCTTCAAACTGCCCCAGCTTGTAACACATCAGGGCCAGGTCGTAATATGCCTCGGTGAAATCCGGGTCAAATTTGATGGAGAGCTTGAACTCGCCCTTGGCCTGTTCGTAGAAGGATTCCTGCTCTGCCATTGACAGGCCCAGGGTGAAATGAACATCGGCCTGCTTGTAATCCACCTGGGAATCTTTGCCTTCATCTTCCTTCTTTTTTAAAAATGGCGAAAGGAAACGTTCCAGCAGGGATGGCTCTTTTTTGAATTTTGATTTCTTGGTGTCTTTTTTTTCTTTTTTTCTCTGGCTCTTCTTGAACCGGCGGATCTGAAACTGGGGCTTTTTGTCATAGTCCTTGCGCTTGGCCGGGTTATTAAGGACATTGTAGGTGTTGACCAGCTCCTTCATCCGATCCTCGGCGATGGTGCGCAGGTTGGGGTTCAGATCAGGATGGTATTTCTTGGAAAGCATCCGGTATGCCTTGCGTATTTCGTCCGGGGAAGCAGTCGGCGGGACCCCCAGAACTTTGTAATAATCTCTTTCGATTGCCATGAAACCTTAAGTCCTTCCTATGATCCAGTTTTTCAGATTCCCTTAAACTCCGCTTTCTTCGAGTTCACTGATGATTTCAAGAATCTCTCCGTTTTCAGGATCAAGCTTCAGGGCCTTTCTGAACTGCTCCAGGGCTTTTTCCCTGAGGTCAAGTTCCATATATGCGCTGGCCAGATTGTGATGTGCCCTGAAGTAATCTGGTTTCAGGGCTATGGCCTGCTGGAATGCATCCACTGCCTCATCCATAAGCTCAAGACAGGCAAGGGCTATTCCCAGGTTGTTGTGACACAGGGCATCCCGGGCATAGGTGGAAAGACCGGCCTTGTATTCTTCCACTGCTTCGCTGTAACGTTCAAGAGTGCTGTAAGTGTTTCCAAGGTTGAAGTGAGCCTTGGCATAGCGGGGGTTTATTTCGATGGCCTTCTGATAGTAGCTGATGGCATTCTCGTAATCCCCGGACATTTCATAGGCGACTCCCAGGTTGTTGTGAACATCGGCGTAGCCGTAATGGATCTTGATGGACAGAACCTTGAGGAACTCCTCTTTGGCTTCTTCCAGGAGGCCTTCGTCCATATAGACTTCGCCTAATTTCCGGTGGGCGTCAAGATAATTGTTGTTGATACGGATTGCCGCCTGGTATTCGGATATGGCCTTGGCAATCAATCCCTTTGCCTCCAGGGCATTGGCCAGCTTGAAATGGACATCGGCATATTTGGGGTTCACCTCGAGTATGGCGGAGTATGCCCTGATGGCCTCGTCTATCATATTGTTTATTTCAAAACCGAAGGACAGCTCCAGCAGTTTGTGGGCTTCTTCCCGGGTCAGCTTTTTTTCAAGGCCTTCCTTGAGTGGGGTGCCGCAGAAATAACAGAAACGATGGTTTGAGGCATTTTCCGTATCACATGCGGGACAGATTGTCTTGTCGCTCATCAATATCCTCCAGGTGGCGCCGTTGAATTATACCTGCCCGGCGCTTGACCGTGCTTTAGTATTTATTTTACACCAGGTGTCAATATCCTCCAAGTAAGGCCAAAACCCTCCCCCCGGACAGGGGATTTCTCAGGTATGGCAGGGTAAAATAATGACATAAAGAACTCTTGACTACCTTGAATTTTCCAGGTGCCGAAGCAGTTCTATTCCGGATCCTGGCATGATTTGGATTTATGGACCTCTTTGATATGTTCTTTCAAGGAAAGAACGATGTGGAAATCATATCCGATGACTGTATTCTCCGTCCCCTTCGGCGGAGGGATATTTTACAAGTACGGGCCTGGTTCACCGATATGGATCTTACCCGGGAGGCTTTTGGCATCCTGGCCCCGGAGAACAAGCTTGACAGGCTGGTGAGGGATTATTTCACCAATATCTTTGCAACATCCATGGAAGTGCTGGGGATATGGACTCCCGACAGTCCCCTGATGGGGTTTGTCAACTATTCTCTGTATCACGATCCCAATCTTCTGGCCCGGATCGGCATTGTCATCGGCAATGCCGAGCATCGCAATCATGGTCTGGGGACCCAGGCCATGATGTCGGCGCTGTTTTATCTTTTTAACAGGATCAATGTCCACCGGGTTGAGCTGGATACCGCCAGCTTCAATATTAGGGCCCAGCGGTGCTTTGGCAAGTGCGGTTTTGTAAAGATTGGGGAGAACACCGACATAAATTTGATAAATGGAGAGCTGGTTCACAAGGTAAATATGATCATAGACAGGAAGGACTTTATGGATCGGGCCAGCACTTATTTCCTGAAATATCCTGTTATAACCAGGACAAAAAATGCCGGAGAAAAAACCTGATGGAGATGAAATGAACCTTACCATCAATGAAATAACCAACCTGATAAATACTTGGAATTCGTGGTATCTGATAGAACATGACAGTTACCTGTCCTCGGAATGGAGTGAAAACATCCTGGAGCTGACCCTTGAAGGATTTGATGCTACAGCCCTGGCACCGGAATTGTTGGAGGATCTCAAGGAATATACTGACTTTATCGACACCGACAGAAAGAATCGCTTTCATATAAAGTTTGTTTTTGATGCCTTTGATCATCAGGCCCGGGAGGTTTTCGAGGCACTTCAACCGGTTCTGGAGAAGGCTTCGGGATGTCCCGTGGTCATCAGCAACTCCATGGAGTTTATCCGGGATGATATTTATCAGGACCCAGCCTTGAAACGGCTGATGGATACAGCCTCCAGTCACAGGGAAGAACCCGGCGAAGACAGGGAAGATGAAAAAGAATCACTCACCGGGGAAGCCCACTATCCCCCCGCCGGCGAAGATTCAGATTCCTCCGGGAGATTTGCCCTGGAGATTCGGGGTAATGTGGAAAAGGGGCTTTCTGTAACGGTAAAAGAGGCTTTTTTCAATCAGGAGGAATTCCCCAAGTTGGATATATTTCTGGAGGCTTCCAGAATGTATGGCAGTATCGAGATGAATTTTCAGCCTCCAAAGGGAGTGGCGGGCACCAGTCCCTTTGAATGCGCCGATGCCGTGGAAGCCCGGGGAGTCAGTGACATCCTGGGAGAGGTTACGGATTTCCGCCCCCGGCTGGTGAAGGACAACATCCTTGAAACCGGCGCCATGCCCGATGAGCTGGCCGCAGCCATCACCTATTACCGTTATCGGGATCAGTTCAGCCTGTTCAAGAATCCCCGGGCGGGTATTCTCCGGCTGAAGCGGG
>CAYNGH010000013.1:0-41038 GCA_964396845.1 uncultured bacterium | reverse complement strand
TAAGTCACGCAATACCAAGCATTATTAATGCTTGGTATTGCTTTTTATTAATGTGGGATCAGATATTCTTTTTTTTAAACACATCTTCTTCATGTTTGTTCTTTATTGGATGTTTTTTTGATGATATTTGAGTTTTCCTAAAACACATTTCTATCAACTTTCTACTTTGAGTAACTCCTGTACTGATTTGTCAGTGTTCGATATAAAGAAACTGAAACTGAATCTCTATGCTTCTTTCGGGCCATAGATTTGCCGTCATCTATGGGAGTCGGGAGGTTGTTGTTATGTTTTTGAGCGGACAGGCTTATTTTTCTGTTTTCATTCTTAATTCCCGATAACGGTTGTAGGCAGCCCGATATTCCGCCTGAGCTGCCCCGGCATCTCCTTTTTTCTTGCCGGTAACTATATCGGTATAGTTCTTATATGCTTCATCATAACGGGCCTTGGCTTCTGCCAGTTCCCCGGCCTGATGGGTAGCACCGGGAGATGGCCGGGCCGGTGATACTGCCGGTTTTTCAGGCTTTGCGGGGGAATCGGTGGAACCCTGGGGAGAAACAGTGACGGGAGTGTAGGTTGTTCCCGGAGAAGGCTTGTAAGCCTGGGCCGGCAGGGGTCTTTCCATATCATCCGGAAGAAAATCATTTTTGTTAGTGGCTCTATCCGGGCCGGCGATGTAAAACATCGATGAGGATGAGCTTAACATCTCATCGGTAAGGTCAGAAATTTCCATGTTGATTTGGCGGGTATCTCCCGGGGCAATCTCCACATCTTCCACGGTTTCCCACTCTGTCCCTTGACCAGAGGAAGTTTTGCCGGGGACTTCACCAGGGCCGGATCTTTTCAGGGGGGAACATCCCGAAAGGAGCAGGATGATGAGCATCCCCAGGCAGATTATTTTTGTTACAGGGTCTGGCTTGTTCATGATTATCTCCTTACTGGGATATCTTGTATTGCCTGATGATTTTGTCCAGTTCCCTCAGCTGTCGTTGGGCGTCCCCGGAGCTGAGCTGACCGCTCTGTTTGAGTTGTTGAAGCTGAAGTTTTTTCATTGCAAAAAAATCTGAGGAAGTTCTGGGGGGATGCCCCAGGTTTTTAACGCTCAGACTGTGAATCTCCAGAAAATCCTTCAAGACATCCCGGGTTCTGGTGTATCCCGTGTCAACATAATAGTTGGTCAGGGCGCGGGTGATTACTCCTTCCACGGAATTGCCGGCATCCTGGATATTCTGTATGCCTCCGGGTATTCCCGCTGTGTAGAATGTATCCATCTTTGTCGGGAGATCAAGCCCCCGGGACATAATCAGCCCCATGAAATGCGCTCTGCCCTCATCCCAGGCAGTTTCGTGGTTTCCAGCCTTTGTCCACAGGTCATGGGCGCCCCCCACCTTGTATCTTACGCCGGGGTCGTCGGCCAGAACTTCAATGATATAGTGCGACCATTCATGCATCAGAGTATCACAGGTGGTATCCTGGGTCAGGTCAAGAATTCCCGGCAGGTAAATCACTCCATCCTTGTAACTGGGAGAAGTGTATGACGAATCCAGCTCGATTTTTACCTGTGCCAGCTTTTTTGCCATTTCCGGGCCAACAATTGGCTTGAAGTATTCCAGCATCCTGAATCGGAGCCTTGCGAGCATAAGGCTTCCATCAGCCAGTTGAAAGGTGAGAATATTTGAATGAGATACGCTGGCCGGGGTTAAATCAAGCCGTTGCATGTCCTTGAGCCGGTCAACCGGTTCAAAGGCAGTCAGGTCCATCCGCCGGATCTTGAGGATACTGGAGTCGGGAAAGAACACATCCTTGTAAAATTTGCCCTTGTCATCTTTCTTGAACTGAGCCGGCCTGATTACAAACTGCCGTATAACTGTCGGGGTTTGTCCGATGATGCCAGCCTTGCAGGAAACCCATCGGTTTGCGTCCATATCCCATTTGAGGGGCAAAAGGGTAACCCGGGTCAGGGGCAGGTTCAATGTGTGAGTAGTTATGCTTTGCTTGCTGGAGGGATGTATCGGAATATCCCTGTTCACTTTCACTTCGATATCCGCATCCATGTGAACATGAGAAGAAAATTTTCCTTCCATGGGGACTGTATAGAATGTATCTTTTGTGATGGTGAAGCTGTCAATCCTCAGGGGAATATGATCTTTAGTTGTTTCTGTCTGCAGGTTTCTTTTCAGCTCCCCCTGATCATCGGTTTCCTGGACAAATTCAGAGCCGTCCTCAAGATTGGTAATTTTAACTTTTAATTTGCCCACATTTCCCCGGTAATTGTGCTGAACTCTCAGGAGAAGATTCCCGGTAATCTTTTCCGGAACACCAGGGACCCATTCATAATAATATACATAGGAATCAGTAACATCATTGAACAAGGTGCAGGTGCTCACCTGTATTGCCATGTATTTATAGGTTCCCCATGCGGCGCCGGGATTGGGATCCGGGAAGACATAGCGATTATTTTTGAGGCTGTTCCAGGTTTTGTGCTTGAGGCTGTGGGATGTTATGGCAAGGCCTGCATCGGGATTATGGAAGGCTTTTGTGATAACCCCCGACGGCTGATGCAGAAGCTGACCTACTACAAAAACCCCCATATACAGCTGGTTTCTGTTTCCCGTCTGCTGGCTCCCTCTGAGGAAATTTTCAGTGATTTCCGCTTTGAACTGGCCGTCCCATATATCTCCCGGTTTGGCCTCCCTGGGGGGTTCCCTCCAGCTGACGTGCCCTGCAACATTGATGTCGAGTACTGTAAATCTGCCGTTGTCATCCTCGCTGAACTGACGGACTTTTCCTTCAACCCTGCCCCTTTTGCTGGAAAAATCCAGAAACAGCTCGTCTTTCATATGGGCAGGAACATTCGTATTGCTGAGCCCAAGGTTCTCCACTTTCACCTGTTTCCAGTAGCCCTTGGAAGAAGCTGCATGGGCCGTTGATGCACTCCGGCAGGGCAGAACAGCCTGGCAGATAACAAGGGCAATGATTATTAATAACAACTTACCATGATACCGGTATTTCACAGGAAACCTCCCTGAAAATTTAGAGAATAACGAAATGATGCGGTCTGATTGTATTGATGATGTGTCCGAATCTGTTTCATCCTTCTGTGATGCTGTTTTTAGCAGGCTTTTTTTTTATTTTCCTAAGACACAATGATTCTCTTCCAGCTTATTCCTTATAACCTTGCCATTATTATCCTTACAGTCGGCAAAATAAACAAATATCTTGGATTTCCCGGCAGGATTTCCCAGGCACGGCGGGAACTTTCTTGATCCGATCAGTGTTGTTAACTAAAGATTGCACAGGGATGCAATTCAGTAAGAATCCATGGGGGTAAATATGAACAGCAGACGGAAAAAAGGATTCACCCTGACCGAGGCAGTGGTTTCATTTTTTATCCTCTTTGTGGTGGGAATTGCCATATTTGGACTCTTTTCATATACCACCCAGGTGGAAAAAAAGGACCAGGCCCTTACTGAAGCCAACCATCTGGCGGTTTCCCTGTTGGAAACCATCGACTCGGAAGTTAAAAATACCCAGGATTATCAGAAACTTGATACCACTGATTATAATTTCCTTCACAACAGCCAGTCCTTTGTTTACAAGGTTGATGTGGAGGAAGTAAATTCCGCAATGAAGTATCTTGGAGTGTCCATATTCCACAGAAATTCAGACAGCGTTGACCCTCTTCCTGATTTCAGCAGACCGGAAAACGGCAGGGTGATCAGGATGGGAACTTTCATTTCCAGGCCATAAGGGGAAGTGAAAGCAGAGGCGATAAACAATGTCCAGACTAAGGTGCCGGCCCGAATCCGGGCACACTCTTGTTGAACTGCTCCTGGCATCGGCAGTCCTTATGATTACTCTTACCGTGGCTTTTGCATCTCTTTCCAGTTCCCGGAATTATTCCAACCTGCTGGAATCCAGGGTTTCATCCCGGCAGGAGTTGCTGAAGCTGTCTAATTATATCCATCGGGATGTAAGAAATTCAGCATATGTTTTCATCAACAGAAATGTCTTCATAGAGGGAGTGGAGTTTGAAATCGGCGGGCTGGATGAACCCGGCAGGTCGCTGATTCTTGCTGTGCCTGAAAAACTGCAGGACCACGAGGAAACCTATACCGTTATAGCTTACTATCTTGATGAAACCACGAGAGATTCCGTAAATATTACTACCCGTGACATAATTCGATATGAAGTAAACCATGTGGAGCCGGACATCCCCAATACTCCGGCATCCATCGAACTGGAGTCCCTTTCCGGCGGCAGTAACAGGGTTGTTGCCAGGTATGTCGATCCGGAATTATTGTCCTTCACTGTAAGGGATAACGGCAACAGGGTTGATATAAACCCCATTGCCACAAAAAGGGAAATTTCAAATCAGAAGCCAGTTCAGGTGGAGCTGTTTACCAGTGTCAATCTCAGGAATAAGTAAGGTGGTGTTTTCATGTTTTATCATAATAATAACCGGCAGGCTGTATTGAAGCAGAATAAAAATCGGGGATTCATCATGGTGATTGTCCTGATGATAATTCCCGTTCTGTTTCTGATAGCTGCCACTGTGCATCAGAGGTTCATGCTTGATCTTCAGTTTACCCAGAGGGATATTGGGTCCAAGAAAGCCTTTTATATTGCTCAGGCAGGGGAAAGGGCTGCAATGTATGAGTTCGCTTCCACAAATTACCAGCGGTTCACCCATGACTCCGGGGGCAATATTGTTTCCGGCATCATGAGAACTCCTGTTACAATCTCCCATAACTCCATCGATGAACAGGGCTGGACTCAGTGGGAATGGAAAACCGGTGATACTCACCGCAACTTTACGAATAGCGGTAACCTGGAAAAATACCGTTACCGGATAATCCAGGAGGGGCCTGAGATATGGATGGTTGAGGTTGAAGGTTTTTATGGAAATCAGAAACGAACAATCATGGTCCGGGGGATAACCGAAGGAGCCTTTCGATATGCCCTGTTTGCCAATGAATCCCTCTCGGAATTTGTCCGGGGTCCTAACCAGACCATAACGGGAAGGATCCACTCCAACGGCAACCTGTTCTTCCGCCCCACAGGAAGCCTTCTGAGCATTCATTCACCGTCGGTCACCGCTGCCGGGGATATGATTCGGTATCAGGATGCCTGGGGCAGGCCGGACCAGGGGGGAACCGTCAGGATTGAGAACCGCAACAACAGCATGGTGGTAATGGAGGGTCACAGCCAGGGACACAGCGGTATCGGGAATGCCTTTGACAGCCATAATCCCCTGTGGAGTCACGAGTCATCGGGAGCTATGAACCGCTGGGGAGGAGTTGTTTTAGACGGCAGTCTTGGTGCCGGCAGAGTTGAGCCTCCCAGCCTCCAGTCTTTTGAGGACGGCGGTTATTTCAGTCAGGAAGCGGGTCTTCTTGTAGATTCCACCACCATCGGCCCGGGTATCAGTGATGTGGAGTTTTACAACAACGCCGAGGGAAGGTTGGAAAGGGTGAAGGAGATTGACATCTCATCTTTTCTATATCCCCCCAACGGGCTGGTATATTCCAGCGTTCCCGTCCGCCTGATTAATGGAGAGAAACTCCCCGGCCCTCTGACAGTTGTTTCCAACAGTACCATATATACCCGGGGTGATATGAATATGGTTTATCCTGACAGGGATTCCTATGAAGACGGAGTCAGTGCAAAGATGCCCTTTGCCCTGATGACCAGCGCCAGGATTTATCATCTTTCTGGAGAGTACCAGGACAGGATGCTACCCGGAGGCCCTATTCCCCAGGGAAGCGATCCCTCCAGGTATCCAGGGGATCCAAATAATGTCATCGAGATAAACGCTGCTCTGGTGGATGGCGCGCCCCAGGTGGATGAGATCAACTTCATCAGGGAGTGGAACGGCGTGACCAATCCTCTCTTCACTGGCAGGGATGATTCGGGAAGCTATACCTGGGCCAATTCCGATGATTTTCTCGAGAATATGTCAAGTATTACTGTTAGAAAATCCGGCTCGGTGGTTCATCTCGAAAACGCCAATATGGCTCTTCTGGATAATTCCAATGCAGGCCCTGGTATTACAGCCTGGGTTTACAGGACTTTTTACCGTCCGCCAATCCGTGATTACTCTTATGATGATGACCTGGCCGATTCCAGGCTTCAACCGCCTTTCTTTCCTGTGACAGCCAGAAAACTCGGCTGGCGCACCCAGTGAGGGTATATCCCGGAATCCCGACATGATGTGGATGCATTATGGAGCTGTTATCGGGATAATTCCCCGGCACTGTGGTTCGGGAGCTGACATGCTGTCGGTTTGCGAATATGGTAGGAGCTCAGCGAACAAAAGACCCCATGGGCCTGTCTGCCCTGTGGGGTCTTGTTTTTAACGGGGGTTGGAGATTAAAGAACTGCCCGGAATATGCACGGAACTGCCGGGTGTAGCATTATGTCATAAGACTGCACATCAGGATTTGATTTTGGACATAATTTATGAACAGAACTTGGTTTTATTTTAACGGCTTCAAATTTGCATGGGCGATCCACTGCCATTTGTCTTTGTTTTTTATCCAGACGCTCATTCTTGAAGCGGGTTTTTTTGACAGTCTTTTGCCGTCGATGGTTTCTTCCACCGAGATGAAATAAGTGACCACTATGATGTCGCCGTGACGGGTTTCCTTAAACTCATTTATCTCATAGCTGTCAACTTCCAGCTCTTTCATCAGTTTCATCTCTTCGTTCTTGTCCCGGGCGCCGTCGGAATGGCTGGACTGGAAAGCCGGGTCTATCATCTTTTCGATGTTGTCCCATTTTCCATTCTTGATGCAGTCCCACATCATCCGTTCTAATTGTTCGCCTTTGCCTGTTTCTGCCGTTTCATTGCTGGAGAATGCAACCTGGCAACAGGTGAGAATCATCAAGAATACCAGCATTGTTTTTGCGAATCTTTTCATTGTTTCTCTCCTCAATATAACATGTTTTTTTACGCCCTTACATTTGGCGTTGGAAGGCTTTTTTTCGTCTGACATAGCTTCCTTGCTGTTGGAATAAATTCCTTTGGTTTTCAGATGAATGTCATATTACTGTGGGACTGTATGATCCAAGCTTCAGGAGATGAAAGCTAATGTTGTGATTGCCAAGAGTCATTGCTGTCACCAGGTCAGGTGGATGATTTGTGAACCGGAATTGAAAAACCCGCCTATCCCTTGAAATGGCGGGCTTTTGGGAATGGAGTTGAGGGGATTCGAACCCCTGACCTCCTCCGTGCAAGGGAGGCGCTCTCCCAGCTGAGCTACAACCCCGTGAAAAAGCCTTGAAAAATTCTGATAAACAACCCCGAATAAACTCAGATGTTGGGGCTTACCCAACATCTCATATAATGGGCCATTGTGGACTCGAACCACACACCTCACCCTTATCAGGGGTGCGCTCTAACCTACTGAGCTAATGGCCCTTTCCAGCGCAGAAATAATTTACCACAACCCCCTGATGATGTCAAGACCCTGACAGAAAATTAAATCGAAAAACCATGCCGGCAGTTTTTGCCTGTTTTTCAATTCATGGGAAAGCATGTAAACTTGCCGGATCCATGGGGCCAGGCGACGGAATTATTAACCATTTATAATACAATCTGGACAATTGGACATATCTTCAAGTATCGTAAACATTGCGGTTTGCTTAGATTGCCTGATGCCTTTGATATATTTTCAGTCAGGAGTTACTCAAATTAGAAAGTTGATAGAAGTGTGATTTGAGTTCGTTAAAACACGAATCCATTTAAGCTTAACTTTGAATAACTCCTGAAAATTAGTGATCAATTTTCTTATCTGTATTAAACTGTAACTATTCACAGCAATACTGAAAAAGAAAACTGAATTATCATAATAACCGACAAATTTTTCCTGCCCCTGGATGTTGAAGCAACAGATAAAATCCGGCAATTGTTAACAAAATATTAACTAAAATAACTGTGCTGAGGGTAATAAACCATGATAAAATAATTTAAGATCAGTTATTTTTCATATTTCACATCAACCAATCATTAAAAGAGGTAGCAATCATATGAACAACAGCATCGGCTCCAATAATCCGGCAATCAGCCTTGCCACCAGCACCGGGTTTGCAAAACCCGATGAGAAGCTGTCCCGGCAACAGGAAGATTCAATCAAGCCGAAGGATTCATTTTCCCCAGACAGCGGGCATCAAAACACCGGTGAAATCCCCTCCAAAGCAAAGTTTATGGCTTTTCCCGAGGATCCATACCTGGACAAACCTGTATCCCAGGAGATATGTTCGGAACTTGCAGGTAAGAACCTCAGCGGGCCTCAATTGCGGGCACAGGATAAAAACAGCCCCATTGCCATTGCTGATCCCCAGGGGAATTTCTTCTATGAAGTTGATGATCCCCGTTTTAATCAGGTCAGTTCCTATGCAGTCAGCTATCGTTCCTTGAACATACATCAGGAGAATGCCGGTTACAAGCTCAAGTGGGCCTTCAGCGGGGACCAGATGAATGTCAACGCCAATGCCGGCGAGGGTGCCAATGCTTATTACTCCCGGTGGGGCAGGGGCATCTCTTTTCTGGCTTTCAAGTCAGAAGGCCTGGAGAAAGTAGTTCATGCTTCCCAGTCTTCAGACATTGTGTCCCACGAAACCGGGCATGCAGTGCTGGACGGCTTGCGCCCCGGATTCCTATCCTCATGGGATCCCGAGGCCAGGGCATATCACGAGTCCTTTGCCGACAGCACAGCATTGCTGGACACCCTCAAAGATGATCACAACCTGGAAATGTTAGTAAAGGAAACCGGAGGGGATCTTCGCCAGATGAACCGCCTGTCCGCCGTCGGTGAGGAGTTTGGCGCCGCCATCCGGCTGATGAATGATGACCCGGCGGATGATCACAAGACCTACATCCGGGATGCCCGAAATCAGTTCAAATACATTTCTCCCTCGGAACTGCCGGACAAGGCTCCCGATGACCAGCTTTCATCAGGGGCTCACAGTTTTTCCCGGATTCTGACGGGAGCATTTTACGATGCCATCGAAGCTCTTTTTCACCAGAAAGCTCCCCAGGGATCAGACTCACAGCAGATGAAGAAAGCCCTTGGGGAAAGCGGACATGAAATGGGCAGAATTCTCACCAAGTCTGTGGATCTGTCGGCTCCTACGGGAACGAATCTGCGGGCAATGGCCAGATGCATGCTCCAGGCTGATAAACTTCTAAATGACGGCGCCAACAATGAAATGCTTTCAAAGATATTCCAGAGCCGTGAGCTGATTACAGCACAGGATATTCAGGAAGAGAAGAAACTGTCGGCACTGTCCAGGGAAGTTATTCTGGAGAAAACCCCGGAATCCCAAGGAGAAGCCCTTGACTTTCTCAAGGAACATCAGGATCGCCTGGGGCTGGATGCCGGCCAATATGACAAGGTGACAATTAACACCGACAAGTATGGCAACCGTTTCATCCAGTTTGAAGGATCCCTGGAAATCAACCTGACAAAAGAAACTGGAATCGATCACCGGGGAGCCGAGGTCTTTGCCGATGTGGGCCGTGGTGTTACCCTGTCCTTTAATTCCAGTGGAGAACTGGCTGGGGTTACCGCAGATCATGCAGATGAGAACAAGGTCAGCGCCACTATCAATGGCCTGGTTAAAACTCATCAGGAAGGACTGGTGCGCCAGCAACCCTTGATTAAGTCCCAGAATCTGTTTAAATCCAGAAATATTCCATATGAAGCAGAAATTTATCAGGAACCTTCAGGGAAATTTAAAATGATGAGAACCCCCATCATAGTGGATTAAAACCAGGCAATAATTCTCGCCCGCAGTTCTGTTCAACAGGATTAAAACTGCGGGCTTTTTATTTAAAAGAATGACAAACCCCGGCACAGGTTATCCCCGGCAGGAAGGGGAGCTTATTCACCGGTGATTTTTGCCTTTGCTTCGTCCTGATTATTGCAGATGATCATGAGATCCTTTATGCCGGTCATCTCAAGAACCTGCATGATGTCGGGGTTGATTCCCCAGAAGGCAAGCTTTCCGCCGATTTTGCTCATCTTCTTCATCAACAAAAGTATGGATCGGAGGCCGGAACTGCTGATGTATTCCAAATGAGTGCAGTCAACCGCCAACTGGCTTCCTTCATCGGCGGCCTTGTCCATCTTTTCTGTCACTTTTCCAGAGTTTTTAAAATCGATTCGCCCCTTCAGGCTTATTACCGGTATTCCATCAATGACTTTCATCTCAACACACATCATATTCACCTCTTTCCTGATTTTTTCCCTTTAGTGAATGATTTCCTGCACAGCCGTAGAAACATGAATAATTCACTTGAAATAACCCTGAATTTCAACATTGATTTCTGGAGGAAGTATTATGAATGTAGCCATTCTTGGCGCAGGACATGGCGGAAACGCTATGGCGGCAGATCTCACTCTGACCGGTCATCAGGTGCGACTGGCAGCACTGCCGGATCATGCCTCCAACATTCACATAACCCGGGCACTGGGTGGAATTTTTCTGGAGGGGAAGACAGCCTCGGGAATTGAACCGGGTCTTGCCAGGATTCACACCATCACCACCGACATCGCCGAGGCCCTGGACGGCGCGCAGGTGGTGCTGGTTGTAGTCCCCGCCTTTGCCCAGAGGGGCTATATGAAAGAGATGGTGAAATACGCTCAAAAAGGGCAAATAGTGGTTTTTAATCCGGGGAAGTTTGCCTCCATGGAATTTCATAAAATGATGAAAGAGGCTGGCCGGGAAGGAGAAGTCACCATCGGCGAAACCAATACCCTGCTATATGCCGCCAAGATACAGGGGCCGGGGCATGTCAAAATCAAAGCAGTCAAGTCGGAGCTTCAGTTCGCAGCTTTTCCCTCAAACCGCACTGCACTGGCCTTGATGACCCTCTACGAACTTTTTTCTCAATATGCCCCTTGCCAGAACGTCCTTCAGACAAGTCTTGATGACATCGGCATGACCCTGCACCCTGTGACCACCCTGATGAACGCCAGTCGTATTGAGCAGATGGGGCCTTACCGCAATTCTCATTACGACATAACCCCGTCGGTGGGCCGGACAATTGAGGCTGTTGACAGGGAGCGCATCTCCGTGGCCAGGGCCCTCCATTGCGAGGCCCTGTCCTTCCTTGAAACCTATGACCTGATATACGGAATCCGAGGTAAAAATGCATATGAAACGGTGATGACGGTGGATGCCTACAAGATTCAGTTTTCTCCTGACAATCTGAACCACCGGTATATATCCGAGGAGATCCCATACAGCCTGGTTCCCACCGCATCCATCGCCAGGGTGGCAGGGATAAAAACCCCGGGTATCGACTGCATCATCCAGTTAGGGTCAATGGCCAACGGGATAGATTACCGGGAATGCGGGAGAAACCTTGTTTCCATGGGAATCGATGCCAGGGATATCCAGGGGCTGATCCGTTACGTGACCACGGGAAACCAGTGATGAGAGAAGACGCCAGGTCAAAACCCGCAACAGAATCAAACTTCAGGATTATTTTCAGCATCGCCTTTGTTTCTTTCATGGTGTCCCTGGACACTTATATTGTCAACATATCTCTCCCTACCATATCCCGGCATTTCGGTGTGGGAACTGACAAAATATCATGGGTGGTGCTGGCTTACCTGCTGGCGGTTACCGGCACTCTGCTGATATTTGGCCGTCTGGGGGATCGAATCGGCCTCAAGAGGGTGTTCGTAACGGGCTTCTGGATTTTTACCTTCTCGTCATTGCTGTGCGGGCTGTCAACAGGGATATACATGCTTGTCCTGTCCCGGTTCCTCCAGGGAGTCGGCGGATCCATGCTTCTGGGAATGGCCCCGGCAATGATCCCCAGATTTCTGCCTCCAGGCCAGAGGGGAACCGCCTTCGGATATTACTCCACCGCAGCAGCCCTGGGGATAATCCTTGGAACTCCCCTGGGGGGGATAATCACTGGTTATGCTTCCTGGCATTGGATTTTTCTTATCAACATTCCCACGGGTCTTCTGGCCATATGGTACTGCCACGATGCCATCCCGTCGGACTCTCCGGGGCCGGGAGATCAACCCCGGGATAAATTTGACAGTATCGGCGCAGTGTCGGTGTTCACGGGATTTTCAACCCTTATATACTCCCTGAATATGGGCAACAAAATGGGATGGACATCACCGATTATCCTCACAACATTTTTCGGGGGCCTGTTTCTGTTGATATTCTTTTTGCTGTGGGAGATGAAAACCCTTCATCCCCTGATGGACCTTGGGCTTTTCCGGGACAGGGCTTTTACCTTCGGCAACCTGGCCAGTTGTTTTGCGGTGGCTTTTCAGTCGGGGAGCAACTTTCTGATGCCCTTCTACCTGGAGCGGTTCCTTGGCCTCAAGCCCCAGGTTGCGGGGCTGGTGATACTGGTTTACGCGGCGACATTCATGGCGGGGAGCCTCTATGCCGGGAAGCTTTCCGACCGGGTCAGCCCCCGGCTGTTGTGTACATGGGCCATGGTAATCGGCGCCGTGGCCTCCGGGTGGTTTGCTCTAACTCTGAAAACCGGTCAGCTGATACCGGTGATTGTTTTTCTTGTTGCCCTGGGAGTAGCTTACGCCCTGTTTATTCCATCCAACAACAACCTGGTGCTGGGTATGGCGCCCCGGGGCAAACATGGCGTGGTGTCGGGTCTTTTCCGCATGGGGATATATATGAGCCTTGTTGCAGGGGTTGTGATTTTCGAGATGATCTTCAACAGCTTTGTCCCCGGGTGTACCGGTGATATGAGCCACGACCGGGTGATTCTGGGATCAGCTTTTGTGAAGGCCTATTATCTGGGAGGAATCTTCTGCATCGTATCCCTGGTCTTCTCTCTCCTGGGCAGGAGCCGGGATCAACAGGCCCGTGGCGATATACCCCGGGAGGCGTCGTAAACCGTCTTCCCCCCGACGAATACCATCTCGACCCGGCCCGGATTGAAGGGATCCGTCAGCACCATATCAGCAATCATACTCTTTCTGATATATCCCCTTTCGGGGGCCGCCATTGGTAAAGCTCCGGCAACGTTTCCCGTGGCCATGGCCACAGCCTGGGCAAGGCTGGAGTATCCCCGGTTCACAAGAAAATGAACTCCCTCCAGTATGCCGTCCCAGTGACCACCGCCGTAATCGGTGGAAATAGTGTCAATCAAGCCTTCCCGGGCCAGAGCTTCAATGTTGTCAGGGCCGTTCATCCACCGTGTTGTGATGCAATCCAGGGTGGAAATATCAATCACCGCACCTGCCCGGCGCAGTTCCCGGGCATATTCCACCGCCTCTTGGGGAGTAAAGGACGGATGATTGCTGTGTCCCGCCACCACGGTGAAACTTCGGTTCTCATATCTGTGGCAAAGGTCCAGAAGCCTTGGGGCGGATACGATGGAGTTGTGAAAGACTGCTGTGACACCGGTTTTCTGGGCAACTTCAAATGC
Source organism: uncultured bacterium (assembly GCA_964396845.1). Taxonomy (GTDB): domain Bacteria; phylum Vulcanimicrobiota; class JAJTBE01; order JAJTBE01; family CAYNGH01; genus CAYNGH01. Next base: position 27,609 of record CAYNGH010000013.1, on the reverse strand, counting down.
CTCGTCAAAACTGTCCAGGGAAACAGAAACAGGCTCCAGAGCAATTTTCTCTACTGTTTCTATCAACTGATGGATATTTATCCTGCCGGACAGCCCCAGCCGATCCATTATTTCCTTCAACTGACCTTTATCCGCCACACCGGGAACAACTTTCCTGCCCACCACCGCTTCTTTTATTTCCCGGGCATCTGCCGGGGATATAACGATACCCGTTGATTCCCTTACTGCTCCGGGGATGTATTTATATTCGGTGACACCGCCTCCCAGGGATGCACCGCTTCCCATCTCGCCGATGGCGACGGCGCCCCGGGACAACATGGTTTCAACATTGTCATTGTCCGGGCCCCCGGTTTTTGAAAGCCCATGTCCGTCAACCATCCGTGCCGAGATCAGCGCTGAAGGCAAATGACAGGTGCCGGTCATAATGTTTACAGGAACCTGCCTGGCCACCTCAACAATGTCATCCATGTCCCCCAGACCGCAGAGATTCACCAGACTTGTCACTCCCTGCCGGAGCATAAACCGTGCATTGGAGATGGCTTTTTGGAGGGTAAGGGGCCTTGAACCGCTGGGGAACAGAGGGCCGGTGGTACAGCCATGACAATGGCCGTTTATCACACCGGGGGAGAGTAGCAGGCCTGATGCATCAATCACCTTTGACCCGGCGGAGATTTCCCTGCAGTCTTTCAAGGGTTCCACCCCTTCAATCCGGCCACCCCGGATAAATACCGCGCCCCGGGGAATGTCGGTGACTCCGTCGCCGGTGATAATACGGCAGTTCTTAATGATCAGGTCCATTTTTCCTCCACAGGCGAATTTTATGAGAGTATCGATTTTACCAGGCCCACAATGCAAAAACATCTTTAAAGATCAGGCTGAGTTAACACATATACTGCCCTGTTTCAACCTTTCCGGGGTTTTTACCTGTCCGACAAATTTTTCCTGAGAGTTACAACATTCCATGGCTCCCTGCGGTGATAAGTCATATCCCCGGCCAGGCTCCGTACAAGGTGAATCCCCATCCCACCCGGTTGCCGTTCTTCGAGGGGTTTCTCCAGATCCGCCGGTGGATGATTTAGAGGATTGAAAGGGATGCCGTCGTCCATCACCTGTATTTCAATCATACTTTCCCCGTCGGCGGGGCCGGCCATCAACCGAACCTGTCGGCAGTTTCCATGGGTGGTGATGTTTACCAGCATCTCTTCAATAATCAGCCGGACTTCCATAAGGTCCCTGTCCTTGAGAGAAAAACTCTTTTCAAGACGGGAGATGAAACCATCCAGCCCGTCAGACCAGCGGGGAGAGTTCTGAAACTCCCACAATACCGGTTCTTCAGCCATGATCTTCACCTCCCCGGCCACAGGCAACAGCCAGCATGGTGATGTCATCCGACTGAGGCCCATCACCGCAGAAGTCTTTCAGGGCCTGGCTCACATGATTGATTAGGATTCGGGGATTGTCAAATTTTATCTCCCCCAGGACCTTTTGCAACCGGGTATTGGAAAACATTTCTCCCCGGGAGTTTTCAGCATCGGTCACTCCGTCAGTATAAAGAAAAATCCCCGTCACTCCTTTGACAGCACTGGCCCTGTAACAGGCTGATTCCATGACTCCCGGCACCAGGCCACCCCGCTCAGCAAGAAAGGCAACCTCGCCATCTTCTTTGGTTATGAATGGAGGCATATGGCCTCCGTTGCAATATTCCAGACTGCCGGTGGAGGGGTCCAGAATACCGTAAAACAGAGTGACAAACATTGAAAGGTTGTCATCGGAGCAAAGAAGACGGTTCACCGACTCCAGGCATTCTCCCGGGTTCAGCCCTGCCAGGGCAGAAGATCGGAGATAGGCCATACTCCTTGTCACAAACAGGGCTGCGGGGATTCCCTTTCCCGATGCATCGCCTATGACAATACCGATGCGGTTGTCATCAAGAGCGAAGAAATCATAAAAATCCCCTCCCACTTCCAGTGCAGGAATCAGGGATGCATATATTATCAAACCTCCCCTGGCAGGAAGATCCTGAAAATTCCGGGGACTTGCCGCCATCTGGATTTCCCGGGCCAGAGATAGCTCCCGGGAGATCCTTTCTTTTTCTTCAGTGATGGAGCGAATCTTGTTTATGTGCATCTTCAGATCCCCGGTCATCTGGTTTATGGATTCACCCAGCAGAATCACCTCATGGGTGGAGGTATCCATAGGAATCCTGTGATCAAGGTCGCCGGTGGCCACTATGGATACCCCATTTATCAGGCGGGACAAAGGCCCGGTTATGGAATCGGCGATAAGAATAATCAGCACCAGAAGCCCGCAAAGGCCGATGATTCCTGCAATCAGAGTGCTCCTTTGCAGAACCCGCACTTCCTGGAGAACTTCATCCTCGGGATATACAAAAGCCACCACGAACCCCGTATCTCCAACATCTTCGTAAAATATCCATGACTTCCGGCCCTTCAGGGGATCTGGAGCTTCCACGAAACCCCCGCCCCCGGAGAAAATCGATTCAGTTAGTTGACGGTTCAGATCCTGAATCTTCCCCGATATGAGCTGATCCTTATGGGGATATGAAAGAAAGCGACCCTCGGGACTGACCATGAAACCATAGCCGGTCTTATACAGCCTGACCCGGTTTATTCTGCCGGCGAGATACTCCAGGGAGAGATCACCGGTGGCAACCCCGGAAGGGCCATCATCCCGGTAAAAAGGAACCGAATAAGTGGTCATCATGACATTGCCACCGCCCCGGTCAAGGTAAGGCTCTGACCATCGGGGCCGGCCTTCCCGGAGAGGTCCCCGGAACCAGTCCCTGTTCTCATAGTCATATCCTTCTGCCTGGTCCAGGGGACGATAGAGGATATTGTTGCCTTCCCGGTAACAATAAGGAGCGAAACGCCGGGATTCATCTGGCTCAAATGCAATGGCGGCACCAAAAACCAGGGGATTCGACTGGAGAACCTTTTCAAGGTAAACCCTCAGGTCTTCATCCTTGAGATCCCGGCAGGCAACCAGATAATCTGCGGTCATTTTAGGGACCATCTCTGTCCGGATAAAATGCTTCTGAAATTTCTCGTCATAATATCGGGCCATGTTTGCAGCATTTTCTTTTATTGATGAACAAAGCAGGTCCCTTGAATAATAAAAATGGGACAGGAGCAGTGAAAAAAGGATTAAGGCCGATGCGCCCCATATCCACAGGATCATTTTTGTTTTCAAGTTCAGCTTCAACTGACCCCCGACATTTCGATTCATTTCATCATTGACATGGATGTGTTTCCTGGGGGAATAAGACCCTCTGCAGGAAAAACCGACATGATAAAATTTTTTCTTGCAGGGGGATATTATCTCCTTTAAAAGAGCCGGATAGCAGAATTATCGATTTTATTTTCATTGTGGCACTCTTAATCTGTCACCATTGCATGGGATGGGATGGTGTTTATGTTGATTGAACCCCTTCTTGCCGGGACATATCCGGGAGGCTTCTGTTTCCATCGGGCCCTGCTGTCAGGTAAAATATTATTAACCCGAGGATTATCAGCATCCCCAGAGCACAGTACATTGCTCCGAATCCCCAGAAATCAGCCATTGCCCCTGCCATATATGCCCCGGACATGTTTCCGATGTCCATGGAAGCATTAAACAGTCCTGTCCCGGTCCCGCGACTTTCCTGACCTACTGCATCCAGCATCAGGGTTGACAGGGGAGGGAACAGGATCCCATGGGCGCAACCCAGAATAATGCCGAGTATCATAATGCTTCCCTGGGTGTTCGCCATATAAACAAAAGAGAGGCCGGTGGCCTGCAACAGGAAGCCCGGCACCAGAGTGGCCCTCCTGTCAAGTCTATCTCCGAATTTCCGGGACAGAAGCCTGAATATCACCGCTGAGGCAGCATAGGCTGTAAAAAAGTATGATACATCGCCAATTCCAATAAACCTGGTATATGGAGCCATAAAAGTGAACACTCCGGACATGCCCATGCCGAAAAGAGCTGCTGCCAGGGAAGCCCTGAGGAACGGCGGTTTTTTTATATGAACAGCAATGCCCTGCTTTACTGTTCTGTCGGTGCCGGAGTGAACATCCTTCATAAACCGGGAGAGAATATATCCCGTCAGGGCAAGAATAAAATGGGCCAGAAAAATATACACGAAGTCATTATTATACAGCTTCAGAATCCATTCTCCCAGAAAAGAACCTGATGAGATGGTCAGCAAACCGGATATGCCGAAAACACCGATTGATTCGGCCATCCGACCCTTGGGAGCATAATCCGCTGCCCAAGTAAAAACCGAGGTGAAATAAATCCCATGCCCCAGGCCGTGAAGCGCCCGCAATATTATAAAATAAATGATGCCATAAATGTTATGGGGCAGAAGAATCGTTTCCGGCAGGAAATACAGGATCAGGCAAAGCATGGATATGAGGATCCCCATTCTTGCGCAATACCGCCGTCCCAGCTGATCGATGAGAGGCCCTCCCAGGAATCGGGCAATCATGCCGGAAACAAAATAAAAACTCATTACCAGACCCACCTGGGTTTCCCGAAAGCCGAAGGATTCCAGCTGAAGAGGAAACAGCACATAAAGGCCGTCACCAGTGAGCAACAGAAAGTTCATAAATGTCATCATCAGGAAAGTCAGGGTATAAAGCCTGTCTGGCTGGTTACTCTGGTGATTCATCAATTTTTCTGTTCCTTTGCAGTTGCAATATCAGGACTCCCAGCAAAAGCCCTGCCAGGTTTGCCATCAGGTCCCAGTATTCCCCATGACGCCAGGGAATGAAAAGCTGGACAAACTCTATGAAGGCCCCAAACAGAAAACCAGATAATACTATCAGGCCACTCTCCGGTGAATTAAAAGCCCTGTCCATCAGCAGGGAATAAACAAAAAAAGCCCCGGCATGCTTGATTTTGTCGCTTCCTGTGGGTAATCCCAGGGATACAGGAATCACTGACAGGATAAAGATGACCCCCAGATATAAATAAAAACCCCAAAGGTACTTTTTTTTATTCTTATTATATGTGGAATTTACTGTAAAACTTTCCATTTTATGAAAAAATGTTCTAACAGATAACATGGCATGTAAAAATACTGGACAATCATGTAATCTGGTGGTTTTCTATCAGATCCCTGAGGCCGTCAAGGGTGTCATACCATTCCCTGGTGAGGTAATAGTTGGGCTTGCGGTTGTCGCTCACCTCTGCCAGCAGGGGAAAGACCGCAGCTCCCTGGGCAAAGGACCACGTGTCATTTCCCTGGTATTCCAGGGTTCCTTCTTTTCTCAGAGTGCTGTGACGGGGAATAATCCTCCCCCCTTCATCAAGCTGGAACTCCAGCATGGTGAGGGATTCCTCCAGGGATTCCCCGGGAATATGTCCGTTACATTTTCCGGCCCACCGGGTGAGAAAGGTAATTCCCCTGAGAACATCATAATCATAATAGCGGGGAAACACCGGCCTGAACCAGCCGGGCTTTATCACCGACATCCCCTTGCAAAGGGATCGGCACAGATGACGGCGGATCAGGTAATCGGCCCCGTTTTTCAACACTTTCAGATGCCTGTCATCAAGATTCTGCCGGAAATACAAAATCGCTTCTATGGGGGGCAGGGTGGAAAGGAAAGAACTCCGGGGAACATCCCTGGCATATACCTGTTCATCACAGTTGTAACCGCCATCGGGCAACTGGTATTTCACAAACCAGTCCTCAAGCCAGGGGATCTTTTTTTTAACCTGGATACCCATGGCCCAGAAAAGCCCGGTGATGGTTCCAATGGCACAGTGACAGAGAATATCCCGGTAAGGATCGCAGTCCCTGGGGAGGTCTTCCTCTCGAACAGGAAAGTAGCTCAGGTAGTTGTTCTTGATTCCCTCTATTAAATATTCGGCAGTTTTTACAGGGATTCGATGGGTCATACCCATCTCATGGAGAAGCACCATTTTCCACCAGGGTGAAATCCACTTGGGCCAGTATGGATCCTTGTCGATGGAAACCCTGGCATCGGGGGATTCCAGATCCCGGACCAGTCCCTCCACCATGTGAGCCGGCGCGGGTTTCAATCCTTCCATGGCCTCCTCCCGCCGGAGAAGGTTTCTGCTGACGAAATCCCTGATTTTTTCCACATTACTGGACATAAGCAACATTTCTTTCTTTCCCGGCATTACCCTCTTTATGGCTGGCAATAATTGTCCGGGGCAATTATCATAACTACTGCAGGATTGATTAAACCCGGTGTTGATTGTCCCGGCGGAAGCCGTCAGTCATCCCCCAGCCTTTCCAGAAGTTGCAGAGCGCCATGTTTGAAGAAAGGATTCTCCTGAAGAGAAAGGGAGTATCTTAGATCCTGCCGTGCCTTGCTTCTCATTCCTGTCCGGAAATATGCATTTCCCCGCTTGTAGTATCCATAGGCATAAGAGGGATCAATCTCCAGAACCCTGTTAAGTATTTTGATAGATTCTTCAAATTTTCTCTGGGCCTGAAGAGTATCGGCCATCTCGGAATAAATCCGGATTATAAGTGATTGCGCCCGGGTGTTTTCCGGTTCATATCGAATTACCCTTTCCAGGTATGTGATGGATTCCTGGTATTTCTTTTTGTTATATAAGTCCTGTCCCACATCGAGATAAACCCCCGCCAGGGCCGAAGATGCATTGGGATCCTCGGGGTTCAGCTGGAGAACTCTTAACAGGTGTCTTTCTCCTGCGCTGAAATTACCCTTGTTCTTCAGGGCCAGCCCCATGAACAGGTGAGCCTGGGACAAGGAATCATCAAGCTTCAGGGCACTGTTCAAATACTTGACAGCCCCGTCATAATCCCGCTGGCGATATGCCTGTTCCCCCTTCCGGGCAAGTATTTTTGCCATGTATTCATCGGGCCTGTCTTCTGATGGATTCAGTTTTTTTACTCGAACAAATCTGTCATATGCAGAATCGAGGTTGCCCTTTTCGTAATCATTGAGTCCCAGTTCAAATAAAAGCTCGCCCAGTTCGTTTTTTTCCTTCAGGCTTTTCTCGTCCAATCTTACGATAACTTCCAGATCCTCCAGGATCAGGTGATTCATCTTCAGCTTTTTATATAAATCCAGCCGGCGGTGATAATGTGCTACTACCGCCGGTTCTCTGGAAATGACATGGTTAAGGTCTTCCAGGGCTTTACGGTATTCCATGGCCTTGTGGTAAACCTCGAACCTGAGCAAGTATGCTTCTGTATCTCCGGGATCCCGTAAAATCAGTTCGTTTAGATATTCCAGGGTCTTTGAGTTGAGGTTCTTCTCATAATAATCCCTGGCCTGGGATAAAAGCTGATGGTTATCCATCTCGGACTTAGGATCCACCGGGGTGATCTCGATGGTGGATGGATCCGATGCGGGATCTTTAATGGCCTGATCCAGTTGGCGGGGTGCTCTGTATGCCATATAAAGAAAAACCAGCAACAGGATGATCCCAAGTGCCATCTGGAAAATCCTCCAGAAGGACTGCATAGTGCTTTCAGATTCGGGTAGATCCCTGGGAGTATCTTCTTCCTTTTTCTTGAAAACAAAATCTGCTTTCTCTGATGAATGAACGGAAATCTTTGCAAGGTCATTAAGGGCTGATACCGCATCGGCATATCGATCGCTTTTTGCCGGGGCCAGCATCTGATCCAGCATATTGGCAAAGGGTGATGGTATGTCTTGACGATATGCAGTTATGGGAGGAAAATGGAAAGGTTTCCGACTTGACGGATCATCTCCGGACAAGAGTGTATGCAGGATTGCCCCGATGTTGAAGATATCCGATGAAGGCCCCCATTCTCCTGCTGTCGCTTCGGGAGGAGAATAACCGCCGTGAGCTTCGTCAATACACTCGGGTTCCCCCAGGTTGAACCCGGCAAAATGAATTATGCCGTCACTGCTCAGGATGAAATTGTCGGGATCAAAAGGCCCGGAAAAAAATGGAGGCTGACGGGACTGGAGGTGTTTGAAAAGTTTCAGCATCTGTTCTGCCCAGCAAACTGCCTCCTTGAAGGTTACCTGTTTGTTCTGACGCCGTCCCGCCAGTTCTCTGACGCTGACCCCGTCCACATATTCCATCACAAGATAAAACTTGTCCTGCAACCCGAAGAAGTCCACAATCCTTGGAAGACTCTGGTGGGATAGATCCCATATCTGCCTGGCCCGGGCATTTGCCCTGGAAATGAACTTCTCACTATCTTCACCGGGTCCGGGAGAAAACTCTTTTATCACAGTTATCCTGTCCATGCGGTTGTCCCGGGCCAGAAAAAGCCTGCTGTTTTTGCCTGTGGAGAGTTGTTTGACCATCTGGTAGCGGAATCCCTGATCATCAATGGACGGTTTGCTGGGACTTTTCGATGACAAGGATTCAAATGACAGGGGAGGCATACGATGTTTTTGTTTTCTGGGGGATGTTTTTCCGGCCTTCCCCGGTGAGGATATTTCTCTGTCTTTATTGCATCGGGGGCAGGGTTTGCCATCATCGGGATGTTCACCTTTACACCTTGGACATATCATGATACAACCTCCAGGCTATGGGAAAATTCAATTGAAAAGCATATCATTTTTATTCAACAGTAAACTGGCTTAGCCTTCTATCATGACATAAGATAGGTTTTGTCAAGGGTTTTTATTTATGATCTGTTTGAGATTCACCTGGCGGGTTATGATTCAGGAGTTACTCATAGTTGAGTTTGGATAGATGAGTTTTCCTGAAACATACTTCTATCCACTTTTCACTTTGAGTAACTTTTGTAAAATTTATACACAATATCCACTATTTTTGTAATGACCCGGGCAGGACTTTTCGTTAAGAAAAACGGGGGCCGCCGAAGCAAACCCGCAGAAGAAGTGTAACTATATTATAGCAGGGCAAGCCTCTCTTTATCAAAGGGAGGAAATATGAAATTATACCGCAGAAAGAACGGTATTTATTATTTTGACCTCCGGTCAGAGGGAGGCGGTTATGTCAGTCTTGGGACTAAAGACAAAAAAACTGCCCAGGAGATATCCACCCAGAAGCTCCAGAACAAATTCAATGTTCGGTTATCCAAGGCCAGCGCCCCCAATCTGTCTGACCTTATAGAAAGGTGTCTGGACTACTGGGAAAACAGAATCAAAACCAGAATGATGGATAGGATAACAACCTGCGTTAGAAAACTGCTAGCATTTTTTGATCCATCAATAAGAATCAAAGATTTCAAGCCGGAGATGTCGAAGAAGATTAACAATTCCGGCTTTCTAAGGGATATAGCCCCTCCACAATTAACCTTGATACCGCCGTTATAAAAAATGTTTTTAAGGAAATCTGTTGAATGGAAGTTAATTACAGATTCCCCATTTAAAAACCAAAAGCCCATCAAACAAAACAAAGAAGGCTTTTGGAAAGTGCAACAAATACGGGACAGACCCCAAAAGTTATCTCTCTAAAGTAATATGGTTATGGGGTTTCCCAATAAGGAGGCTGTTTTTATGGAAGACACACTGAAAAAGGTTTATGAGTATCTTGTTCAGTATGGTTTCAACCTGCTGGCATCCCTGATGATTCTTGTCATCGGTTATTTTGTATCGGGGATGCTGGCGAAGTTTGTTGAAAAACTGCTCAGCAGAGCAAAGATGGAACCGATGATCACATCCTTTGTCAAGCATCTCACTTATTATGCACTGTTAGTTTTTGTCATTGTAGCGGCTCTCAACAAGCTGGGGGTTCAGACAACCTCCATCATCGCCATACTGGGTGCAGCTTCCCTGGCTATTGGTCTTGCTTTGCAGGGGTCTTTGTCGAATTTTGCCTCGGGAGTGATGATTATTCTGTTCAAGCCTTTCAAAACCGGGGATTATGTTCAGGCCGGAGGCACCACCGGGACCATCAAGGAAGTTCAGGTGTTCAACACTATTCTTCACACTCCTGACAACAAGAAGATTATCGTTCCTAATTCCAAGATCACTGCGGATTCCATCACCAATTTCAGCGATCTTCCCAATCGGCGGGTTGATCTGATGTTCGGCATATCCTATGATGATGATATTAAAACAGCCAAGGATGTTCTGAAAAATATGGTGGAAAGCGATCCCAGGGTTCTTTCGGATCCGCCTCCCATGATTGCAGTGATGGAGCTGGCCAACAGCAGTGTCAACATTGTCTGTCGTCCCTGGGTGAAGGTGGAGGATTACTGGGGAGTATATTTTGATTTTATGGAAAAGGGCAAAATCGAACTGGAAGCTGCGGGGCTGTCGATACCTTATCCCCAGCGGGATGTGCATATTTTTAACGAAAAGCCGTCATCGTGAGATTATGTCCTGGTTTGAGCCTTCAAGCCGGGAATCACAGCACCAGAAGACCTGCCAGCCCTGCCAGGACAATCAGGAGCGCGGGATGTAGCCTGTTTTTTAGGAAATAAAGCAGTAAAAATGTGATTGTGGCGATGGCAAGGGTAGCGGGATTATAAACTGTTGCCTTTCCAATGGATATGATGGCAAGAAAAATCATAGCCAGGACTCCCGGCTTGATTCCCTGCCGGATGCGGTTTATGTGGCAGTTTCTTCCAAGACATTTGAGGATGTGGATTACTGTAGACATCAGAATGATGGATGGTGTGACAACACCGGTGGTGGCCATCAGTGAGCCCCAGAATCCCGCTATGTGAAAACCTGCAAAGGTCGCCGCATTAATGGCAATGGGGCCGGGGGTTATCTGGGACAGGGCAATTACCTGGGCAAATTCCGAGGCTGTAAGCCAGCCATGGTTAAGGACGATTTCCCTTTCAATGAGAGGAATAACCACGGTCCCACCGCCGTAAGCTCCCAGGCCGATGAGAAAGAAGCTGAAGTATATCTCAATTATTTGAGGTATCATTATAATCTCCGTTGCACAGAAAATACCCCGCCACTGCTGATGTGAGGATAATCCACAAGGGGTTCACCTTCAGGACAAGGCCTAAAAAAACCCCCACACAAGTTAGCAGCATCTGTTTCCAGCCCCTGAGAATTGTTTTGCCCATTCCGAAGGCGACATATGCAATAAGCCCCGCTACCGCAGCGCCGGCTCCCTTGAAGAAAAGCACCATACCGGGGGTTTTAAAATGATTCAGTAAGAATACAGCCACCAGGAGAATTACCACAAATGAAGGTATCACCACCCCCAGCATTGCAACTGCGCCTCCCAGGATTCCCCGGACCTTGTGTCCCACAATCAGGGATGTATTGACAGCGATTACTCCGGGCAGTGCCGTGGCAATTGAAAAACAATCAACGAACTCATCATCGTTGAGCCACCCGGCAGTTGTCAGTTCATGGCGGATGACGGCAACCATGGCCAGCCCTCCGCCAATGGTGAAGAGGCCGATCCTGAAAAAGACAATAAAAATCTTAAAAAGCCCGATACTTTTTTCGGTTTTTTTCTCTTCAGTGGTCATATACTCCAAATTTCATTCCTATTCCAGTATTACTTCTATTTAACAAAAAAAAACCATTTTTATGGTTCTGTTACTTGAGTGCCGATGAAGATTCCCTTTACTTCATGAATATATATATGACCGTGTAATAGATTCCCGCCAGAATAAACACCCCGCCGGTGATCCATCTTGCCCACAGCTGGAACTGTTGCATTTTGTTGAAAGCCTGGGCCATCTTCTGGGCGGAAAAGGCAGCAATGTAAGAAAACACCAGCACCGGCAGGCCTGTGCCGACGCCGTATAATACCGGCAACAGGACCCGGGAGGAATGTTGCAGGGCCAGGGGAATAAGACTGCCGAAAAACAGCGCAGCGGATATGGGACAGAAGGACAGGGCAAAAAGGATCCCCAGGATCATGGCGCCCCATATTCCCCGGCTCTTGGCTTTTTCCTGTAGGGCTTCACCGCCGGGAGCTTCCGTGGAGAAGGGAAGGGAAACAAGCTCCAAAAGGAACATTCCTACTACAATCAATATTGGCCCCAACAGCTTGTTGGCGATTCCATCGACTATGCCGGAGATTTGTCTGGCCGATGAGAGGCCCGTTACCAGCAGGATCCCCAGAACCGAGTATGTGAGGACTCTGCCCAGGGTATATAGCAGTCCCGACAGGATGATTTCCCGGCTTTTTCCGATGCTCCTGCCGATATATGTTGCCGCGGCAATGTTGGTTGTCAGGGGACAGGGGCTGATGGATGTGAGGATCCCCAGCCACAGGGCACCCCCGGAGGCAACGATGATTGGATTCATTGATTGTTTTTCTCCATTGTTTCTTTGACCTGGGCCGACACAAAATCCACAAACTGGGGCCGGGAATTGACCAGCTGCCAGACCTGATCCAGTTTTCGCCAGTTGACTTCCTCGCCGTCCCTGATTTCCGATATTATTACTGTCTGGTGGGAAATCTCGTATTTCTGCAGATATCTGTTGTTGCCCGTTGATTGGACATTGACTGTCTTGAATACTACAGTGCCATCTCTGAGCTGATCCGGGAAGTTCTCCTGCACTGCTTCTCTGGAGTAGCTTTCGATATATGAGCAGGCCCCGCAACGGCGGTTTCCGTGAAAGTATATCACTTCAACCCGGTTGGGTGATTCAGCGGTTTTCTCATCCTCCTTCGGTTCGGCTTCTGATGTGACCCGGGGTGATTCCGGGGCACCGGGGGATGCCTTGACACCGCCGGATATAAACAGATATATGATGCTGACCCCAACAAATAAAAGTAAAAACGCGGTTATGGCTTTTTTTGCCTTCATGATGGCCTCCCTTTGTTATTCCTGTGAAAGTAACTTTTCAAGCTCTTCCTTGCCCGGCAGTTTTCCCGAGAGTTTTAAATTGCCATCCACCACCAGGGCCGGGGTGACCATCACTCCGAAGGACATTATCTGGTTGATGTCGGTGACCTTTTCCACCTTGTAATCGATTCCCATTCCCGTTGCGACCTCTTCCACCATCTGGGCCAGCTTCTTGCACTTGGGACATCCAGATCCCAGAACCAGAATGTTTTTCATGTTGATTACTCCTTTGAATTATTGTTACAGTTTTTTCCCATGGACTGTGATACTCCTGACCTGGTCCAGAACAAGCCCTTCACCACAGCATGACCCGCCGGAACTGTTTCCCCCGGTGGGAAACAGTTCATCCTTCAGCACTGTTATTTCTTTGAAGCCTGCTTTTTTAATCATATCCAGATAATCTTCATACAGGGAAGCCCCGGCGATGCATCCCACGTAGCTTTCGATGGAATCCTTCATCTCCGGGGGAAGTGGCTTGGAAAGAACAATATCCGAGATGAATATCTCCCCCCCGGATTTCAGGACTCTCCATGCTTCCCGGAAACAGCGGGGCTTGTCTGTTGAAAGGTTGATTACGCAGTTGGAAATAAGCTTGTGGGCTGTTGAATCCTCGATGGGGAGATTTTCGATCTCTCCCTTTCGAAATTCCACGTTCTGACAGTCAATCTCCATGGCGTTCTTCCGGGCTTTCTGGATCATCTCGTCGGTCATGTCCACCCCGATTACCCTGCCTTGTGGCCCTACCGCCTCCGCCGAAAGAAAGCAGTCAAACCCGCCACCACAACCCAGGTCTATCACAACATCCCCCCGGCTGATACTGGACAGGGCCACGGGGTTTCCGCATCCCAGACCCATGTTGGATCCCGAGGGAGCTTTCTGGATTTCCCGTTGCGAATAACCGATGCCTTGTGCCACTTCTGCATTAGAACAACTTCCTCCGCAACAGCAGTTGCCTGAACTTTTGGCGATGTTGGAATATTTTTCCCTGACTTTTTCTTTTAGTTCCGATGCTTCAAGATTCATATGTTTTGTGTTCTCCTTAAAAAATTGACCCGTATATCAGCCCTGCCACAGTTGAAAGGATTACCACAAGGCTGACATAAGTCAGGGTCTTTTTTGTGCCAAGAACCCCCCGGATAACCAGCATGTTGGGCAGGGACAAAGCCGGCCCTGCCAGCAGAAGAGCCAGAGCCGGCCCTTTGCCCATTCCGGCGCCAATCAGGGTCTGGAGGATGGGAACCTCGGTGAGGGTGGCAAAGTACATCAATGCTCCCGATATTGAAGCAAAGAAGTTGGCCCAGAGGGAATTGCCCCCCACCAGCTGGGTAATCCATGCCGAGGGGATGATTCCGTTATCGGTGCCGGGCCTGCCCAGAAGGAACCCTGCTACCATAACCCCGGCAAAGAGAAGAGGAAGAATCTGCCTGGCAAATTCCCAGCTCTGGGACACCCATTCCTTCATTTCGTCCTTTGTGAACCACAGGTAGAGTGTCACCGCCAGCACCAGGGCGAAGAAACCAGCAAGATACCATTGGATGCTGTGAACCTTCAGCCAGAATTCCACAAAAGCATTGTTGGCTGCTTCTGCCGAATCCTGGTCGGGCTTGCTCCAGGAGGCGAAAATCAGTATCCCCACCATTGAGGCAAAATAAACCCCATACTGCCACAGGCTCCGGGGATCCTCCGGCACCGGCAGTTGGGCGAACCCTTCCTGGCGCTGGTCTTCCTCCTTGCCGAATATCAACTGCATCAGGATGCCGATTATCACCGAGAATATTATGGCTCCCAGGGCGCGGGCAATTCCCAGCTGGAATCCCAGGATCCTGGCCGTGAGAATAATCGCCAGAACATTGATGGCCGGCCCTGAATACAGGAAGGCCACAGCAGGCCCCAGGCCGGCTCCCCGCTTGTATATTCCTGCAAATATGGGAAGCACCGTGCATGAACATACCGCCAGAATACAGCCAGATATAGCGGCCACCGAGTAGGCGATCCATTTTTTCGCCTTTGCCCCCAGGTATTTTAAAACCGATGACTGGCTGACAAAAACCCCGATGGCTCCGGCGATAAAAAAAGCAGGAACAAGGCAGAATAGCACATGTTCCCGGGCGTAGTCGTTTAACAGGATGAAAGATTCTATTATGGCTTTTTGAAAATTTGGGTCAAACACCGGCATATAAAATGCCCCAAGGAAGACTCCAAGTATGATAATAAACTTCTGGTATTCTTTCATTTCCATTTGACGGATCCTTATGGATAGTGATGTTATGATTTTACTATTTTCTTTAACATGAAAATTTCCTTCCTTGAAAAAAGGTATTTTTCAAATTATCGAAAATATGAATATTAAACGCTCAAGAAAGGGGAGATTGAATATGGAAAGCTGTCCGATTAATGACTGCAAGCCTGATGGAAAGGGCCTGTCCATATTTGAAAAATACCTGACCCTGTGGGTTCTTTTGTGCATTGGGGCAGGAATAATGCTGGGGCGGTTGGCCCCTGATTTTGCCGGCAGGCTGGGAGCCATGGAGATTCACCAGGTGTCCATACCCATCGCCATATGTCTGTTCTTCATGATGTATCCCATAATGGTGAAGATCGATTTTGCCGAGGTGGTAAGAGCTGGCAAGACTCCGAAGCCGGTCATTCTGACTCTTGTGGCAAACTGGCTGGTGAAGCCTTTTACCATGTTTTTCATCGCAACTTACTTTCTGGGTCATCTGTTCCGGGAGTATATCCCCGGCACGGAGATCCTCTCAACCACCGGGGAAACCGTGGAGCTTTACCGGTCTTACATTTCCGGGGCGATACTTTTGGGGATTGCCCCTTGTACTGCCATGGTGCTGATGTGGGGGTATCTTTCCAGGGGCAATGACGGCCACACTCTGGTGATGGTGGCAGTCAACTCCCTGGCCATGATGTTTCTTTATGCGCCCCTTGGCGGGTTTCTCCTGAAACAGAACAACATGCCCATACCCTGGCAGACTATTATCCTGTCAGTGCTGATATATGTGGTGATACCACTGTTCTTCGGCTATCTGACCCGCCAGTGGATTTTCAAGAACAAGGGGGAGGAATGGTTCCGGGAAAAGTTCATCCGCTATCTCACTCCGGTTTCCATTGTGGCGTTGTTGTTCACATTGATTCTGCTGTTTTCATTCAAGGGATTCCTCATACTGGAACATCCCTTGACCATCCTTTATATTGCAGTGCCACTGCTGATTCAGACCCTGCTGATATTCTTCATCACATATATTGCAGCCCGGTTTTTGAGGTTGAAATATGAAGACGCGGCACCATCGGCCCTGGTGGGAGCCTCCAATCATTTTGAGGTGGCCATAGCCACCGCGGCGACATTATTCGGCCTGGGGTCCGGCGCAGCACTGGCCACGGTGGTGGGGGTTCTCATTGAAGTGCCGGTGATGCTGTTGTTGGTGGAAATTTGCAAAAAAACCACCCACTGGTTCCCGAAGGGTGAAACCGAAGAAGGAGAATATAAGTATGAACAGCCCGGTTAAGATAATGTTCCTTTGCACCGGGAATTCCTGCCGATCCCAGATGGCCCAGGGGTTTGTGAATCACATGTTTCCCGGCAAAGTCCAAGCTCTCTCCGCGGGGGTGGAGCCGTCAGAGATAAATCCCACGGCAGTTCTGGTAATGAACGAGGCGGGAATCGACATACAGAGTCAGGGAGTACACCGCCCCGGGGATTATTCCCACGTGGAGTTTGATTATATCATCACCCTGTGCGATCATGCCCGGCAGAACTGCCCTTATGTCCCCGGCTGGAAGAATGCCCGGCGGACTCACCTGGGGTTTCCTGATCCGGCGACATATTCCGGCCCTGAAGAAGACAGAATCAGTTTTTTTCGAAAGGTTCGGGATGACATCAGGGAAACCCTCGGGGAGTTCATAGAAAAGGAAACGGGCCTGACCCGGAGCAGTTGAATGGGGCTGAGGATCCCCGGTTATTATACCCTGTCGCTCCAGGTGTCATCCAGGTACAATTCCCTGCCTGAATGGTGGCGGTATAGCTTGTAATGGAACGGGTTTTTCTGGTGATACTGCTGGTGGTATTCTTCTGCGGGGTAAAATTCTGATGCCGGCAGGATTTCTGTCGCCACGGGATCCATGAACCTGCCTGATTCATTAAGATTCTTCTTGGCTTTTTCTGCCAGTTCCTTTTGTTTTTCGCTGTGGAAGAATATGGCGGTTTTGTATTGAGATCCCCGGTCTGCAAACTGCCCTCCGGTGTCGGTGGGATCAATCTGCATCCAGAAAATATTTAGGAGTTTCTCATACCCGACTATACCGGGATCATAAGTAACTTGAACCGCTTCATAATGGCCAGTGTCCCCTGATGAAACTTCCTGATATGTGGGGTTTTTTACATGTCCTCCGATATATCCCGATATGACCGATGTCACTCCCTCCAGATTTCGAAATGGGCCTTCCATGCACCAGAAACAGCCCCCGGCAAAGGTTGCAGTGTCAAGGGATTTTATATCATCCGTCATATTGGCCTCCTGTTATAATGAATGTTGTTGGATTTTCAAGGCAACATTAATAACACTCAGGCCGGGGAAATGGTTTCCCCGGTGGTTTTACTGGTGGAGAGGCTGACGGGAGGAGAGGATCATATCGGCAACCTGCTCAAAGTGAAGGCCGAATATGGCCAGCTCCACTGCGGTGGGCAGGGCTTTTATCTTTGTGAACAGGGTCTTCAGGATAAGTTTCCAGTATTTAGCCCGGGATTTGTCGATAACTCCCAGTTTCCATGTGCTCAGGAGAAACACCTTGATATGTTTTAGTGTAAGCCGGCTTTTCATAGTAGGCTTGTAGCTTTCCAGGAATTTGAAGATTCTCTGGTAATACATTGATGGGGAGTATATGGTGGATATGATTTTCCGGTAGCCTTCCATCAGAACTCTGCTGTCAATCACAGGCTTGAAATTGAGGCTTCCGTCGGTATTCTCGCCGGTGGAGTCCGCCAGGAGTCGGTTTTCTTCCTTGAGTCTTTTCCAAAGGCGGGTCTGGGGCAGGGCAGTGAGAATCCCCACCATTGCCGTGACAACTCCGATCTGCTGGATGAATCGGATCTGGTTGTCAAATATGGATTCGTTATCGCTGTCAAAGCCGACAATGAAACCGCCCATTACCTGCATCCCGTTGCTGTGGATGGTTCTTACCGATTCGGCAAGGTCGCAGGATGCGTTGAGGAATTTTCCGCATTCCTTCAGGCTGTTGACGGATGGGGTTTCAAGGCCGATGAAGACCTTGTAGAAATTGGCCTCGCTCATCATCTTCATCAGTTCTTCATCATCGGCAAGGTTGATGCTGGCCTCGGTGGAGAGATAAAAAGGATATTTTCTCTCCTTCTGCCATTTTATCACTTCCGGGAGCATCTCCTTGACCTTGTTCTTGTTTCCGATGAAGTTGTCATCCACAATGAAAACAGAGCCTCTCCAGCCTCCTTCATATAGATTGTCCAGCTCCCGGATCATTTGTTGGGGCGACTTGGCGCGGGGGATTCTTCCGTTCATGATGACAATATCGCAGAATTCGCAGTTGAATGGACAACCCCGGGAATATTGAACTGCCATGGATGCATAATCATTCTGGTCTATCAGGGACCACATGGGCAGGGGAGTTTCATTCAAATCCGGCTTGGCGGTGTCGGTATAGAACTTTTTTGCCCGGCCTGATTCAAGGTCTTCGATGAAGGGCTGCAGGGTAACTTCCGCTTCGTTCAATACCAGGTGATCCACCCTTTGGAATGCTTCGCTGTTGGTAGTGAAAGCAGGACCTCCTGCCACAACCCTGACCCCGGCATCACTGCATCGGTCAATGACTTCCTGGGCGCTGGTTTTCTGCACCAGCATGGCGCTTATGAACACCATGTCGGCCCATTGAATATCTTCGTCTTCAAGATCACTTACATTGAGGTCAATCAGTCGTTTGTTCCAGTCATCGGGGACCATGGAAGCCACTGTGAGCAGACCCAGGGGAGGATAAGCGGCTTTCTTTGATATGAAGGGGAGTACTTTTCGAAAGCTCCAGAAGGTGTCGGGGCACCGGGGATATACCATGAGTAAGTTCATTTGTTTATCATCTCTGTCTAAATATTGTTTATATGTTACTTATATTCCCTCGGCAAAGAGATTAACCTTTAATTGATCTGAAGTGAACGGAACATAATGTGCAAGGAATAATTTGATATGGTTCCCTGTTGAAGGATCTGGCCGGGGTTGGGAAAATTTGTATAATGCCGGCATTTTGAGTAACTATAAATCAGGCTAAAAAAATCAGGGAGGTTTCCATGTTCATAAAACAATTCTTTGTCAAGGGCCTGTCAAACATGTCCTATATCTTGGGTGGCAGAAACAGTTGTGCTGTGATTGATCCCGCCAGGGATGTGGAAATTTATATTGACGAGGCGGAAAAGATGGGCTATCAGATTACCCATATAATCGAAACCCATCTTCATGCGGATTTCATATCGGGACACATGGATCTTGCCCGGCTCACCGGAGCAAAGATTGTGGCTCCCCGTTCCGCTGGGGCTTCTTTTGAGCACATGGCCGTTGGAGAAGGGGACCGCTTTGAAATTGACCATTTGTCGATTGAAGTGCTGGAAACTCCCGGCCATACCACGGAGCATGTCACCTATGTTGTCACCGACACATCCCGGGGAGATGAACCTGTGGCGGCTTTCACCGGCGACACTCTGTTTGTGGGAGATGTGGGCAGGCCGGACCTGTTTCCCGGCAGGGCTGATGAACTGGCGGAGAAACTTTTTGCAAGCATAGGCAAACTTATGTCCCTGCCGGATCATGTGGAGGTATATCCCTCCCACGGGGCAGGTTCCTTATGTGGCAAGGCCATGAGCGCAAAACGCACATCCACCATAGGCTATGAAAGGAAATACAACCCGTCGATTCAGCCTGACACTCTTGAAAAATTCAAGACTGCTCTCCTTTCGGATATGCCTCAGGCACCGGATCACTTCAGCCGTTGTTCTGCTGTTAACGGCAGGGGGCCAACCCTCCTGGAGGATCTCCCTCCCATTGAAGCCATGGAACCGACGGAGTTTCAAAACCATATCGATGCCGGGGCCCTGATTCTGGATGTAAGGAGCCCCGCATGTTTCGGAGGCCAGCATATTCCCGGAGCAATAAATATTGACATAACAGGCAACTTTGCCACCTTTGCGGGCTGGCTTCTCCCTCCGGATCGGAAAATTCTGTTAGTGGCCCATGATGTGGGGGACGTGGAGAAGGCTGCCGGGGGTCTTTTGAGCGTTGGCCTCGACAACATTGCCGGCTGGCTTGATGGGGGTTTATACCGTTGGGTCACATCGGGGAGAAAGTTTCAATCTCTTCCCCAGTTGTCGGTTATAGAGCTTGAATCCCTCATGAAGAACCGTGAGATAACCCTTCTGGATGTCCGATCCCCGGGAGAGTTTAACAAGTTCCATATCGACGGGGCTGTGAATATCCCGGTGCCTGATACCCGCACTCAGTTTGACCGGCTGAAAGATAAGTCCGTGTATGTGATGTGCAGTAGCGGTCACAGATCCAGCACCGCATCAAGCATTCTTCTGCAAAAGGGGATAACCGGCGTGACAAATATCCCCGGCGGTATTACCGGCTGGTCCGGGGCAGGGCTGTCATCGGGCTGTCCCATGTGCAGTCATCTCCATGGCCCCAGGGTTGATGAATGACATAAGGCTGGAAAGTCATTGGTGATGGATTTTGTGGAATTTTTATGTTATTGTTCCCTTTTAGTTGTTAACAACACTTAAAATTTGGGCTGTAAGCGAAGTCAAACCCCTTGATTGCTTGTTTCCAACAGATAATACTTTATCTGTCCCATTTGATAAAAGCTCCCGGTAATGATACAATAAGAGTATATATAGATAACAGGGGATGGTGGTGCACTTAATCCGGCAAGGAGATGAAACATCCCTTGGAATCGTCACGCTCAAAAACCGGCAATCGAAAAACTCCCCTCATTCCGGGAGATAAATTATCCAAGCCCTTGAACCCCATGGTTTATGTCAGGGGCGAGAATCCTGTTTCCCCTGAGATTTCCAGGGAACCTGTTATTCAGAAAGAACCTGTTCTGAAAAAGAAAGTTCCCAGTATTGTCGGGGTTGAGCTTCGTCATGTCATCAATGGTGTCATGGCTGGCTGGATAGGACAAAATGCCGTAAATATCAGCATCATCGAAAAAGACACCCTCGCTTCATTTAAGGGTCAGGTGGGTCAGTCGGACATAAATCTGAGCCAGTCCTGCCATGGCAAGGGTTGGGTCATTTCCGGAGCAATCAATACTCCCAGGGGTTCAATCAGGGTGAAGATTGACCTGACCGGCCCTGTTGGAAGCCGGCATATGAAAGGCTGGATCGGTGAGAAGCATTTTTATGTTAATGAGATTGCTTCTGATGACGGCATGACTGAACTCAAAGGACGCTATTTTAGCTGGAATATTTATCTCAACTATCAAGACAGTGACGGCAATCTTTCCCTGAGGGGAACCCTTTCAAACACCGGGGATGAAACCCGCACCATCGATATTGAAGGCAGTCAGAACCCTCCCGATGCAAAAATGAATTATGCCGGGATCCTGCCGGCTATTGTCCTGGCGATCTGATTCTAACCCCCGGGGTCAGCTGACGTTGTCTGTCCAGATGATTCCCTTGATGTCACTCAAGACTTCTTTTTGAATCTCCACCAGTTCTGTTATGCCCTTATGAGCTGAGTTTACCATAAGATCCATCTCCTTCCGGGAGAAGGGCCGGCCCTCGGCAGTGCCCTGAACCTCGACCATCTCGCCTCGGCTGGTCATTATTACATTCATGTCCACCTGGGCCTGGGAATCTTCTTCATAATTGAGATCCAGCAGGATTTCCCCTTCTACGATACCGCAGGAAACCGCTGCCAGGTATGATTTTACCGGTCGGGTTGTGACAACCCCCTGTTCTCGAAGGTAGTCGATGGCATCCACCATGGCCACAAAGGCCCCGGTAATTGAAGCGGTGCGGGTGCCGCCGTCGGCCTGGATAACGTCGCAGTCGATGGTTATGGTTCTTTCTCCCAGGGCCGACAGATCCACCACAGAACGAAGGGATCGGCCGATAAGTCGCATAATTTCCGATGTGCGTCCCGATACCTTGCCCCGGAGGGCTTCCCGGTGAACCCGGACTCCCGTGGACCTGGGAAGAAGGCCATACTCTGCGGTTATCCATCCCTGTCCCCGGTCCTTCATCCACTGGGGGATCTTTTCGTCCACAGTAGCAGTGCATATGACCCTGGTATCTCCCATTTCTATGAGAACAGAACCTTCGGGATGCTTCAGGTATCGCCGGGTTATGGTGCATTTTCTCAGCTGGTTGTTTTCTCTTCTGTCGCTTCTTAACATGTTGCTCCTTGGTGGGGGCCGGCATTATTTGAACAGGCCGAAAAGCCCCCCGGGATTTTTTTCTTTTTCCTGATCTTCTGACTCGGTTTTATCTGCCGGGGCAGGGGAGGCAGGCTCCACTCCCGGGGGCAGTTCCACTTCTCCCACCATTTCGATGGGAATAACCCGGTCAATCTCTGCGGTGGAGAGGATCCCCAGGCCGGGGAAGTTTCTCCCGGTGAGTTTTCGAAAATATGACCGGGATGGGGGATCGCAGAATATCACCTGGGGATTTTCGTAATCCTCCAGGGTTTTCTTGAGATGGCTGATGATTTTGTCTGCTTCTTCCTTTGTGATGGCCAGGCGGAAGCCGAATTTTGTCTCCCGGATGCTGTTCTGGATTTTATCCTCCATCTTGCGGGATAATGCCAGGGCGGTTATCTTGCCTTCCGGCCCCAGATATGACCAGCAAATCTGCCGTCCCAGGGTTATTCTGACCATTTCGATCATAAAATCTGTCTTTTCCAGTTTGTCCTGATGATCCCCGATGGTTTCCATAATGGATACCAGGTCCCGGATACTGACTCTTTCCGCCAATAGCCCGTGGAGGATTTTTCGAACCTGTCGGAGATGTTTTTTGTCTTTCAGGAAGTCCTCCACCACCACGGGATGGGTTTCTGTGAGCCGATCCAGCATATGTTTTGCCTCTTGAAGCCCCAACAGCTGGGTTATATTGCTCATCACCGCTTCCCGCAGGTGGGTTATCATCACGTTGAGGGGGCCCATCACCATGCACCCTGCCTTTTCTGCGGTTTCCAGCTCCGGCTTTTCTATCCACTTGGCGGGATTGCCGAAGGCAGGATCCCTGGCACTCCAGCCCTTGAGATTGGACAGGGCTTCCCCCGGCCCCATCACAAGAAACCGTTCCAGGAAGATTTCACCGCTGGCCACGGGGGTTTCCTTGATGAAGACCACATAGTTGTTAAAAGGGATGGTCATGTTGTCGATTACCCGGAAACCCGGCAGGATAACCCCTGTTTCCCTGGCCATATCCTTTCGCAGGGATTTTGTCAGCTCCAGCACCGGCGCGCCGGAGCCGGGATCCACCAGGGGCAGGAGGCTTCTGCCCAGCTCAAGGCGGATATGATCCCGCCGGAACAGGTCATCAATATCCTTGTCCTGCTGTGTTCTGGGATCCACTGTGATTTGGACCTCTCCCTTCTTTTCCCATCCGTCGCTGGATAGACGCATCATCGCCTTATTTACCTGGGCTTCCAACACAGACTTTTCCCCGGCATAAAGAAGACCTCTCTGGCCCTTTCTTTCCAGCAGGATAAATGACTGATGGTTCTTTTTGTTACCTTCTTCCGGCATGAAGTCCAGGGGTTGCTCCGGCTGGTTGAAAAGATTCAGGGTGACCTGGTTTTTGATAATATCTTTGGTTTCTTTTTCTGTCTTGCTCATTTTATGCTCCCATCGGGCGGATTTTATGGTCTGCGGGCAGTTGCAATCATCCGCATGGCCGTGTGACTGATCTCTTTTAGATTGCCGTCGAATATCTTCACATCTGTGAATCCCGCATCTTCAAGGAGTTGTTTTATCTCGTGGGGACTGTAAAGTCGAAGGTCGATGTGGCGGACTTTCCTTGAGCCGTCGGTTTCAATGATGATACGGGTGCTGTGATTCCGGCTGGTGAGAATGTCAAACTCCCTCTTCTCCACCATGACGGCTCCGTCCTCCAGGTGAAGAACCATATCTTTTTGAAAATTTGCCAGGATACCATCCCGGTTGGCCAGATCGATTAGAAGCATGCCATCGGGTTTCAAGGCCCGGAAAAATGAATCTACCGTGTTCCGGTCCCCTTCCCGGTCAAAGTAGCCGAACCCGGTGAAAAAATTAATAACCCGGTCAAACTTGCTCTCAAAGGGAATATTCCTCATATCACCCTGGACAACCTCAAAGCTGATTCCCTGTTCTTTCATAAGTCTGCCCGCGGCATCAATCTGCTCCTGGTTCAGTTCAAGGCCCGTCACGGTGTATCCCCGGCGGGTCAGCTCCGCACTGTGACGGCCGAATCCGCAGGGAACATCCAGAATCTGGTGGGATTGCTCCAGTCCCAGGATCTTTTCCATGAGATCCACTTCCTGTCCGGTCCTTTCCCCGTCTAAAAAACTATATGTCCGGTTGTATGTTTCATCAAAGAACTCTTCAAACCAGGCCAATCATATCACTTCCTTGGGATTCTGCCCGGCGGGGGATGCCCACAGGCGATCATCCTGTATTTTTGTCCGGTATATTATAAGATCCGGCAGGCCAATATAACCGCCGTCGTCGATGATATGCCCGTCATCCAGGGAAAAGGTGACCATATGGTATATGCAGTGAATTCTGCCCTCCCGGATCTGGCATTCATCCAGATACCGGCTCTGGTGGGGGCATTTTCTCTCGAATACGTGAAACTTTCCGTCGAGATTCACCACAAGAACTTCTTCATCTTCAATACGGCCCGGTATGGGTTTTCCCAGGGGAAAGCTGTCCACGGGGCCAAGATCCGTCCAGAGTTTCTGTTCATTCAAAGACATCGGGCTCCTCCTTTTCTATTTCCCTCCGCCAGTTGTTCACCGATCGCCTGGTCACCTTCAGGCTGAATTCTCCCCGGAGCTGGTTGGTGAGGGCTTGATCGCTGTAGGGGCGGTTGATTATTTTTTTCTCCAGCCTTTCCTTCTGCCGGAGAAGAACCTTCTTCAACAGCATTTTTCCCATCCTCTTTTTCATCTCCCGGCTGGAAATGAAAAGCTCCCGGAGTTTCAATGCACGTCCCCGGATCCGGATGTATTTGTCACGGATAAGCCGGGAAACCCATGAAGGATCAACGCCCAGTTCTCTTGCCAGATCCCGGATTTCCAGGACTTTGAGCTTCCGGGGATCATCATCCTCGAGATAATCCTCCTGATGCTCCACTGTTTGCTTTACAACCCGGTAGAGCAGGTCGAAACGGAAATTGATCCAGTCCATCTGCCGGCGGATTTTTTTATATTGTGACAGCTCCTTGTCGGTGAGATGCCTTTTTTCTATCAGCTCCGACAATCGATCCTCGTTGATGCGGTATCGGTTCCGATGCCGGGAGTAATCAACATGAACCTTGCCGTTGCTTATGATAACTTCTGCGGTGACTTCTCCATTTCGCCGGGTTCGAGGATGCTTCAGGGAGGGGCTGTTTCCCGTTACCGCGTCAATAAGCTGGACCCGGTCGATAATACGATGGCGGAATTGTCTGACCAGATCCGGGGCGACTCCCAGTATCTCGGCAACCTCACCATTGGTTCCCTCCCCGTCGATGAAGAAGCAACGGAAGCGATCCTGCCCCAGTCGGCGGATTCTGCTTACAATTTCCTCGAAACCTTCCAGGCTGACTTCGTTATCAATCAATGACGAGGTGTCAGGGACGGGAACATCCGACAGGGGAATAAACCGTTTGATGGGAATGATGGATATGACCTTCCGGCTCTTGTCCATCTGGTGAAGTTTTAAGAATATTTCAGAATTCTCGATTTCCCGGACAGTACTCCAGAAATCTTCTCCCGGTTTTTCCAGAATAACAGACATCTGCATCCCCATCTGCATCCGTTGAACCTGGTTCTGGGCAAGCTCCTGCCTCAGGTTAATATCCATAATCCCGATAAACCTTACTTTCTGAACTGGAACTTGTCAATGTTATATTTTTTCATCTTCTGGTATATAGATCGGGGAGAAAGCTCCATCAGCTTTGCTGTTTCTGCTATGCTTCCCCTGGTCCGGGAGAGATATGCCACCAGATATTTTTTCTCAAGATTCTCCTGAAGCTCCCGGAGGGCCTCGGAATATCCCTTTTCCATGATGTTGAGGTCATCAATTCTATCCGGTGAACCCGAAGACATTTTTCCAATGCCCTTTGAAGACCTGTTTCTGGTGAGGAGTTCCAGATCCCCGGCTGTGATGGTGTCCCCCTGGCAGACTATTACAGCCCGCTCAAGGACATTTTCCAGCTCCCGGACATTCCCCGGCCAGTTATGATTCATCAGGATATCCAGCACTTCCTTTGATATGGATCTGACTTCCCGGTTGAAACGCTGGTTGTAAACCTTCAGGAAATGCTCTGACAGGAGGGGAACATCTTCGAGGCGATCCCTGAGGGGAGGCAGTATGATGGGGAATACATTGAGCCTGTAAAACAGGTCCGGTCGAAAACTCCCTTTTTCCATGTTTTCTGTCAGGTTGGCGTTGGTGGAGGCAATAATCCGCACATCCACTCTGATGGTTTCCACTCCCCCCACCCTTTCAAATTCCCGTTCCTGCAGAACCCTCAGCAGTTTTGACTGCATCCCCATGCTGATGTCGCCGATCTCATCCAGGGAAACAGTCCCCTTGTCCCCCAGTTCGAACTTGCCTCGCTTGGTCTTGATGGCCCCGGTGAAAGCCCCTTTTTCGTGGCCGAAGAGTTCTGATTCCAGCAGGGTTTCTGATATGGCTGCGCAGTTGATCTTGATGAATGCCTTGTCCCGGCGACTGCTCTGCTGGTGGATGGCCCGGGCAACTAACTCCTTGCCGGTGCCTGTTTCCCCCAGTATCAGGACCGTGGCATCGGTATCCGACAGAACCCGGATCTGATCAAAAATTTTCTGAATGACGGGGCTTGTGCCCACCATATTTTCAAAGCTGTAGCGTTCCGCCACCTGGTCCTTGAGGCGTCGGATTTCTTCTTTCATGGAGGTTTCCCGCAGGACCTTGCGGATGGAATGGATTAGAAGCTCCCGGGGGATAGGTTTTGCCAGGTAATCCTGGGCGCCTTTTTTCATGGCATCAACCACCAGGGATATATCCTGAAAGCCTGACAGGATAATAAAGGGCAGATCCTGATCCACCTCTCGAACCATCTGAAGGAACCTTATGCCGTCTATCACAGGCATTTTCAGATCCGATATGATCAGGTCGAGATCCTGACTCTTCATCACATCCAGTCCATCCAGGGCGGACTTTTTGAGGATCAGGTCGAATTCCGGCTCCTTGCGGAAATATGAGCCGATGGTTTCAAGAACCATGGCATCGTCATCCACCACAAGGATTCTGCTTTTTCCAGGCTTTGTGTTATTTGATTTCATAGAGTTCATGGCGTTAAACATCAGTCCCGGGCCTGGCATATGTGGGACAGGGCCTGGTCCACATAGAGTACTTCCTCTTCCAGCTGAACCCCGAAGCAATCCAGGACTTTTTCCTTGAGATCCCGAGCCAGCTCCAGGACTTCCCGGGCTGTTGCTCCTCCGGGATTGGTGATGAAATTAGCATGGCCGGGATATACCTTAGCCTTTCCCCGGCATTGTTCCCTGGCTCCTATCCTGTCCAGAAGAAGTCCCGCGGCGATTCGGCGTTCTCCGGGTTCGGGAGGATCAATATTCTTGAAATAGCTCCCGGCGCAACCCCAGCACCTGTCAGGATGTTTT
>CAYNGH010000012.1:15955-41776 GCA_964396845.1 uncultured bacterium | reverse complement strand
GTGTTTCAAGAAAATCACTGGGGGGAGGAGCAGATGCCAGGGGCGATTCCTCTTCTATTACCGGGATGTCGTCGGTAATCGGTGTGTCCTTTGAGGGAATAAAAACTGATGCTTTCTTTTTTTCTTCTTCGAGGCCGATAATCTGGCTTCTGTCAACAACCAGAGAGTCCAGTATGCCTGATTCTTCCTCCTCGGGCATGGGCATGTCAAAACTCGAATCCAAATCGATAAAGGCTTCACTGCTGGCCGGAGGTTCAGGCTCTGTCTGGGAAATATCACCGACAGAAGCTTCTTCCGGGGAAATCTCTGCAGGCTCCACGGTCAGTGGCTCAAGGGATTCCGGTGATATTTTTTCTTCATGGCCTCGTATCGTTGGAGTCTTTATCACCACCGGGGCCTGGGGAATTTCCTGTTGAGAAAGTGGCGGCTCCGGCACAGGGGAATCCCGGTGGGTTGAATCGGTTATGGATCTTAAAAATGCGCCGGATTTCAGGGATTTGACAAAATTGATGAAGCCTCCTGGCTTTTTTGTCTGGGTGGATTTTTCTGGTTCTATAAGGTTTGTGGGGCCGGGCTCATGCCGGGTTGACTGAGGTTCTCCCGATTCATAAACTTCCACTGACTTTACAAAGGAAGTGGCAGGGATAATATTCTCCTCCAGAGGCTCTGCATCTCCAGTTCTTATTGGAAAACCCTTTTTCTTATTTATCCTCTGTCTTATGGCCATCTTGATATCTTCGGGCAGGGGGGATGATTCTTTGCCCTGACCCATTTTTACTGAGATCCCGGTTTTCTCCTCGTCTTCAAAAATATCCTCAACTTCAAGGATGGTGGGCCTTTCCCAGGAAGCTATCTCCTGTTCCGGGGAAACTAATTCCGCCTCGGGCGGTTTTTCTCCGGCTTGGGTTTTCTCACTGGATTTGATTGCAGCTTTTTTTTCAAGGGATTTTCTGGCGATGTCTTCGTATCCGTCCAGGAGTCCCGAATCATGAGGCAGGTCAGTGGCGGTACTGTCTTCTTCTTCTATCTCCGCCATAAGGTCGGCAAAGGAAAGCCCCGATGCCCTGGGGACAGGAATCTCAACCTCCTGGGGGGATGTTGCCTCGGTATTTTTTGCCGGAGAGTCTTTTTTCTGCCGGGGCTTGATCTTCTCTGCCACAATTTTCCGGGCATCCACCCTGCGGGGAGCTATTCCAAATTTTCGTAGATTACCCGAGGGAGTGATGCCATCCTCGGGGGTAGTGCCGGAAGATGTCTTTTCCGGTAAAGGCTTTTTTGAAACCACCGGGGTTTCTCCGGGAGATTCTTCCTGGGGGATCTCCTCTGTTTTTTGTTCTGATTCCGAAGGCAGGGACAGTTGGCTGGATTCATAAGAATCAGGAGGTTCATAAGGCTCCGGGGATTCATCCGGCGCAAGAAAAGAAACATCGGTTTCATCCATATCCAGAGGTTCCAGATCTTCCAGGGGATCCTTAACTTGGGGAGTGACGGGGATGGCTGGCACTTCCACCGGCGGAGGCAGGGTGTCTGCCGGAGTTTTCAGGATTTTTTCCGTAGCCTTTTGAGCCTGGGCATCATCTTCCAGATCCTCCAGTTCATGCAGGATAAACGAATCCTGGCCGGCCCCGGATTCCGAAGTCGCCTCGTTATTAACATTTTTTGAATCTCGGGTTTCCTCTGGTAATTTTTCCTTGTCCGGTGTGGCGGGCTTTTTCTTGGGGTCTGGTTTTTTTCTGCTAAATAGAGAGCCTTGCTCCAGAGAAGAAACAGCAGGCCCTTCAAACGGCAGGGTTCTGCGGGAAAGAAGCCCTTTTCTTGTGGTGGGAGGTATGTCTTTCCCGGGTTCTTTTTCTGAAAGGGGCGGTTCAGGGCTTTGACAGGCGGTGTCGGGGCCTCCTGTAAGGGGAAGGGTGCACGAGGTCTTCAGACCATACAGAAAAATATCCATGGCCATATCCAGCATGTCAGCAGGCTCAAGGATCATCCCCTTCACCAGAAGCCGTGCCGAACCGCCGGATTTTTTGCCGGGGGATTTTTTACCGGGTATGTTTCTGCCTTGTCGGCTCAAGCTACCTCACATCAATTCAATTGACGGTATTTCTTCCTCAATTGCACACAGACTGCCTTCATATCAAAACATCTATAATACCGGGACAAAAAACCCTGGCTTCCCGGTGAATTTTGCCGGGACGAAAAGCCTGACTCCCCACGAAGTGGAGCAAAGGAGTTTTATTAATTGCCAGGCCCTGCCTGGGGATTTTTGTTAGATATCCCGGGGTTTCTTCCGATAGCAGGAGCAAGCCAATAATACGCCCCTCTCCATTTTATTCCCAGTTGGGATTTTTTTTCCTTCGACCAGAAAAACAA
This sequence comes from uncultured bacterium, assembly GCA_964396845.1. Taxonomy (GTDB): domain Bacteria; phylum Vulcanimicrobiota; class JAJTBE01; order JAJTBE01; family CAYNGH01; genus CAYNGH01. Next base: position 39,409 of record CAYNGH010000012.1, on the reverse strand, counting down.
GAGGCAAGGAAATCCTTGCCCTGACGGGGTTTCGTTAAGTTTGTTAAATTATATTAAAAGGTACTTATTTAACCAGGGAGGCTGCATCCGGGGAAGACACCACCATGGCCACAACGATGCCAAAAGACAAAACCACCGCCGCCATGATAATTGCGCAGGCGATGTTTCCCTTGCGGATCTCTTCCCATTCATTGATTGGGGTCATCATGTCATATACTTTTAGAAGGATTCCCAGAGAAATACTCATGGAAAATGATGCAACCAATGACCATGCAATAACCTTTACAAACTCCAGCAAAAGGGCAACTACTCTATCCATCCCAATCATCCTTTCAATTTCTTTATAGAATCTTCTATGAGGTTGCTCAATTCCCTTCCGGGACGGCCACAATCCTAATAAGGAGATTCTTCCTTGTTCATTATAACTTCCTTGTAGAGTATCGGGCCCCCGGTATGAACTTCTATCTCCCTGGGCCATACTTCAAGAGAAATTAGCTTTCCGCCGGCATTTCCCTCCATATGGAGAAGCTCCTTGCCGGGAATTACCCGGTAATGCAGTTCTCCCTCGCCTCCCAGGATGGTGGCATCGGTCAGCTCGGTGATAAAAACCCTCTTGCCCTCAATATCCACCATCTGTCCAACTCTCAGCCGGTCAATGTTTTCGATGGGTTGAGTCAGCAACTCCTTCTGGAAAGAAGAAAGCTCTCCTTCCTCCTCGGTGACCCATTCGCAATGACCATCATCAAACTGAAGGAACCACTCATCCCAGAAGCCTTCGTCATAACCATAACGAAGCCGGCCCAGGACTTCAAATTTTTTGCCCCGCATGGTGCCGGTGCGTCCGATGGCAAAGATGGATCGTGAGTCCGCTAATTTTGCCATCTTTCCGGTGGGATCAACCCCCTGATCCTCGATGATGTTGGATGTGTCACAATAGGGACATACCACCGATTTTGTGAAAGCGGACTTCACCTCCATGGGCGCACCGCAGGAACCGCAGTTTATCTGTTTTAATTGCATCTGGGACATTCATCCACCGCCTCTCCAAATGATATTCCCATCTCCCGGGCCGATGCAAGAAGATCGTTGTCTTGTTCCACTGTCTTCAAAGCCCCGATGGATTTGCTGATTTCTGTGTAATAAATTTTTCCATTCTCCAAAGCCGGCATCCAGCCGAATTTCTCCTGGGAAACCAGACGCACGGCTCCGGCTCCGAAGCGGGTCCCCAGGGTTCGATCGTAAGCCGATGGAGAACCTCCCCGCTGGAGGTGTCCCAGAACTGTGGTTCTGGTTTCAAAACCGGTTTTAATAAATACATGCTCCGCCAGCAGATCCGCCGCTCCTCCCAGCCTTCTGGGGCCCAACTTATCGTTGGATTCCACATACTGCTCACAGCCTCCCTGGGGTTTGGCGCCCTCGGCAACTACCACAATGCTGAATTTGCTCCCCCGACGGCTCCGGTCTTCGATTTTTTTGATTACTGCATCAACCAGGTATGGTATCTCCGGAATCAATATCACGTCAGCTCCGCCGGCAACCCCGGAATAAAGGGCTATCCATCCGGCATTCCGGCCCATCACTTCCAGGAACATCACCCGGTGATGGCTTTCTGCTGTGGCGTGAAGCCGATCCACTGCATCAGTGGCAGCATCCACTGCGCTGTCAAAACCGAATGTAAACTCGGTGGCACATAAATCGTTGTCGATGGTTTTGGGAACCCCCACGATGTTAAGACCCAGTTCATAAAACTTCTGAGCGATGGCCAGGGTTCCGTCGCCACCGACAACGATAAGGGCATGAATTCCCGCTTCCCGGATGTTGTGAAGGACTATCTGGGAATAGTCTTTTTCCACCACCTTGTTTCCTTCCATCACTTTGTAGGCGAAGGGATTCCCCCGGTTGGTGGTCCCCAGAATGGTTCCTCCCTTGGGAAGAATTCCGTTAACACTGTCCAGGGTAAGCTCTCTCATCTTGCCGGGTTTTACAAGACCGTCAAAACCGTCTTCCACCCCCATTACCTTCATGCCATAGTGAAGAATGGCAGTCTTGACCACGGCCCTAATCACCGCATTTAACCCCGGAGCGTCGCCTCCCCCGGTGAGGATTGCAATTTTCTTCATACTCTCTCCCCCATTTGTTTATCGCACCGTGCATGTTTTAATGGAAAACCCCATACATCCTTCTTTAATCAGCCTGCTGAACCGAAAAAAAAAGACGGCTCTGACGCCGTCTTTTTAAAACAATTGTTATCAGACACTCAGGTAAAATTCGTTCTGACTTACCGCGTAGTCTGCCATGGAGATGATGAATTCGCCTTTAATTGTGGGCGGGGTTTCCTCGGGTTTGTTCCATACCGCCATATGGTTCTGGGTGTATTTGGCGATATTTTTTGTCAGCTTTTGGCCTGGGGATTTGTCCATCATCTTGATCCATTCCGATGCAACATGGCCGTGGTTTGGGCGGGTATGGCCCTCGAAGGGAATCTCGGTGCCTTCTTTCATCGCCTTTTTCATCTCGTCCATGTCAACGGATTTCATCATGTCGTGGAGGACCGCTGCAGCAAGGATTTCGTCCTTCTCCCGGCCCTCGATGCCGTAATGATCACACAGCTTGCCTGCCATAACCTGAACCCGTCTTGTGTGAAGCACCAGGCCTCCGCCCTTGTATTCCTGCTTCTCGGCGTTGGGAGAAAGATCCACCATATTGGGGTCAACCTCGTCGGCAGGATGATGACGGCCGCTGGATGCCGCAGGAGCCTTCAGGAAGCCCTCAGGGCAATGCTCCATAGCCTTCTTGACAAAGTCCTGAATGTCCTTGGTGCCGATGTCCTTGACCATGTCGTCCATCAGCTGGGGAACCCTTGTGTGAAGGTCGTAACCTTTTTTGGACATCTCAACCCGGGCGCAGTATATGGTCTTGCCGTCTTCAAAGGTGGGATACATCTTGAAGTCTTTGATGTTTCCAAAGAAGGAGGCAAGATCCCCAATGGTTTCCATTTCAACTTCGTCAGGAACAGTCCCCTCGGGGGCGCCAAGGTTGCGTACCGGGGCGGGTTTGTCGGTCTTGTCAAATTTGTCAATGGCCTCCACCACCATATCCCTGCGTTTTCCTGCAAAGACTCTGGTGGATGAGGGGTTGAAATTCTTGGTGAAATAACGGTAGAGTTCCCGGCCAAGGACTTCTTTAGTGGGCCTGTCCGGGGGCCGTTCGTTGAAGTCCGGGAGGTTGGGAGTTTCCTTCAGGGTGTTGTTATCCCAGTGATCCATAAACATCTTGTTGAAGGCCTTGCCCACTGATTTGGATATGACCTCCACGTTGGCTTCCTTGTGGACATCAAGTCCCATTTTGGAGAAATTGGCGGACCCCAGAAAAGTAGTTTCCTCGTCAAACATTGCCAGCTTGGCGTGGAGCTTTTCCCGGCGGTCAACATCGATGTCGTACCATTTTACCTTAACCCCCGCCTCTCTAAGTTCCGCCGCGGACTTGCGGTTGACAAAGAACATGGGCTTGCTGGGCTCCAGGATGACCCGCACATCAACACCTCGGCCGGCGGCATCCTTGAGGTTGCCGATGGTTTCCTTGTCCGACAGGGCAAAGGCTTCCATGTAGATGGATTTTTTGGCGCCCTTGATGTTGTCCTGCAGGGCAATCCGGATGTCGCTGTGATCTGCCTCGGTGGTGAGCATCCGCACCGTGGCGTCGCCGTCCTTGGCGGGAGGAACTTCATCGATGGTTTCCATGGGAGTGCCACCGGCAAGCTTCCAGCCCTCCTGGTAAAATTTCTGGGCATCACCTACCACAGGCCCGTTGACGACTACATTGTGATCCACATTCTCGGGGGAGTGCTGATCCCAGTTCATTCCACCGATGAGCAGAGTGCTGTTGTCAACAATGAGCATCTTGACATGGGCCAGGCGGTTTTTTGTCCCGGTGGGATAACGCAGAACCTCGACACCGGCATTCTTGAGATTTTCTCTCATTTCTGCCTGCTTTATGGCATCTTTGGAATCATAGCCGTCACTGTCATCCAGCAGAACCTGAACCTTGACTCCCTGTTTTGCCTGGTTTGCCAGAAGGTCAACAATCTTGTCGTGACCCAGCCGATACATCTGAACCTGGATCTTGTCTTTGGCACCGGATAGAAGCTCGCCAATCCGTTCCAGGGAATCGGAGCTGTTGGTGAGGGGCTCCACCTTGTTTCCTGTAGTGAAGGGAAAACGGGTGGGCGTCTTGCCGGAAAGGTCCACCGAATCCAGGGGCTCTGAACTTTGCTGTCCGGTGGCTTTCGATGTTTTTGATGGAGCCTTTTTGGGCGATGACTTGCGAGATGAAGTTACATTGTTCATCTGCCCGGAATTAATTCTGTCAAGGTTCATTGTGCTTACCGCCTTATCGAGATAATGCTTCTTTCTAATATTATCACATGGACACGTCCCAATCAACATGTGGGATCCTTTTTCACAATCACAGGAAAAATCCATTAAAGCTCCATGAATACTTGGATTTCAGAGATGACACCCGGAAGTTTGTCGTTATTCCGGCCACATTTTAACAATTCTGTAACATTTATTGCCCTGAAGCATCTGTTAGGAGTTGTCGATGATGAAGATTTTGTTTCTTTTGTGTCCCTTCAGGAATTGTTCTTTGCACATCCTGCATTCTATAGCCGAATTTATTAAGAAAAATTAATCGGCACCCCATGAACTGTGATCTTTACTGTGTTATAATGATCTCAGGACACCTTGAACAGGAGTTTGCATGAATAGAATCAACCGGAATAAATCGGAGGGCTTTTCTCTTCTGGAAGTGATCATTGCCCTGGGGATTGCTGCCATATCGGTTTCTTCCCTGATAATTTTCTTCTCTTATGCCATGCAGAGCATACGGATCTCCCGGAGCATGGCCCAGGCCACAACTCTGGCCCAGCGTCAGATGGAAGAACTGAAAGCCAACCCGGGCAGAATAATGGAAATGGCAGATGACCCTCTTTATGTGGCGGGGCCTGTTGAAACTGCAGAGATTCTTTATAACCCGGAAACCTTCGAGCTGGGTTCCCCCAGAATTCCGATACCTTTTTTCATCACCACCACTGCCGAGAGAATTCCTGAAACCGGTGGCCGGGTCATTGATATCCTGGTGGAAGTGCGGTGGCGGTATCAAGGTTTTGGGACGACCGGGGACCCGGAAAACAAAAAAGTCATACTGGAATCTTATTATATCAGCGATTATTGAGGGAGCGTCATGAAGGGCAGAATCAACAGAAAAAACATTCGTGGAATGACCCTGGTGGAGGTTATGATTTCGACGGTAATCCTGGGTTACCTGCTCTATATGATATATGCTTCTTTTACCCCGGCCATCCGGCAGATGAGAATCGCCGACGCCCAGACCCAGACCCAGCAAAGCGCCATTGTGGCATACCAGAAACTTTTCAACCTCATATCAGAAACCAACCCCCGTTCCATCACCATCACCGATGCCCCAAGCTCACTTTATACAAAGAGCATATCCTTTCTTAGCCACCAGGCCCTTTCCATCACTGGTACCTCTCCCATTCCCGAGGGGCATCTGAGAAACCAGCATACCATCAGTGACGGTGTCCAATGGCAGAAGTTCGTTATCATCTACCCCGGCAAATATACCACCAGTGACAGGGAAATCCCGGTTCTGTTCATGAAGGAGATTCCATATCCCTCGGTTTCCCATCCTTTCGGACAGGCTCAGGTTTACAGAATTCACGAGGATCATGTTCAGTCATACATCAACACTTCTTCATACCCGGCCATGGTTCTCACCGTGGATATTGATGATGTGGAGTTTTCTTTTCCCCGTTATCCTGCAGTGCTAATTGAGCTTCAATGCTCCCGGCGAACGGGCATTCAAAGGGTACGAAGAGCAGAGGATAAATTCCGTCCTGACGACTATACTTATGCCGAGGGGGAACGATTTCTCTTCTCGGTGTTTCCCCGCAATTAACCTGCCGAAATCAAAAAGGCCCCTGGCAGGCCCTTTTGTTTGAATCAGATTCCCAGTTTCTTTTCGACTTCTGGAATCCCGGTCTTGATCTCGATGACGCCGGTATCCTCGATGATGTCCTCAGGCAGGTATGTCAATTCTTCCTGCTTGGGGTATTTCTTCATCAACCTGATGTTTTCTGCATCCCGATCTTCCTGGCCTTCCAACCAGAACTCCGGATGCATCCGGCATCTTTCCAGTCCCGGACACTCAAAACACAGGCGGTTGCGCATCATCACCTCACGGATTCGATAGTCCTTGCATTCCGGGCGGAAAAACCGAAAATGCTCATAATGACGCTTGATATATTCCTTGCAATACTTAATCAAATAAACTCCCTCCCGGTAATGGAACTTGTTGACACCCTTTGATGAATTATTCCCTTTCGATAGAAATTCCCACCTCCCTTTTAATTTCCCGCATATTCCCAGTTTTTTTCCCTGGGTCAGAAAAAAATGGCACAACTTGCGTTGTGCCTGCGAGGCCTCACTATCAGAAGGCACTGCCTTCCGATGAGAGATTTGGCTCAAAGGGGGAGCCATAATTTTAATGATACAATCAAGCAAACAATTGAGGAGAAAAAAACTCTGATGGGAAGGAACGCAGGACAAAAACAAGAAAACTCCCACCAATGCAAATGTTTCGATATAATATTTATCATGCTGATATAAATTCCTGCATTGAATAAATATTATTATTTGCTAACCATTTGACAGCCTGTGGCCACAGACACCTCTGGAAAAAAACAATCTTACAGGGGCCTGCTCTGAAGGGGTTTAGTTGCCGGAAAAGAAAATTCTGGCCATGGGACAGGTGTTTCAGTTATGGGGGTGAATCTGGGATTAATCAAGAGTCGCAGGCAGGAGGGACAGATGAACCTTTTTGGAGGAATAGAAGCAGGGGGAACAAAGGTGGTATGCGCCATTGGCACCGGGCCGGATAATTTGGTGGATGAAATGACCATTCCTACCACCACCCCTGATGAAACCATCGAGAGGGCGATCCGGTTCTTTAAAAAACACAAGGAAAACAAACCCCTCACCGCTGTCGGCATAGGATCTTTCGGGCCTGCGGATCCAGACCCCGCATCCCCCACATATGGATTTATCACTACTACACCAAAACCAGGCTGGGCCAATACCGACTTTGCCGGGCGGGTTTCCGAAGCCCTGGGACTGCCGGTAAACTTCGACACCGATGTGAACGCTGCGGCTCTGGGTGAACATACCTGGGGAGCTGCCCGGGGACTGGACAACTTCATATATCTCACCATCGGCACCGGCATCGGCGGAGGAGGGATGATCGACAACCGGCTGATGCACGGACTGATTCACCCGGAAATGGGGCATGTCTTAATACCTCAGGATTGGGAAAAAGACCCATTCCCGGGAATATGCCCCTATCACGGGAACTGTCTGGAAGGCCTCGCCTGTGGCCCCGCCATGGAAAAACGCTGGGGAATATCACCCCAGGACCTGCCCGAGGATCATCCCGGCTGGGAGCTGGAAGCAGAATACCTGGCCCTGGGCCTGGTCAACCATATATGCACCATTTCGCCCCGGCGGATTATTCTCGGAGGCGGTGTGGCAAACCGGGGACTTCTCTTTGAACCGGTGCGCCACAAAGTAAGAGAACTCCTGAATGGATACCTTCAGGCGCCGGAAATCATCCAGGAGATGGAAAGCTATATCGTCCCGCCGGAGCTGAAAGGCAGAGCCGGAGTGCTGGGAGCAATGGCCCTGGCACGGCAAGTGGGAGAACCGGCATCAGGACTGTTTTTTTGATGTAACTGAAGCTTTTTTAGGGGATCCCTTCTTCAAAGCTGAAGAGCTTGTTGCTCTGATTGTTAATGCTGTTTGATTTGGTGATGACTGGAGATTTCTTGGGGGAAAACATGAGTCGTGACCCCATTTGGAATGGGGGAATATGAGTCGGGACTGCCATGATCGGTGGGACATAACTCTCGGGCCGTGGGGCACTTTAGAAGTGCCCAAAATGACACGGGATGTCCATGATCGGAAGGCCAAAACAATCGGGCCGTTGGTTATGTGTTGGCGGGCGTTATCATATTCTTTATTATATTCTAATACTCCGTCAGAATGGCGAAGCCCTCGTTGAAGTTCTTTTTGGAGAACCATTTTCTTCCAAGAAAAAGGTTCTCCAAGAAAAAAACATATTAAATCCATAGTTTGTTTTCTCTCTCAAGCCTATAGTTCCACACAATTAACAGCCAGTGTTTTTAATTTCATTAAAATCTGGCAGTATGATCATCCCCGCCGGGCAAAAAACCCATTCTCGGGCCGATTCGGGCTTGATCACTTTTTCCAGCCTCGGTAGTTGGCTTCCCCCGCCCCCCTTCAAAAGGCTTTAACTCAAGTAATACCAAGCATTTACAATACCTGGCATTATTATGAAGGCAGTTTGACAGAGGCCATTATATTAAGGCATAGAATTATAGCTCTCATTAGGGCCTGTCTTCTGAGTCTAAACCAGGTGTTAATCAAATATAATTTTTTTATGAAAGAAATGAATTGCCAACTATGGAAAAATAATAGATAATAGTTAACAGGGAGGTTCAATTGTCAGAATCGGACAGAAAACCAAAAGTCCTCTATATAGATGATGATCGGGACTTTCAGGAAATCTGCGAGCTCCTGTTCTCTGATTATCTTGATATTACCCTGATTGACGATTCCAATGTCGCCATGGCAACCCTGGAGCGTGAAAACTTCGACGCAGTGATAACCGATTATGACATGCCCGGCTACAACGGCATTGAGCTTTTAAAGAAGATCAAGAAAGTGTATCCTGACATGCCTGTTATCCTCCACACAGGACAGGGGAACGAAGGGATTGCCAGGGAAGCTTTTCTTGAAGGGGCATCGGATTATTTCACCAAGGATTTTACAGGATTTGCATATCGGGAGAAGATCCTCAACTCGGTTAAAAGAGCCATCGAAGCCAGCAGAGCCAGAAAAGCCCATCGGGAGAGTGAGGAAAAATACCGGGCCTACATCGACAATGCTCCTAACAGCATCTTTGTCCTGGACGGTTCTTTTCATATTGTGGATGCAAACCGCGCATCGGGACTGGTGACCGGATGTGAGCAGAAAGCCCTCAGGGGAGGAAGCTTTTGTGATCTCGCATTTCCCGGAGGTGAAGGAATCTGCAGCCGGGTACTGACGGAGTTGGAATCCACCGGCAAGGCATCAGGAGAGATACTCCTCAGCGACGGCGACGGGGGTTTTACCTGCCTTCACCTTGATGGTGTGAGAATATCCGGTAACCGTTATATTGCCTTTTGCAAGGACATCTCAGGGCAGAAGCAGGCAGAAAAACGTCTCCGGGACAGCGAACAGACCCTCAAATCCATATTCCGGGCAGCTCCTGCGGGCATCGGCCTTGTCATCAGGGGGATCATCCAGAAGGTGAATGAAAGCCTGTGCCAGATGACAGGCTATCAGAGGGTTGATTTGGTGGGAAAACCTGTGGAGATACTGTATCCATCCCAGGAGGAATTCCAACGGGCAGATCGTCAGATGAAGGTTCAAATGGATCTTGAAGGAACCGGCTCTCTGGAAACCAGATGGCGTTGCGGTGATGGAGAGCTCATAGATGTACTATTCAGTTCCAGTCCCCTGGATGTGGATTATCCTGACGGAGGGATTGCCTTCACCGCGGTTGACATCACCCGGCGAAAGGCTGATGAGTTGATTCTCCGGCAGAGGCTGAACTTTGAAAAAGCCATCTCTTCCATCATGACAACCTTCCTTGAAGAGGGATCCCCCGACAAGGTCATTGATGAGGTCCTTGAGAAAATCAGCAGAATCAGCGGTGCAGATCGCTCATATCTTTTTCAGCTGAGGGAAATGAACCGGACTATGGATAACACTCACGAATGGTGTGCTCCTGGAGTAACCCCGCAAAAGGATCGTTTGATGGGCCTGCCCACGGAAATCTTTCCCTGGTGGATGGAACAACTGGAGGCAGGCAGGATAATTCAGGTAGAAGATGTGGATTCCATGCCCCCGGCAGCTTCTGAAGAGCAGAAAATTCTCAAGAGCCAGGATATTTTTTCCGTGCTGGTCCTGCCGGTGATAGTGGATGGACGCCTTACCGGGTTTATCGGCTTTGACAATGTCAAGGGTACAGGACACTGGACATCTTACGACCTGAAGATCCTCCAGATGGCATCCAACCTGATTGGATTGAAACAACAGAACGAAGCCCGCCAGAGGGAACTGTTTGAGATAGAAATGCTTTATCGTCATATATCCGAAGAATCCGGGGATGTAATCTGGACCATGGATCTGAACCTGAATACCACCTATGTAAGTCCCTCGGTGCAAAGATTGAGGGGATTCACTCCCCTGCAACACCAGAAGCAGACCCTCACAGAAATGATGACCCCGCAGTCGGTGCACAAACTGATGGACACCATTCACAACCAGCTGGACAAAAAAAATCCCGAGAATGGTGAATCCAGGGAAAAAATTCTGACTGAGCTGGAGTATCTCTGCAATAATGGAAAAATCCTCCTGACCAGCGTGGAGATTTCTTTTATCAGGAATCCCAGGGGTGATGTGGTGGGGATACAGGGGATTGTTCGTCAGAAGCCCCCCACAGGCTGATATTCCCCATCAAATCAAAAAACCGGGGTTCCCGACTTTTCAGTTGCCCCGGTCATAAAGCTAAAATCAGTTGTTCTTGTCCCTGTCAGGTCAGTTTTCCGGATCCTGGGGGGGATTTTGAACCACCTGGCCTGAGCTTCTCATCTCTTCTTCTTCTTCGTCTTCATAGTCGTCATAATCATCATCATCGTCATCATCATCATCCACCAGGCCGTCGGGGGTTGCTGTTTCCTGGCGGTATATGCTCAAGGCCTGATCCTGAATCTCGTCCATTCTTCTCAGGGTTTCTTCAACTTTTTTCAAGCCTTCTTCTGCCTGCTCAAGTTTTTCCACGCCGTCAAACTCCAGCATCATCTCACAGCCCTTGGCATAATCGGCAAAAAGTTGTGCAGTTTCGTTGGCAAGCTTCTGTTGCTCCGGCGGGAGTTCTTTTATAGTGCTGGCAACCAGGTCCCGTTTGAACAGTTCAACCCCCAGGGCTGCCACAGTATAAACCTCTGCAACGGCAGTCTGGTATTCTTCCAGGGTGATCTCATTTTCCTTGATTTTGTTCAGAGCATTCTTCAGGGCAATAAGGTTGGCAGCCTGCTCCAGGGGGACCTTTACCTTGCCTGTTACCATGGGGTCCTTCCCTTTCCAGACATTCTCCTTAAAGGAAACCTTGGAAGTGTCTTCGGTTTCCTCTGCCAGAATAGGTGTAGGGGGTTTTCCAGGGACTTTCCTGATGCCGATTATCCTTGGCTCTGGGGATGTGCCATCAGTTTTCCCGTCTTCTGTCTGCTCTTCGCCTTCTTCTTCCTCAACCTCGTATTCAAAAAGAGGTGCTCCGCAGAATTCACACTCTTCAGCATCTTCGGGACAAGGCTCCCCACAATCAGGACATTCAAAAAACTCCCCGTCAATCTCCTGTTCTTCTGTGTCCTTCTCCATGTGTTCATTGTTTTGTGAATAATTCTCTGTCATATAAGCATCTCCAACAATAAAAATCCGCCTTTACATTTCAATAAAGGCGGATAATTTTCCTTTTTGAATGACTCTTAGAAGAACATTCCCGGCATTGGCAGTCCCTTGGCTGAATTCATCAGCTTGGACAGAAGTTTCATGGGATTTGGCGGCTTGGGTTTCTTTTTCTTCTTGCCAAATACTTTTCCGAAGGTCTTGCCGATACTGCCAAGAAGACCTCCTCCACCACTTCCGCCGACTTTTCCTAATATTCCTCCCAGAAGTTTTGAGCCGCCGATTTTTCCAACAATTCCTGCTGCTGCTGCTGCCATATAAGACAACTCCTTTCAAAACGAATCTTTGTTATCAATTACTTTATATATCATGCAAAATCAACCGAATGTAAATACTTGTTAAAGGAAATTTAACATAATTAACAAATTATTTTCTCAGGAGGTGTTATGGGGATTGTCATTAAAACAGGATCCAGCAGGGATATTCGGACAATCATGGATTTCCTCCGCCAGAAGACCAGTTTTCCTCTTTATATCGGTTTTGAAAGCCCCGACATTGTCAGGAAAGTAGTGGCCCGAAACATCAGGGCCAACAAAAAAGCCTTCGATAACAGCGACGAGCATCCCCTGCTGATGGCATACCGGAAGGAAACCGATGAACCCCTGGGCTATCTGATGCTCATACTGGGTCTGGAAGAATCCATCACCGATGAAGTTGAATCCTTGATTCTGGACTATCATGTGAAGGAATGCCCAGACCGGGGCATGATCATCAACATGCTCCTGGAGGAGGCAGAAAGGCTCTCATCTCAAGCCCGATGCAAGTATATCACCCATGATCTTGTTTTACAGCTCAGGGAAGAAGAACAGCACTTCCAGAACCGGGGTTATCGGGTTGATCTCAACAGGATTGTTAAGCGCATCGGCACATACACCTTTGACGGCCCATATCAGAAACAGATAAAAGTTCGTCCCGCCAGGCCCAATGATCTATTTTTCATCCTGAACCTGAATGCGGAAAATTCATCGTTTCTTATTCCCGCAAACCGGCAGGTGGACTGTGAAAGAATAAAGAAATCCTTCTTTGAAACCTATGCCGATGTGGACTTTGCCGGAGATCCCTTCTTTCGAGTGCTCATCTCAGAAGACATCGAAAAGAAAAAACCCGCAGGCTATATAATGATCAAGCTGGATGTGGTGGATCTGGTATCGGTGAAGCCCATCGCATATATATATGATATCAGCGTGGTTCAAAAATACTGGGGGAAATTCGTGGGCCAGAGGCTGGTAAAGGAAGCAGAAAACATGCTCTCCACCTTGGACATTGAATACCTGGTGGGAGATACCGCCCAGAGCAACCCCCGACCCCTGAAGACAGCCATCAGGACATTAAATTTTACCCATTACAGCCGGCGGTGGATAAAAGAAACCCCGTAATCCGGCCCCGGCTCATGCAACCTGTCAACGGCCCTCCCGTTGCTGAATCAGTCTTCTGGTTATCTTTGCCATTTTTTTTCCCATATACTCTGCATCCCGGAAGTAACATTCCATTCCCTTCTTATCCACAGCTCCCGCATAAAGGTTCCCCACCACCCTGGCATTGAAACTGCTCTGGCACATGGAGTCAAACAGGGGAGTGGCATTATCACAGAAACTGCGTAATATCGATGGCACTCCTCCTGCGCTGATGACATAAACTGCCGTTCGCTTCCGGGGGTTCCTGGGGACCGGAATCCCCCGAACCGGGAAGGTGTCCTCTCCCGGCTTTGACATCACCCATACAAGCCTTTCCAGGAAAGCCTTCATAACTGCAGTGGCATCGCCGATATTTACCGGAGTTCCCAGAACATAGGCATCGGCTTCATCCATGAGGGGCAGGATTTCTTGCATGTCGTCATCAATGACACATCGGGCCAGGTTGTCTTCTGGGGGTGATTCCTTGCAGGCCATACAGTTTCTGCAGTATTCAATCTTTCTGTCGATAAGCTGGATTCTCTCCACATGGACTTCTCCTGATTGAGAAGCGCCTTCAATCACCTTGTCTATGAGAGTGTCAATGGTTCTGCCCTTGCGGTAAGTTCCCGATACTGCCACAATTTTCATGTTATTATCCCCCTGTCGCTACTGGTTTTCACACACTATGCCTTCCACCGGCAGGCTGTATGATGAATTTTATCACCTCTGATAATTCTCCTCCAAGATAACTCTCCAGACAATTCTCATCCATGATAAAAGGGCGGAGATTCCCCCGCCCTGTGAGATACTGTGATATGTTTCCGTTACTATTCTTTGACCGGCTCCAGGTATTCAATCTCATAATAGAAGTTGCTGTCGTTTATCTGAACTCCCGAGGGGTTGATGAAATAATACTCGTATTTCTGGGTTCTGGTCCCGGGTTTCATTTCGCCGATATTGTAGCGGTTGCTCCAGACTGCGGATCTTTCTTCCCCCACAACCACCTTGAAGACTACGCTGACCTTGGTGAGAGGATCCTTGTCATAGGTGTTCACAAAATGAACATTTCCCCGCAGTTCCTTGCTGTTGAAATCATAGAAATAATCATTCTTGGGAACAATCAGGCAATCCTTGTCCAGTTCACTGGCAGCTCCCTTGAAGCTCACCATCTCCTGCTTCTCACTGCTGGTCTTGCCAGGCTCATCTTTATCGGATTTGCCGGCATCGGGTTTCACCGGGGTCTTTCCGTCCCGGACTGGAGGGATGTCATTGGTGTAAAAATAGTCATAAACATCTGCTTCCTGAGAATACCGCTGGGCCATTCCCAGGGCTGAGGCTACAGGTTCTGCCATCACATAGGGCCTGCCGGAAATGTTGATGGTATGGGCATTGATATATCGCCCGTCATAGTGATAGCGGGTGGGTATTGCGCCAACCTGACCGCCGGCTCCGCCGGTCTTTCTGATCTCCAGAGTGGTGTCCTTCATCTCATAAGAAAAACCAGCCGCCTGAAGGAACCTCTGCAGATCCACATAAATCTTTCCCCGGGAGGGGACTCCATTGCCTATGGGCTGATTGCGGACATAAACCCTGGGGGCTGCATAGACTGCTGTCACTGCAAAGAGCACCATCATGGCAACCGCCACTGCTATAAAATGCTTTCGATTCATATTATCACTCCTTGATAAATTTACTCCGGTAGAATTTGACAAATAACACCGGTAACCTTCTTTTACCGGAAACTAACCTTCATTTTTACATCATGCTCACCGGGTCAACATCCACCGAGAAACCCACATCAGATGGGATGGAGATCCTGTCGGCCAGGGCCCGTATCACTGCAGACATCCTGGCCCCGGAGGCTCCTTTCAGAGTAACATGCCAGCGGTATTTTCCCTGAATCCGGGAGAGAAAGCATGGCGCCGGCCCCAGCACTGCAATAAAAATATCCTTGAATTTCCCGCTACCAAGTACGTCTGCAAATTTCATAGCATATTCCCTGGTTTTCTGGTCATTAACACCGGTAAAAATCAGGTTCACCAGGTGAGCAAAGGGGGGATAATTAAGCTCTCGGCGATTTTCCGATTCCCACAGAAAGAAGCTGTCATAATCCTGCCGGGCCACCGCCTGAAACACAGGGGAATCCGGGGAATAAGTCTGAATAATCACCCTGCCGGGCATATCCCTGCGTCCCGCCCGGCCCGACACCTGGGTCAGAAGCTGATATGTCCTCTCCAGGGATCGAAAATCCGGCAGATACAGGGAAACATCCGCCAGGATTACTCCCACCAGGGTCACTCCGGGAAAATCCAGTCCCTTGGCAACCATCTGAGTACCCAGCAGGATATGGGCATTCCTGTTGGAAAAAGCCTTCAATAAATTGTAATGATCTTCCCGGCCCCTGGTGGTATCTTTGTCCATGCGGATCACCCCGACTCCGGGGAAAGCCTGTTTCAATTCTTCCTCTACCCTCTGGGTTCCCAGGGAAAGGGGCTTCAGCTCTGTTCCCCGGCAGATGGGGCATATATCGGGAGCAGGACGGGAGTAATCACAGTAATGGCACTTGATAAGCCGCTGAGTCTTGTGAAAGGTAAGGGTTATGTCACAGTTGGGACAGCGGATCACATTACCGCATTCCCGGCACAAAATAAAAGCAGCGAACCCCCGCCGGTTGAGAAAAAGAATCACCTGCTCTCCCCGTCCCATCACCTTTGTCATCTCCTGCCGGAGGGTATCGCCGATAACCGGGGGCTGTCCGGGGGAATCTTTTTCCCTGGGGGGGAGATCCTTTTTCAGATCCACCAGATCAATCCGGGGAAGTTTCGATTCTCCTATGCGTCGGGGGAGTTCAAGGTATTCATACTTGCCGGACTTTGCCCAGTGATAAACCTCCAGAGATGGGGTGGCGGATCCCAGAATCACCAGGGCTTTGTGAGTCAGGGCACGCCGGATGGCCACCTGCCGGGCATGGTATCGGGGTTCACTCTCCTGTTTATAGGATGCCTCGTGCTCCTCATCCACCACTATAACCCCGATCCTCTCCAGGGGCGCAAATATTGCAGACCTGGCCCCCAGCACAACCCTGGCCCGGCCTTCTTTTATCTTCCACCACATCTGCCGGCGTTCCTGATCCGTGAGTCGGGAATGAAGCACCGCCACATCACTGCCGAACCGGGCTTCAAACCGCTGGATTGCCTGGGGAGTCAGGGAGATTTCCGGCACCAGGATCAGGGCTTCTCTGCCTCTCTCAAGGGCAAAGCTGACCATCCTCAGGTAAACTTCGGTCTTACCGCTGCCGGTAATTCCATGGAGCAGGGCAACCCCGGCTTTGTCTTCTTCATACATCTCATGCAGACGGCTTAATGCCAGACTCTGGTCTTCAGTAAGCTCCGGAGTGGTTTCAGTTTCTTCAAATGCTTCCTGCAAAGGCACCGGGGAAGGATAATCCAGAACTTCCCGGAGGACCTTCTTCTTCTTCAATGCCCTGAGCGTCCCATAACTCACGGCAGCGCCATCAACCACCTCCGAAAGAAGCCGAGGCATGCCGTCCTTCAGAAATTCCACAGTCCGACTCTGAGCTTGCGCTTTATTCCCCAAAACAGCAACAGCCTCTTCAAAGGGAACTCCAAGGCAAATTTTTCGAACCATTCCCCGCCCGGGAGATTCCCCCATTCTGGGTCTGACAGGCCCGGGAATCAGCACCTTCAGGGACTGAAGAAACCCCGATGCATAGTATCCTTCAATCCAACGGGCCAGCTCCAGCATTTCCCGATCCCAAAGTGAACTGGTGGGAATCACCTCCAGCAGGGGCAATATCCTGATGTTCCCGGATAGATTCCCCGGGTGTTGAGTCATCTCCACCACATATCCGGTAATTATTCGTTTCCGGAATGAAACCCTCACCGGAGCTCCCACATAAATCCTGTCTTTCAGATCCTGGGGGATCCCATAAGTAAAGGGCCGGTTAATCCGCTTTGTGTCAATGTCAACATAAACCTTTGCATAGAGAGGAAATACCTCCTGACTGCTTGATTTATCCTTGACATCTTTTGCTTCCATGGACACAGCCTCCACAATATATTCAGGTATATTTGCCGGATCTTTGCTGTAGCCTTCCGGGAAAATGGCTTTTTCCCGGAAGGTATATGAACCTCCCGGACAGAATTATCAGGAAACCTGACAGGAGGTTTGGCTTTATGGAATTTTCCTATGACAAGCTTCTTTTACTCAAATATGCCTTGTTAGGCGCGTTCTGGGTGCTGGTAATCGCCGGGGCTGTTATTGCATCACCGATTTTCCAGATTATTGCCATTCTGGTGGCAGTTGTTGCAGCCTTTGCATCTATCGGAGCAATAAAAAAAGTTTTCGAGCTGATCCGCAAAATATATATCGTGGAACGCCAGGGAATTCACTTTTATGAAGGCAGCCGTCAGCAATTCTACCTGCCATGGACCAGCATCGACGACTTTTCTGCATCCCGAACTCAGTGCATACTGCGGGTAAAAAAACAGTTCTTTCGAATCTCATCAGAATTAAAGGACTTTGAAAACTTCAAGAATCTTATATCAGAACAGCTTTCCATGCCTCCCGATTTCAGAGGCCTGAACCTTCCCCGGCTGGACAAGCCCGTGGGCATCGGAGGAAAACCCGACACATCGGACATTCGAACTGATCACATTGAAAAACTGATGGAGGAACGCGCCCGGGCCATGGACCCCACTGTATCTTCCAGCGATACCCTGGAAAACCTCACCGGAGGCAGTGGTCTTGAAACATTTTCAAACCTCGATGATTCAGAAGAAAACAGGGAAAAGCCAGGCCAGCCATACAACTATACCGGCTGAAAAACCTGTTTCTCCCTGATCAGGTTTTGGGTTGATCAGGTTTTTCCGTTTCCTCCACAGGGTCCAGAATATCTGTCAGCATCCGGTTAACCTCTCCAATGCCCCCGTTGCCGTCCACCACGGTGCATCTGCCCTGCTCCTTGTAATAGTCTATGACGGGTCTGGTTTCATTTTCATATACATAAAAACGGTGTCGTATGATGTCGGGCTTGTCATCTTCCCTGGGTTTCAGGGGAAGACCGTCATGATCGCATTTTCCTTCTTCTTTTGGGGGAGAGTTTTTCAGATCATAGCTGTGTCCCTGTTCACAGACCCGCCGGTGTTTGAACCTTTCGATTACCACATCGGGATCTGCCTTCAAGAGAATCATTCGGTAATTTTTTATGCCCATCTCTTTCATTATGCCCTCAAAGGCCTTGTTGTCATCAGCCCGGCGGGGGAAGCCGTCCAGGATGAAACCGTTGCGGCAGTCTTCCCGGGTCAGCCGGTTTTTAACCACCGCTGCGGTGATGTGGGAGGGACAGAGTTCACCGCTTTTCACATAGGATTCAACCATGAGTCCCAGGGTAGTTCCCCGGGCAATCTCCCCCCGGAGGAGTCTTCCCACCGATACATGGGGAATACCATAGCGCCGGGAAAGAAGTTCCCCCTGGGTTGTCTTGCCGGCACCGGGAGATCCGGCGATGGTGATGTACATATCCTTCACGGGAATGGTTTCCGGCTTGTCTGCCACCGGGGCCGAAGACTCAATTGTTTTGACATCCCGGATCAGTCCCGAATCTGTTATTTCCCCTGGGGCCAGACTGTCCCGGGGGAGGGTGGGAAATGAGGGAACTTGTGATGGCTTGTAGTTTCGGGGAGTTATTTCCGGGCTGTGGGATCTGACAATTTTCATGCCGGGGTCTATATTCATAAAACTTAACCTCGTAATAATTCAGGATGACAATACTCCATCCTGTCTATTATATCCCGGCATGCCACCATTATCAATTAATAACTTGTTACATCTTGCGAAAATTTTGTTAATATTACGACAAGCTGTGATTGCTTTCAAAGTAAAAAACCAAACCGTCGGGGATGGCTCATTAACAAGCAAATTGTTTAAACCAGCCATCTCAGCAAACATAGGAAGCTCTGCCATATAATCAAAGACGGACTGCCCCTGCCAGATAAATATCACAAAGCCCTGAAAACAGCTCAATTCCCCGCCCCACAAGGCCGGGAAATTCCGACACCCCCAGAATCACCGGTTTTTCAAATCCTGTCATCTGCAGGAGCCGGCTCAGTGTTTCCCGGTTGAAGATCCGGATATGATCCCCGTGATGATCCTCCGGAAAAGTCCCCATGTAATGGATGTGATACCCCAGGGCAATTCTGACCCGGTGAACCAGGGAATTGAGATTGGGGGTGGATATCAGAATCTCTCCTCCCGGGGTCAGCACCCGCCGGCATTCTTCCAGAAATCCCTTTGTGTCAAAGAGGTGTTCCAGGATTTCAAAGGCCACAACTACATCAAAACTTTCATCTTCAAAGGGAAGGGGCTCCTCAAGATCATGCTCCACCACATAAACTCCTTTATCCCTGGCAGATTTCACTGCCGGCGGACTCAGCTCGACGGCTTGGACATGGTTTCCTCGATCCATAAGAAGCTTTGAAAAATACCCAGTGCAACAACCGCAGTCCAACACCTTGCGCCCGGTGCCGACCCGGTTCAACAAAAAATCCTCCCGTCGGGGGATCTTCAGCAGGCCCTTTTCCGAACCACTCGGGTATAGTTTCTCCAGTAATACCCTCTTTTTCATTGCATCTCCTAAACTAATTTTCTGATAATTTTTTCCTTATATGAAGGGATCCTTTTTCCCTTGGATGAATCGATAAGGAATCGATCAAGCGATATTATCCAGGTCAAGTCATTGTAACGGGGGTGGATGGGGCCCGGTGGCTCCCGCGGTCTTCAAAACCGTTGTGGGATTCAAAACCCCAGGAAGGTTCGACTCCTTTTCACCCCCGCCATTTTAAACTTCCTGCCAAAGGGATTCTCACGATTTTCATATCCCCAGGAAACAGACCCTGTTATTGTATCATTTGTTATTTTGCCAGAAGAATCTTGACTTGCCAAAGAAAATTTAATATAATGAATCAGCTTGGGGACGTAGCTCAGCTGGGAGAGCGCGTGGATCGCACCCACGAGGTCGTCAGTTCGAATCTGATCGTCTCCATTTAAAGATAGCAATCCAAGCAGTCATCGAGGTATCCCAAGTTTACAGCCCAACAGCCCCGCCACTGTGCGGGGTTTGTTCTTTCGGATTAATGGAGTGACACGGGTAAGCCGTTCAAAACAGTGTTGTCGGGATATTTTGAAAGATTCGTGACAGCCTGGAGTTTGATATAATCCTTTTCATTCTCGTTCAATAACATTTCCTGATAAACATCCACAAGCTTTTCGTTAACAGTATTCGAAAGGGAAAGAGAAAAATGATTCCGGTTGCTGTGGATAGGGTCGGTTTTTAGTTGGTGGATTGTGTTTTTAATCATTCGAACTATGCTTTCTAAAAATAATACATACTTGTTTATATCTCGATAAATCCTTTACAATTTCAAATCCGTTTGTTTCAATTTTCTTCACTAAATCATCAGTGTATTTGAAATTTCTATAAAACGTAGTAATTTTATTTCGTTTAAAATATATCCATCCTGGTAACGGTTTTCAGGACAACATCTCTTGATAATGGAAAAATCATTCCTTGGAATGATTAGAACAAAAATTCCATTCATTTTAAGCAGTTTCCTGACATTTTCAATGATTTCAAATCTTGTTGCTTTTAATACAACATCAAACACACAAATGTTAAAAATTATATCAAATTTGATTTTTTGAGCAGAAATTTTTTCAGTGTCAAAAACAGAAATATTAGTAGAATTATTATGGTATTTTTTTATATATTCTTTTGCTGTTGTATTATTGATTTCAAATAGTTTTTGTTTTCTCTCAAGCTGTTGTTTGGTGTCTATTAATACTATGTTTTTGAAATATTCCTCAAGTATAAGTAAGTGCCTTAATTTTCCACAGCCATAATCCCCAACTTTAATTTTTGATACAGTATTATTAATGATTTTATTTTCAAGAATATAATCTATGCTTTCTCTTAAGAATGGATTTGGTTTCTGAATGCTGGGTTGTGCAGAGTATTCTGAATTAATTTTAAGTTCGCCCATGATAATACGTTAATCCATTATCTTTGTGAAATTTTGCAATTTTATCTTCCAATTCCTTGTTATATAAGTGATGTATATCTCTGATTTCTTCCATTGTTTTTTCTTTTACTTCTTTTAAAATGTTTTTATCAATAAATCTATTAATGATTCCTGCGATTAAGATTGCTAAAAGCGTTAAATATTTGATATTTGATGGATTAATAAGTAGAAAAATTAATGTAATTACAAGAGCGAGAATTAAAAAAATCTCTATGATTTGAAATATCCAATATTTATTGATACTTTCATAAAATCTTATAATCTTATTTTCTGTTATCTTGTGATTATGTTGACCATCTCTGACAAAATCATAAAAAACATTTTCCATAAATTGTTTATGTTTTTTATTTATTATGGTGTTAAAATCTTTATCCAATTTATTCCCGAAGGGCTTGATTAACTCTGGTATAATAATATTCAAATCATAATCTTTTCTCCATTTTATTATTTATTTATCGTAAAACTCGTGAATAGGAAAAATAAAAATTAGAAAATATGAAATAACAGTGAATATTCCAGAACCAATTAAGAACTTATATGTTAAAAAAAAATCTTTTAAATTGTCGAATTCAATTTTCTCTGGAGCTAATATTAAAAATACATATATAAATATAAATTCCAGCAAAAAAAAAGTAATCCAAGCCAAATTCACCTTAATATCTTGATATGTTGTTAATCTAAATTTTGGAAGCACATTAATTACTCAATTAATTCTTTCTATGAAACAAATAAAATAGTTTGCATATTTTTTAGTATTCAATATTTTCGAGGAAATAAGAAGTCAATCCTTTGTTCATTATTCTCAATTCACATTTCATTTATTTTTTGATAATCAACAAAGGTATTTTCCAAGAAACCAACGAATCAACCATTGACTTATTTCTATTTTATTCCGGCGTTACGTCAAGGCTCCCGCGTCGATGCTCGATCTCATCAACAGGTTCGACGATGTTTATCCCGAGGCCGGCTCGGAGAATGAACTCCTTGTTTACGAGGTGCGTGACAACATCGACTTCCGCAACCTGCCGGAGATCCGTGAGGCATACCGGGCCTTCAGGAGCCATCCCAACCCGGTTCAATATGCCATTACCCCCCAGGAGCTGGATCACCTGTGCCTTTTTCAGGAGCCCAGGAAATCCAGTGGTCCAGTTAAGAAGGACCTTTTCGAAGGTATCTCAGCCCTGGGATTGGATGCCCTGGATGATGGTGGCAACGGCAAGCCGAAGAAGCTCAAGGCGTAAGATTTTTTCCTCCTGACAGCGGGGGTGGTGCTTCCAGGGCACTGCCCTCTTTGTCTTTAAAGTATCTTCCCTGCCTTTTGTGACCAATAAACACCCCCTTCACCGGAAACCACTCACCGAAGTGATAAGTTGTAATATAATCATTTTAATTAATAATATTAACCATATTTTTATCGAAATTTCCATTAAACAGGCCAACTCCTGGCCGATGCCCATAATTTTATTCAAGTTTGATTTCCATTCTATTTATGTGAAGTTCTTATGGATCCCCTTGAAATGGTTATTCAACAAAATTTTTCTATTCGAGAAGGGTTTTTATACATTATGAAGAATATATTTTTTCAAGGGGTATATGTCGCTCGGTATGAGTTATTAAGTCAAAAGGCCGTTTCTGGAAAAATTGAATTTTTTCGACATAGTTTCATCGGAGGCTATACGGTTAGAGGGATTGAAGGTATAAATTGAATTTTATTGACCAAAAAATGGTGGTTGAAAATTCTAAAACCCGAAAAACCGATCTCTTAGACGGCTTGAAATGGGGATTATTTTAGAGTAACTCTTGCAACCAATCCGGCCCGTAAGGGGATTGAAACACAAAAATATCTGTCCAGTTAGCATTTTCCTTATAAACTTGCAACCACTCGGGCCCGTAAGGGGATTGCGACGAAATCCATACTCATCCACCAAAACATCTATTAACTTGCAACCAATCCGGCCCGTAAGGGGATTGCGACATGATTTTAAAGCATTCTTCGATACTTTTATTTTCCACTTGCAACCAATCCGGCCCGTAAGGGGATTGCGACTAATTCACAATCCATCCCCTTTCAAAATTATTGTAAAACTTGCAACCACTCGGGCCCGTAAGGGGATTGCGACCTCGCATTTCGCCAAGAACCTCTTTTATATGCCGAGCCTTGCAACCAATCCGGCCCGTAAGGGGATTGAAACTTTTGACGATGATTGGGGTGGGTTTAGGAGTTACAGGCTTGCAACCACTCGGGCCCGTAAGGGGATTGAAACACAAAAATATCTGTCCAGTTAGCATTTTCCTTAT
>CAYNGH010000012.1:0-15855 GCA_964396845.1 uncultured bacterium | reverse complement strand
AAACTTGCAACCACTCGGGCCCGTAAGGGGAATATCTCTATGGTCACAAGCTGAAAAATAAATAATGTACCAATAGGGGTGAATGAATTCGACCTGTTGGGATAAATCGTGAAGCGGCGTGGTAGCCACCGCCAGCAGTGGCGGGCTTCAACGGTTCAAAGGGGACGCGGGTTCAATCCCCGCCACCTCCACCAATAAAATCACTGATGAAAGTCAGTATTTTTTTATCTGCTTTTCCAATAACCGCCAAACATTCCGTTGATTTCCAGTCACATCTCTTTGCTTTAGTTATGTAATATAGCGCAGGAAAAAACGAAGGGAGAAGATCACTATGAAAAATCACTGGAAAACAATGAAAAAAGTAGGGGACAATTTGAACAACAGCATAAAAAGCTGGAAAAAAGGAGCAGGCAAAGCAGGCTCAATGGTGGCAAAAAAGACCGGTGAAGCAGTAGGCTTTATTACCAAAACCATGAAGAGCAAACCCGCCAGAATGGCCATCTGCATCGGACTGGGGATTATAGCCGGTTCTGCCTGGCAACGCAAGGAAAATGGGGACTTGCCCGATGTCGATGAGGAATGTAATAAAAACTGCCACAGCCATGGTGACTGGAGCTGAAACTGTTACATCAACTGAGGGCGCACGGATTCTGCTGTCTTGACTGACTGAGGACTATGGCGAGATTTTTGGTCAGGGTAAGGTCCACAACCGGGCCAAAAATCTCCCTGGAGGTGAGCTTTGTAATGAGAAAAATCAGTAATACAACGAAATTTCTGTTGACCGTTCTCCTTATTGTTACAACGGCTTCGTTTTACTATGCTTTCCAGGAGCTGGAGCAAACAATGCCAAAACACGCCACCTACATTATCATCGATGTATCCAGGTCCACCAGCGGGGATGCCTTCAACTTGCGGGAGCAGGCCACCGCACTGTTGGACAAGTTTCCCTTGGGCAGTTACATTACAATTGTGACTGTAAGTGATTATAGAAAGGTGATATCTGAAGGCTACCTTGAAAATGAGTTTCAAAGAAACAGCCTGAAAACACTGATTCGAAGAATCCAATTTTCTCAAGGGAAGGGAACTTTTCTTTACCAGTGCTCCTGGTTTGTAATGAAAAAAGGGATAAATACCGCCCGTGAAAGCTTTGACGTTGTGATGCTTACCGACTGCGAGCCGGATTATGATATTCCCAGGGCAATTGTAATTCCAGGCACCTGCCGGCGTTTTAACATTTACTGCACTTCACAAGGTCCGTTAAGCCCCCAAGCTTCAGAGTTTGTAATGGCCCTCAAAAGAACAGCCCCCAACAAGGTCGTCGTTCAGGATCTTATGTCCATGAGGGATTACTTGCAGACCGCTGTTGATAACCCGATGAATAAAATAGAAATATTTATACTTTCTGGGGCTCTTTTGGGTTTGGTGCTTCCAAGTTTCACATCGAGCTGTTTAAGTTTTCTCATATCCTTACTCAAGAGAAAAAAGTCTGATCTTTATTGGATTATCAAGGCCGGGGACGATAAGAAAACATTGATGAAGGGAGATGAGATGTATCTCCCCATTTCCACCAGAGGTTTTAACGGGTATCCCGTCAGAGATTCAGTGAAGATAAGTGCCGGAGAACAAGCTGTCCGATTATTACACATTCCCCACTGTAAAAATTTAGACAAGGGTGAATACCTTCTCTCCCATGGCTTATCAGAACGATTGCCATTGTCAACCGGGGCAGAAGTCAAGATTACTGCATATTTAAAAAGGAGGATAATATAATGGAAATCAACATATGGTTAATTTTATCACAGTTAATTCTGGGAGTTTTTCTTGCAGCTGCCACCGGTTATTCCACCTGGCTTCCAATGTTGATAATCAACTTTTTTTGCCATGCCGGTTGGATTAAGTTGAATTCTTCTTTTGAGTGGTTGGGCAGTGATGCTATGTTGGTCATTCTGCTGGTTGCAGCACTGCTTGACATATTGTCAGAGTATGTGCCGGTTCTGGACAACCTGTTACATTCGACTCTTGCCCTTGCTTGCAAGTTTACTGCCGGTGCCGTGCTGACAGCAGGAGTAATTCAAGGGTTACATCCCATTCCGGCAGCAATAATGGGAATAGTGGCTGGCGGGACCACATCATCCATCGTTGGCTGGAACAAGGCTGTGATACGAAAGGCTTCCACGGTCACCACTGGCGGTATAGCCAATCCCATCATCAATACCATAGAACATTCACTCTCTGGTATCTCAACGGCATTTGCTGCGGTAGTTTCAACTTTGTTGCCTCCACCGGTTACCATTTTTGTTTTGGTAGCGGGAGCGATGACAATGTTGACAGCTTCTGGCTACCTCACTTACAAGCTGATTAAGGGCCTGTGGGATTGGGCATCAAAGAAGAAGTCCTTAAAGGGAGGTGCCTCGAAATGAAGAGGTGGGAATATATGAAGATTGCCATCAGCTCATTGTTTTACATCGCCATTCTTTTGTTGATTTCCACAATTTTATATCCCAGGTTCTTCCCTCACATAGCCAGCTCGCTAAAGAAATTCATGGAAAGCTGTGATGTCAAGCTGAAGAGTTTGTTTAAACGAGAACTTAAGAACGAATATGAAACTGATATTGAAGGCCAAGTCAGAGATAAAGCTGTCGAGTTGTTGCTGGATCTTGGTCTTGACGATGATCCTGACTCCCATCCTCCTTATTATGACAACATCATTAGTTTGAACTGAGCAATATGGGCGAATGTAAAAAGGCCACCAGAATCAATCGGTGGTCTTTTTTGTTTCGGTTTCTGAATCAAGAATTAATCTAAATTATCCCCTTACGGGCCCGAGTGGTTGCAAGTTGGTTCGGGATGGGTTTTCTCGGTCTGATGAAAATGGTTTCAATCCCCTTACGGGCCCAAGTGGTTGCAAGTGACTGCTTTCCCGAGTCGGGCGTATGCCCAAATTGCAAGTTTCAATCCCCTTACGGGCCCGAGTGGTTGCAAGTAAAAATAAATATGCAATATGGACAGCAAGTATTTAGTTTCAATCCCCTTACGGGCCGGATTGGTTGCAAGTTGGAAATGCAAATGATGGATATCCCGGGATATCTTGAGTTTCAATCCCCTTACGGGCCGGATTGGTTGCAAGTCGGAACCATAACCCCTGAGGAAAAGGCTGAACTGATGGTTTCAATCCCCTTACGGGCCGGATTGGTTGCAAGTTGACATTGGTTTTTTTGGTAGGTGGAGTCGCTTAGTTTCAATCCCCTTGCGGGCCGGATTGGTTGCAAGTTGTGAAAGACCACAATAAGGAAGCCCAGATGTATGTTTCAATCCCCTTACGGGCCGGATTGGTTGCAAGGATGAAAGACTATATAGAATACAACGCATTGATTAAATGTTTCAATCCCCTTACGGGCCGGATTGGTTGCAAGTTATTCTCATACTTTCAAGCTGTGTATTTGCTCAAAACGTTTCAATCCCCTTACGGGCCGGATTGGTTGCAAGAGTTACTTTAAAATAATCCTTATTTCAAGCCGTCTGAGAGATCGGATTTTCGGGTTTTAGAATTTTCAACCACCATTTTTTGGTCAATAAAATTCAATTTCCACCTTCAATCCCTCTAACCGTATAGCCTCCGATGAAACTATGTCGAAAAAATTCAATTTTTCCAGAAACGGCCTTTCGACTTAGTAACTCATACCGAGCGACATATAACCCTTGAAAATATGTATTCTACATAATGTATAAAAACCCTTCTCGAATAGGAAAATAATATCAAACCTCCATTTCAAGTCAATCCATAAAATCCGCCTGATTAATTTTAGGAACACTGGCTTGAATAATATTCTGGGTGTCAACCTGGAATGGAATACATGAATGAAAATTGAAACGAAAATCCTGTTAAAATAATTAGCTAAAATGATTATATTACAATTAATCAAACTCGATGATAAAATGTCCTCTGCTGTCACCTTAACCTCCTATCCTCACATTAACATGATGACTGGAGGTGATAATATGGGCTGGTAATCTCTTTTCCTTCGGCTTTATCACGCATTGACTGCCTTCTACCGGACTTCCTGGGCGGTGGCTGCTGCTGGCTGGAAAAAAACCAACAGCAGCGGCCATCGGAAAGGAGATTTTTTATGTCACGTTTCCTTGATTGCAAGCTGTAATAAAATAGGAAAAATCAGAAATCCTGTAAGGAGGTGTCTTACGTGAGTTTCTTTAGAGATTGGTTCATATATGATGAAATTTGTGATTACGAGAACCTGCTGTCTGCCTGGAATATTGTCAAAAGAAAAAATGGAGCAAGCGGGATCGATGGCGTTGATGTTAAGAAGTTCTCAAAAGAAACTCGAGATAATCTTGAAAGTATTAGAAATCAACTTGTAAAGCAAGAGTATAGTTTTTTACCTGTCAGGGAATATTCCTTCGAAAAGAAGTCGGGTAAAAAACGATATATTACAATCTACACTGTAAAAGATCGGATTGTCCAAAGAGCGATGCTGAATATTCTTGATCCAATAGTTGACCCTATGCTTTCAGAGAACTGCCTCGCTTATCGTAAAGGTAAAGGCATAAAAAATGCTATTAAACTCATAAGAAGATTCTGGAAAATGGGATTTCATTTCTTCCTTAAAGCTGATATTGAAAATTACTTCGATTCAATACCCAGAAGACAACTCATACTTAGGCTCATTGAAAGATATTTGCAATATGGAATAAAAAGAGAGCACAGGGTTTTAAAGCCCGTCAAAGGCTTGTCCCAGGGAGGAATTCTCTCACCGCTCTTGGCAAATGTTTATCTAAAAGATTTTGATTTTCTATTTGAAAGTGTAAATAATCAATACATCAGGTATTCCGATGACCTACTATTGGCTTCTAAAAATAGCAATCAATTGAAAAAAACAATCTTAAAAGTCAGGGGTTCCTTAAAACTTTTGGGATTGAAAATTAAAGACAGCTCCGTCACAATTTATCAGCCAGGAGAAACTTTGTCCTATTTGGGTTGTAATTTCATTTCAGGTAAGTGTATCAAAAGCTGTTTGGTGGGCCGAGGTGTGAAATGATAACTCTCTATTTGTTAAAACAAGGCTCATCATTAGGTGTTACAAATGGTACTTTTTGCGTATCCCTTAAGAAGAGAATTATCGAAACCTTACCTGTGCATAATGTCGAAAAAATCGTCATTATAGGAGGAATAAATTTAACAAACTCTGCCTTGAGCCTTGCTTTAAAAAACGGAATTGATATCACTTTATTGACTAAAGCTGGTCGCCTGAAGGGAAAAGTTGTTGGTGACTTTAATGGGAGACCTGGCTTACGCTATCAACAATATAAAAAGACCAATGATCCTATATTTTGTCTCGATATTTCAAAACAGTTTATCAAGGGAAAGATTGAAGGTTCTCGCAATCTTATTAAAAGTATTAGTGGAAAGAGAAAACAAAAATTGAACAAGAATTTTATAATCCAGACTGATGAATTGTTGAACAAAGTGAAGCGCGTTGGCGAAATATCACAATTAAGAGGTTACGAAGGAACTGCAGCCAGGCTTTACTTCAAGGAATTAGAAATGATAATACCCAAAGAATTTGGGTTTACTGGCAGAAACAGAAGGCCACCTAAGGATCCCTTTAACGCAATGCTATCTTTAGGATATACTATTCTGACGAACTATTCTTGGTCATTTTTGAGTATAGAGGGACTGGATGTAAAAGCAGGAATCTTCCATAAAGAGGGGAGAAATGCTCCCAGCCTAGCTTTAGACCTTTGTGAGGAATTTCGCCCCTTAGTCGATTCTGTTGTGCTGAACATGATATTTGAAAACGTTGTTCGGGCCAAAGATTTTTCAGTTGACTCTAATGGTGCCAAGTTTGCTCAGAGTGGCTTAAGAAAATACTTGAACTATTTCGACAATAACCTTATGAAATCGATTGGACAGACTGAATCGAATTTGAATCTTTTTGAAAATCAAGCAAAATCCCTCAAGAATATCTTCCAAGACAATAAAGCCTACGAACCTTATGTGTTTGGTGTTGAGAATTAAAGGGAGTGATTCTTTTGTTCTATTTGATTTCATATGATATTTCTGATGACAAAAGAAGGGCTAAAATTCTTAAAATCCTCAAAAGCTATGGAGTACGTGTTCAGTTCAGTGTCTTTGAAGGGGACTCTACTGGCAGGACAATAAGGGAGTTGAAGTCTAAAATTCGAGAAATTATTGATCTAAAAATCGACTCTGTCAGACTTTATCCCTTATGTGATAACTGTCAGGTTAATTTAGAAATCGAGGGATTAGGAGAAATAACTCAGTTTAATGGTGTTAAGATCATTTAATATCATTATATTGAAACCATTGCTCAAATCTGGTAAGATAAAAATGAGCCATATAACCTTTTAAGGCAATCTAATGCAAGAGCCACCCCTCTTGCAGGGGAATTTGACCTTGAAAGGTGTGTGGATTATGGACTTTCGTGATCTTGTTCTTATGGCTCGAACTGGTGATCGGGAAGCAGAGGGACAGTTCCTTAGCGAAGTTAACAATCTCGTTAAGCGGGCTTCCCGGCGGGCATATTGGAATGGGTTCAAGGACCCTGCAGTAGGACAGGAGGACTTATTCCAAGAGGCTGTTTTGAGAGTCATCAATATTCTTCGTAATAACGATAAGGATATCGACGATATCTCAAAAAGGTATATTGAGGCGACAGCTTACAAGGTTGCTTATTACTACTTACGTGATACCTTCACTAAGCATCGTATAAAACAACCAAGAAGCCAGACTCCAGTTGCCGTCCAGTCCCTCGACTCAATGGCTCAGGATCATTTCTTTGAGCCTGCTGACCCTTGTGGTGGAGGTATTAAGGATTCTGAATATCGAATCTCCAAGGAACAGTTTCTTGAGTTTGAGAAAAATGCCCGCAAGAGGTCTGAGAGTGTTATTGAATCTGTCACTTTTCTTCTTTCAAGATATGAAAGTGAGGGTTGTGGCAGATCGAGTGTTAAACCTATTCCGGGCAAGGTAAAAACTCACCGGCATAGATACCTCAAAGATGACATCATCGATTTCTTCAAACTTCCTGACGACCAAAATCCCGGCTCACCGCCGGGATTTTAAATTTCTCTGTAACTTTAACACTTTGTTTGGACATTAGATATAGAGAGATTAATTTAATGCGCAGGTGATGAATTTGTATTGTGAAATTAAACCAGAAAAGACCCTTTTTGTATTGTGGACTACAAGCAAAATTTTTTCTTCAACGGAAAGCTTGAATGAAATAAGTCCAATCAAATATCGTATCCTTTATGAGATACAAAGAGAGATTACATTCTCATATTTTCAGCAAAGGCTTATAGGTATAGGACACTGCGGGTATTCAGTCAATTAGTGATAATTGAAGCGGAAGAATTTTTGATAATCACTGAAATCTGTTGTTTCACTTAATTCTTCTTGTTTATTAATTATCTTTTTTAAGTTATCGTCAAGAAAATTGAAACCGGGGCTTTGTTTTGTCAAATCGATTAATTCACAAAAATGTTCTTGTAATATTTTTTTGTGTTTTAGATTTTTCTTGTGTTTAAATAAATCTATCAAATTATTCACGGCAATTGCAAGCATGATGGGTGAATTTCTTTTCTTGCAGATATCCAGGGATATTTTTATCAGATTGGCTATTTGGTTAGCCTTAGGATTATTTTCAAGATGCAATATCGCACCATCTTTACAAATCATTTCAAAAGGATGCTGATCCTGTTCACCCAAATAGGTGATAAAATCAGCCTTAACCAATTCAGCGACATTGTATTTTCCAAAAGCAACTGCCCCTTTAAGTATTAATCTTATCAAAAAGGGGTTCTTTTGTGCTATTATACATTCCTGGAGAGCATTCATTAAAATATCTGAATTATTGACAGTTGGCACCAGCTCATTAATAATTTTATAAAATTTCTCCTTTAAAACTATTTCTTTCCTATTTATCGAAAGAGGGACATCATAAATCATCGAATCCAAATAAAGGTTCCCCAGGTGGATCATTGTTTCTTCCCTATTGTAGGACGGAGGGAAGGTTTGATAAGAGCCAACAAGATAATCGAGTGCTTTTTGATATTTGCCAAGGAATGCCAGATTTTGCCCCAAACTTCCAAATAGCTTTGCTAATACTACATCTTTTAAATAATTTCCCTCCTTGTTTTCTGTGCATCTTTTATCGATATAATCATTCAGAAGGTTAATTGCTTCTTTGAACTTAAAACTATTGGAATAAATCACTGACATTCTGTTTATCGTGAGGATATATTCACTACTCAGTTGCCTGTTGGCTTTAATTTCCCCTTCGATACTTTTTAGTTTATCCTTAATTTCCAGACCTTCTTTGATGTGTCCCAGATGATTTTCACATCTAACAAGAGCATCGAAAAGTTTTACTTTAGTTTCCGTGCTCAATTTTGAGAAATTTTCTTCTTCTAATGGCAGGCTCAAAATCTGCTTGATTTCTGAATAATAACCGGCACGTTTTTTTGCAACTTCATTTTTCCCGAATTTGATTAGCTTATTTACACCTTCTTTGTCGATTTCTTTTTTCATTATACTTTCATAATCATTCAACCAGTCATGATATGTAGAATAATTATCTGCTTGATGATGTCTTTTGAACTTTAATGACCTGAGATAAAATTCCCCAAAGTTTTTTGAGAAGAAGTAATTCAGACACTTTTGAAACTCGTCATTAATCGTTTTATATCGAAATGTGTGGATTAATTTATTAGTTTCTTCATTAAATTTGGGGAGTCTATTTGTTAAAGTAGCGCTACAAGCTACATCTGACATAACAAAATATGGATGAGGCTCATTGTCTTCTGTGTGATATGTTAATTTTACATTTTTAAAGTTGCCTAAACCGCTGTTAATTCTTTCTTCATTAATTTCAGAAATAATCATTCTAATTGTATCAACTGAAAAAATATTTACATAATCTATGAAACCATCTTTGGGCGCATATTTGCTACCTCTATCAATTGAATATTTTTTTGATTTGTCGGCCTTGCCATTATCATTTTCCTTATATCTAGTGAGGGCAAAATTCCCATCCATAATCGACTTTCGTTCTTCTTGAGAAAAATAGGACAAGGGGACTTTTCTGCTAGGGTAAATAATCTCTAAAGTGCTGATGTTCTTTTTATATAACTTTGGATTATAAATTAGAATATTTTCAAAAAGAGTGTTTAGCATTTTAAGATAGAATTCGAATGTGTTTATCTTAGTGATGATATTATCTGTTTGCTTTTTTGTTTTGCAATATAAACGGTGTCCTCGAATATTCTCTTGTTGTTTTATGATATTCTTGAGAGTCTCAACGAGATCAAAATAGACTTCTTTTGTCTTATAATTCTTTAAAAGCCCTGCATTATGTGCCAAAGCTTTATATTGAATTTTATTATTTTCTGCAAACATAGTTAAATCAGACTTAATTTTATTTACGAAAGATTCATCATCATTATAAACAATACAGCCGCCGATGACACAATTAGTCACAGGTTTTCTTTCGAATTGCCCACTTTCATCAAATGCTAATGTGACTTTATTGATTGTGTCCATTCTGTTTATCCTCCAAAATTTTGTCCAGCAATTCTTTACCGCTTGCCCCTTCAACTGATTCTAATTCGTTCATATCCCAGTCATATATTTTCATTTTGTAATTGGTAAATCTTAAAACTCCGAATCCTCTGGAAGTCATCTTGCCGACTCTGAAATGACCAGAGCTTATGGCATCAATAGTCAGAAGAATCAAACCGAGTTCTTTTTCTGTGGGCTTGTCCAGTATTATCTGAAGAGAAGCAGATTTTGGTTTATAGCTATCGATTTTCAATTCTTTTGATCCCTTACTCAGTTTCAATATTTCACATGCAAAATTCGACTTGATGGGTGCTGATATGGAATTTTGCTGGTGATAAGTTATGGCTATTCGTGAACGGCTTTTTGTCGTGCCGAAGAGCTTGTCTATCAATCTGTTATCTTCTTTTTCTTTGTTCTTATTCTGAAATGCCCAATAAAGACAATTGGGAAATGTAGGAAACACACAGATCATAGGAGCAAAAGCTATTTTTTTTGTCAAATTATAACCAAAAATTTTGCTGTAATAGGATTCCGATAGGTTTATTGGACATTGCAAATTTTCAAAGGCCTTGAGATAACTGGATGTGGCATAATTGGCTTGTCCTACATTTTCTTGTTCAAAGCATGAATTTTCAAGGATGAATTCGGCAGTACTCTTGAAAAGGCCCCTGAAGGATTCGTTCTGAATATAATCGCGAAAGTTTCCTTCCTTGTCTTTCATTTTAAGCTGAGGACTGGCTTTTGCGCCGAAACTTTCCCCTGTCAACTCGGCAATCCCTTGATCCATTCCGCTGTGCAGTTTGGCGTTCCCGTCAAAGGTTAATTTCAACAAAACCTTGTTAAATAGAGGTTTGTCATTACGGCCTGCAAGATTTACAGTATTGGACAGAGTGCATTGCTTGTCTTTATCGAGAGAGCTACCAACAGGTATAATGCAACTGTTTTTTTCGTAGAGGTATTGTCTGAATAGTTTTGCAAGGCTGAATAGACTGTTTGGGTCATTTTCCATGAAATTACTTGGATATGTCCCATCTTCATTTTCCTTTACATTGCCTGAAAGCAGGCTGTAATCCTGAAGCTGGAATAATACAAAAATTCCTTCATTTTCTTTGTTGATCTTTATAGTGTTTTTTTCATTTAAGAGTGGACATTTCTTGGGGCTTTGTCCGTCAATTTGTTTGTTGTCTTGGTTTTTACCTTCTTGCCATTGGCATAATGGGCATTTAGAGATAAAATCCTTGGCAGAATTTTTATCCTTAAACACCTTATAATTAATCCGGCTCTTCCAGGAGGTTGGAATGTTTTCTTTATCCAAACCCAGTTTATCTGAACAGAAATGTTTCCAGTTTTCTTCTATCGCCTTTACTCTGCTTTGTCCCTGTTTTTCCTCACTAATTGATATTCTCAAGTATTCTTTTTCTTCATCAGTAATTGACAAACCATCGCGAAATTTTTCAATTATCTTAACTTCTGCTGGGTATAAAAGCCCCCAGATGCCCTCTCTTATCTTATCGGCAATATATCTGAGCTCAGCAGGATTGAAATGATTGTTTTTATAATTATTACGATCATTAAGAATCATCTCTTTGAAAAATATTTTGACATCCTTCCATCCCTGATCAAAGAGTTTTTCTGTGTTAATATGATTCTGTTGTGAAAAAGGCTTCTTTTCATCATTTTTTATAACTACTTTTCCAATATTTTTACAAGCTGTTTCAATCATTGGATAGTGATTTTTCCTATCATCCCAACCAGGATGTTTTTTCACTGTTCCAAAAAACCTGCGCCACCTTTTGTAGCCTTTTTCTGGGTTCCCGCTGTCAACCTGAATCATATTGAGCCTGATGAAACCTTTAAGGGTGTAATCTATTTTCTCAAGGTTGTTGCAACAACGTTTGGGAATAGAATCTTCCTCATTCCCATTTTTCAGCTTGCCAAGGAAACAATACATCTTGAACAGGGGGCCTCTGGCAAGACATGACATCACCATTTCCTGACGGTCGGAGCCTTTCTCAGTTCCTTCCGGAGAGTTTAATTTATACGAGTCTTTTTTTCCGCATTCATTAACATCTAATCCGCACAACTTCTTTGCACTCATTATACAATCACCTGCCCATATCCTAAATATGTATGATCGCTATTGCCTATGCCCCGGAGGAAGTGCTCCTGAAAAGTTTTCTTGTATTTATTCCAATCAACCTTATACCTGAAGCCCGGCCTGTAACAGACAAAGGAATCCCTGGTATTCTTTTTGAATTCTTTAATATCGCCATCTTTC
Organism: uncultured bacterium; assembly: GCA_964396845.1. GTDB lineage: Bacteria > Vulcanimicrobiota > JAJTBE01 > JAJTBE01 > CAYNGH01 > CAYNGH01. The sequence continues at coordinate 3,979 of CAYNGH010000012.1, read as the reverse complement.
AGGTAAGGCCCCCACCGCCAGGGAGTATCACGATAAATCCTCGACTTGCAAATTCTATAGCCATTATTTACATTTACGCCAGAAGGAATATCTGATAATACTTTATCATCATTAAAACCAAGGCTGACCGGGGTTACGGCTTCAATCCAACAGTCGTTCTGTTTTTCCAATCGATTATCCAGTCGATTATCCAGCTGTTCAAAAAAACCGCTCAAATCGCCGGAATGATGCTTGGCAACCGAAGCGGACACACTAACGTTCCCGCCTTTGCCTCCAAAAGGAACCAATGTAAGCAATTTGACATAATCTGATACCCATTCGGGGACATAACCATTATTGCCTTGATAATAAACAAAGCCAACATATTCAAGGTTTGCCTGGTGAAACTCCCTGGCAAAGAGTTCACCTTCAATGGGCCGGTCTGAATTCACTCTGTGCCTGGTGTGATGTGCAGATGTCCAGCTGCGAACCTGCCCGATTTCTCTGGCAAGCTGGCAGTAGTTGTCAGCATTAAATTCGTCCCACTGGCAATTTTTCAAATTACTGCAAGGCAAGAAAGGTGAAAAACGAAGTGCCCCATTTTTAATTGGCTCCAATAGAAACTTCAGCCCCTTTTTTACTTTGGTTGAATCAATTATTCCATAGCCAAATTTGCTTTGCAGAAAAGATTGAACCATTGCTCCATAAAAGGTACTGCCCAAGATAAAAGGCCAGCACCGCTTTATCCGAATCTTTTCATCTTCCCTGCCGGGATGAAGGGGGCCGTTGGCTTTCAATCTTATAATCATCAAGTTATCCATTTGACTTACCTTCCCCATTATGGTTGTTGTTATTTTTCAAAGCCAAAATCAGCCTGGCTTCATCCTGAAGAGGCTTGGGCAAGTCCTCTAACTTCATTTTGTCTTTATCGATTGCTTCATCTTTGACACTTCCCGGAGCTGTTTCAACTAACTTATTGACATCGAAATCAGCACTGTTTACGTTTTCAATCTTCACTCTGCCGTCACCCTTACCGCTTCCGGAACCAATCCCATCCAAGCCGAAATCCAAGTATTTTATCGCCTTCTTGATCAAACCATTAGAGGTTAAATATCGGGTTTTCATAGTAAAAAAATATTCAATCCCCACTGTTTCTTTTTCTTTGTTGAACAGCGCTCCTTCATTACAGGTGCCGGAGATACGGTTGATGCTGTTGTTCCAGAATACATTCATACTGGATTCTTTTTCTTCTTTTTTGTATCCATGGGAGATATCAACTTTCCTGGGAATATCCTGGAAACCAAAAATATTCGAGGCTTCGCAGATTCTATTGATTTCTTCTTCATCTTTCTCATACAAAACCCTCAGCCACTGATATTTTCCAGTTTTGTCTTCTTTTGTTACAAGACCGGGAGCATCTTTGGGATGGCCAAAAAAGTGGACATGACTGTAAAAACATTTGTCTTCTTCCATGCCGTGTAAAAAATAATCATGGCTAAAGAAGTCTTTGATGAATTTTCTGGCTGAAACCTTATCGTCGAGAGATAGACTGGAGCCGTCAATAAGTGCTTCCGCTTGTTCTTTATTGCATTTTCGATAATTAGCTGTGTCAGATTCTTCTTCGGGTGTTTTGGATGTATCCCGAATGTATCTTTCTGCCAGTGAGCGAAGTTTGCCCTTGATGGTTGAGCTGGGGATATAAGCCCTTCTGATGGGCTTGTTGTTCTCAATTACCGGCATTTTGATGAAAGGATTATCCACCGGGGTTATTTCTCCTGACTCACCGCCCCCGACATGAAGAGGGCTTTCCACCGTCATTTTGTAGAGTGTGATTTTAGTATTGCCCATTCTTTTGACCTCCTGAATTATAATATCGAAATATTGAGCTTTTTCTCGTTGTATATGCATTCCAGGAATAAGACAGAAAGGTGTAACATGAAAACCGTTTGCTCCCAGCGGTTTTGATAAAAACTAAAGATTTTATCTTTGATAGCCTCTTTTACACTCGAATTTTTATTGTAGAACCGGAGAAGATGATAACCCCCCTGCCAGCCATACATAAAATTAGGTTGACATTGGGACACAAATGCTTTTAACCGGCTGAGGAGGAAGCCTTTTTTATAGAGCTCATCAGCAAAACCAAGAGCATGACCCTCGATTGATTCTGGATTTAATAATTCTTCAGGGGAAGCTGAATCATCATTAATGGTCAAGAGTTTTTTAATGTCTTCATTAAAGTTCAGACCGTTTTTAATACCCTGGGCAATCTCCAGTGTAAGACCAATCAGAGCTTTGATCTTGTCGATGTCGTAATTAAGCATTGCCATTTCATTAAACAGGATTTTTCCCAGCCTGCCTTCAGGAGTGTTCTTTTTTTTGAAGATGCTGTGGTAATAAGCACATCGTTCCAACAGCTCGAATCCATCATTGCAATAATAAGAACAGCTGAACAGTTTTTTCAACTTCCCCAAATTTTCATCGTTCACCTTTTTATCATCTTGGAAAATATCACATAACCAATCTGGCATGGTTTTCTTGGTGAACTCTGGCTTTGGGTCTTGAGTTATTATGGAGCCGATTTTAATACTCTTTTCTGCTTTTTTAAAGTTTACGACAGCCGTATAAAAACGAATGATTTTCCTGAGATCGTCAATTGATGCTCTGTTGTTCTTAAATTTATCTATACAGCTATTAACTTCACCATTCTCAACCTTGGGCATTCTATCCAAATAGTCTAAAAACGCTTTTAATGCTTTCTGGTTATTTGGGCTGTAAAAATGTATCAATCCCTGCAGAACAGCTTGTATCTTGTCCCCATCGATTTGGCCCCTATGTTTTTTATAGACATCATAAGCATTGCATATCTCTAATCCCATTATTTACCACCTCTTTGAACAAAGGAAGATATCTCCCGTATTTTATGTTCATTGTTTACAAAGTCTTTAATCAGCTGAGTTGAAGGGATTACCCGGACTGCCCGGTTCAGGGCGTAAGCCCTGGCAGCCTTTTGAAATTCAGGCCTTTTGTTTTCAAAGCTCCAGCAGTCAACCAGAAGACGCTTTGGAATCCAGGCTGATTTGTCCTTGAGGGATTTGAAATATGTATAGAACAGCTCCGGCCAACTGATCCTGTTTCCGATCCCTTTGTTTGAGAAGTTGCCCCTTATGTCTGCCATATTTATAAGTGCTCCGTTGAAGGATGTTGAGCCATCATTGTCCTTCACGGTATCCTCAATTAGATTGCGGGATATTTCCATGGTGTTGTATATCGGCTGTTTGACCTTGCATACAATCATTGAACCCACAAAAATTGGAGGGATGAATTTTTCCATAAAATCCAGGACATCACCAAAATTATCAGGGATATTCTCGTATGAATTCTTATCAATAGACAGCAAGTCCCGGCAGAATGATTCCACAAATATCTCTATCACTCTGTCGATGCGGTCAAGGGGAAACAGTATTTTTAAGGATGGAAACTCATCCTCAAAGGGGATAAACCGGATTTCCTCTTTGAGCTTGTTTAAAAAGTCTGAATAAAAAGTGTTGATCTGTTCGATTCTGGCAAAAATTCGCCCCAGATGAGCCGGGGGACTCTTCAGTTCTTTGTTTTTAATATCATCATTCTCGATTTTTTCTAACAGATCCCAATAGTATTTCTTGATTTCAAAAATGTCCTTGTCAAGGCGTTCGTAATAATAAGGCTCAGTGATATACTTCAATGGAGCGTTTAAATCCATATAAACCATGTTGGAATTGCTGTCCGCCACATAATGAAAGGTTGGAAAAAAGGAAAGGGTATTATCTTTATGTTTTGTTACAAATGCAAACTTCATGTCGTAATAGTTTTCTTTTTCTGCCTCAACTCCAGCCGGCTTGCCTGTGTGAATGATGCTTTCATTCACAGGATGTTTTTCTGTTCTTATTGTTGGCGGATTGTAGATTATTGTATTATCCTTATTTTTAATAGTATTTCTGAACACCTCTTCAAAGTATTTTAA
>CAYNGH010000011.1:0-42646 GCA_964396845.1 uncultured bacterium | reverse complement strand
CATGTCATCGCGGCAAAGGCAGTGGCCTTCAAGGAAGCCCTCACACCCCAGTTCCGGCAATACCAGGAACAAATCATAAAGAACGCCAAGGCTCTGGCAAAAGCCCTGGAAGAAGAAGGTTTCCGGATTGTTTCCGGCGGTACCGACAACCATCTGATGCTGGTGGATCTTCGCAAGGTGGAGGGCCTCACCGGGAAGATTGCCGAAACCGTACTGGACGAGGCAGGCATCACCGTCAACAAGAACGCCATCCCATACGATCCCGAACCGCCCATGATAACCAGCGGTATCCGCATCGGCACACCGGCAGTCACCACCCGGGGCATGAAAGAAGGGGAGATGAAAGAAATCGCTTCCCTCATTGCCAGGGTCCTCAACAATTTTGAAGACCACAGCATAAAGGAAAAAATCCGCCGACAGGTGCAGGAGTTGACATCCCGATTCCCCCTGTATATGGACCGGATAAACGAAATGAAACCCCACCTGCCCCAGGTGGAAATGGCATAAAAACAACAGGAACAAGTTGTATATGGGACAGGGCTGTGTTATAATCATCCCCCATGGATAACAGCGGTCTGAGCGGAAAAATCGGCATCACCACCACCATCCCTGTCGAGGTGGTGTTTGCCGCGGGTCTGGTTCCCGTTGATCTGAACAACATTTTCATCACCTCCCCGGATCCTGCATCCATGGTGGCCAGGGCCGAGGGCCGGGGACTGCCCCGGAATCTCTGCTCCTGGGTAAAGGGGATATACGCTGCCTTGCTGGATAATCCCGACATATCCACGGTGATTGCCGTCACCGAAGGGGATTGCGCCAACACTCTGTCGATGCTGGATCTGCTGTCGGCATCGGGGTTGAAGGTTATCACCTTTGCATATCCTCACAACCGGGATCCCCGACTGCTTCATCATAATATTGCCCGGCTGGAAGCCCGGCTGGGAGTGAATCGATCTCAAACCGAACAATGGAGGCATCGTCTGAATCGCGTGCGGGGACTGGCGCTGGAGGTGGATCGCCTCACATGGCAGGAGCACAGGGTGACAGGTTTTGAAAACCACCTGGCCCAGATATGCCTTTCGGATTTCAATGGAAACCCCCACCAGTTTGCCCGCCAGTTGGAAGAACTAATCGCAGGGGCACAGGGAAGGGAACCCTCGAAACACCGTCACCGCCTGGGATACTGCGGAGTGCCCCCGGTATTTTCCGATTTATATGATTACCTGGAATCTATGGGTGCAGGGGTGGTTTATAACGAGATGCAGCATCAGTTTGCCATGCCGGGAAACGCCGGGGATGTGGTGGAACAATACATGGAATACACATACCCCTATTCCTTTGATAGACGCATTGCCGACATCAAGAGCCACGTGTCCCAGAGAAAACTTGACGGCCTCATCCATTACATCCAGTCCTTCTGCCATCACCAGATCCAGGACTCCCGCCTCCGGGATTCAATGAAAGTTCCCATGTTGACCTTGGAAGGGGACAAACCCGGCCCCCTCATGGAGAGAAACTGCATCCGGCTGGAAAGCTTCATAGAAATGCTGGGGATATGATCAGGGGTTTTTGACCAGCTTTTCATCGGCAGAATAAACCCGAACCTGGAAAACTGTGCGACCGTTGATGAAATTGACAGGGTAATAATAGTTCTGCTGGTGATCCATCTCCGGAAATATGCTGGTTTTTTCACCATCCACATTCTGAACAAAAAACACCAGCTGATCCCCTCCGGGGACTTCAACCCGGGTCCCCATAAAAAAATGGCTGACCTGGATTGTCCGGGTAACGCCAGGGAGAAAATCGATACGATACTCACGGCCATCAGAAATAAAAGTGATGGTGGAGTGTCCCTCAATCTGTCCCGAAGAACTGCGGGCCTGGCGCATGTATTCGATAAATTCCCTGGCTGCCTGCCCACAGGCCAGATCCCGGCGGACATGAATCGACAGGGGGACCAGCAGGGCAATAATTACAAGGACGGCAACTGTCCCGAAAACAGCCTCCCTGCCTTTATCCCTGTTGTTGTTATCCTGCGGATGCCCGTCCATAATATCAAAGGAAAGAGCAACAGATGCAACCTGTCGCCGGGTTAATTCCGGACAAATTTATAAATCTTGTGACTGTCCCAGTCCGCCACAAAAATATCTCCACGGGGATTGAAACAGACTGCCCGGGGGCTTTTGAAATCACCGTCACCGGCTCCCTGGGCGCCGAATATGCTGACGAGCTGACCGCTGCTGTTGAAAACCTGAATCCGGATATTGGCCATATCCGCAACAGCCACCAGCCCCGAGGAGTGGACATCTATATCGATGGGAGAGTGAAACTGACCGCTGCCGGTACCCTGGCTTCCCCATTGCACCAGATATCTGCCTTCCTTGTCAAACTTCTGGATTCTATGATTTCCCGTGTCTGCAACAAAAATATTCCCGTCGGGTCCTGAGGAGATTCCAAAAGGATTGCGCAACTGCCCGTTACCGGAGCCCTCGCTCCCCCAGCTTCCGATGATTTGTCCGCTCTGGTTGATCTTTTGAACCAGGCATTGTCCCATTTCAGTCATTTGAATATTCCTGTCAGAATCCACTGCAAGCCCCATGGGACTCACAACCTGATATGAAGCCAGCTCGGCAATGAAGGTTCCGTTGCTGTCAAATTTCCAGACGGATCTTGAGTCCACTGCATAAATATAACCCATAGCATCGCCGGTGATGGCGGCAACACCTACGAAGCCTTCGCTTTCACTTCTCTGGTTTGTCCAATGGGAAACATAATTGCCGTTGTGATCAAACTTCTGCACTCTTCTGTTGCCGTAGTCGGCAACATACACAAACTGGCTGTCAGCATAAACACCCCAGGGCATAAATAACTGCCCCGCATCACTTCCCTGACCGCCCCAGACCCTCTCAAACCGGTATAAACCTGCAGGCTCCACTCCAGATATCCCCAGGATATCAGTATTTTCAACATCAGATGTCCCGGTGGAGCATCCAGAAATAAAAATGCCCCCCACGGCAAAAAGAAACATGAACACAACCATCAGAGTTACACAGCGGCGCATAATTATAAATCCTCCCATATTGTTGAACAAAATCCCCCTGAAAATGGCCTTTCCATCCAGCCGAAACAAAAAACCTTTTATGGATTGACATCATATTAACCGATGGTGCAGTTATTCCTTCCTGGATACAGGAACCAGCAACCGCCGGCAGGTTAAAACCGGCGGCGGTCACAGGCAAGAATCAACACCCGGACTGTTGGGGAATTCTGACTTCTCAGGCAGTCAGGGGCAGTTTGATGTAAAAAGTTGTCCCATAGCCGGGGCCTTTGCTGTCAGCCCAAATTTTCCCGCTGTGAGCACTAATAATCTTGCGGATAATGGCCAGCCCGAATCCGGTTCCCTTGTCCCGGTCAAGAACAAAGCCCGGCCTGAAGACCTCTTCGATATGTTCACCTTTAATCCCCATACCGTTGTCAGTATAAATCAGAAGGACATGATCATCTTCTATCTTTCCGGAAAAATCGATCTTCAGAGTGTCCTTGTTGGGGTCGCAGTATTTGAAAGAATTCTCCACCAGGTTGGCAAAGACTTCTTCAAGCCTGGCAGGGTCAGCCTTTATCCTGGGAACAGTCCCCAGAATCTGCAGTTCCCCCTGGGCCTTGTCGGGCTTCATACAGACAAATACCCGGCGCATTATTTTTTCGATGTTGATTTCCTGAATATTTTCCAGAACCCGTCCAGCCCTGCTGAGGCGAAGGAGGCTGTCCACCAGGTTTATCATCTTGTTGGACTGGTTTATAATCCTTGGGAAATACTTGTCGAACAACCTGGGATTTTCCTGAATCAGCACCAGGAATCCCTGGATGATTTTCAAAGGACTCTTCAGGTCATGGCTTACCATGTATGCAAAATCATCAAGTTCCCGGTTTTTCTTGAGCAGATCCTGCTCTGCATGGTATCGGCTGGTAACATCCCGAATAATCCCGACAGTCCCCAGAAACTTCTTGTCCTGGCTGGATTCTGCCTCGCGGTAATAACCCGACGCAGTAACCTCCCCCAGGATGGAATTGGAATCGCCGGCGATAAGCTGGCCGGTTTTTTTGCTGTTGCTCTTGGTGACAATGGGAACCTCAAGCCTGGTGGTACGGCGGTTTCCCGTGCGCCTCTCATCAAAGAGCTTGGGGGCCTTATCGTCACCGGTGACGACACCCCTGTAACGGGGAAGAACCTTCTCCCGGCTCACCTTGTCCACAAATTCTTCGGGTATTATGGTGGTGAAATGCTTTCCCAGGAGTTCTTCAGGCTCATATCCGAGATTCCTCACTGCGTCATTGACAAAGGTAAATCGTCCCATGGAATCAAGCCGATAAACCACATCGGGAACAACACTGGCCAGAACTTCACTGCCCACAGGATCCCTGTCCATCTGGCCGGATCTGGCAGGATGAATATTTCGAATAATTCCAATAGTGCCCAGAAACTGTTTGTCCGTCACCATCACATCCCGGTCATATCGTCCGCTGGAATTAACCTGGACAAAGGCAGCATCGATGTCGGACCTCATTTCCGAGTCAAGGGGACAAGAAGCCCCCTTCTTGATGAGCCTCACTTCAAGGCCGTCAGTCTTGCGGTTTCCCGTGCGCCTCTCATCAAAAAGCTTGGGACAAGCTGCAGGGGGAGTGTTCTTTCCCTTAAGGGCCGGCAGGACATAGTCACGGCTGACCAGCTCCAGGTCATCGGGATGAACGATGGCATCAAAATGCTTGCCGATCAGCTCATCGGGTTCATATCCCAGAGATTTTACAGAATTATTGATATATGTAAAACGACCCTCGGGACTGATTCGGAAAATAATCTCAGGGACAAATTCCAGCAAATCCCGGTATTCCAAAAGCTCACGGCGGTAATCATCCCTCTGACGCGCCAGCTCCTTCAGCCGGGAAACCTCGTCGGTCAAATGTTTTATCTCATTGATTAAATCACTATTTGGTTTTTCGAATTCACTCATTTGAATTCCGGACCCTCCAATATAAAATTCCGGCAGAGGTTTATTGAAGACGCTGTCGGGGAAGAATTCCACCGACCCGATGGGTTTCACCAGGAATCTTCCCGATGACATAACATACCCTTGATACTATTATCGATAAAAACCTGGACATAATTAATCAGAATCTCACATATGGTTTGTGATAATTTTCACACTCCAGAAGGTCACTTGTGCAAAAGTTGATAATGTATTCCGGAGGTTCTCAGAAGAAGGCGCAACTTCAGTTTCCGGCAATATTTTGAACACTGGTTCCCGGTTGGCAGTAAAATTCATATGTATCAGTTGACTTTTGATAACAGCGGGGGTTTATCTTCCGCCTTCACCTATATTATTATCCATGCTGACATTAATACGCTTTTTCCATTTTTCCCATATTCACCTATTCCCTGTCTTCATTTTCATCCTTGTCATCTTCCGGGGGATCTTCCCCGGGGGATGAAGGTGAATGGCCGGATTCATCGGGTTCTTCTTTGTCTTCCTGATTATCAGTATTAAGATGCCCGGGATCATCAAGAGAAAACCCCTGGGGAATCTTGACCGTGGGTGGGGCTTTTTCCACAAGAACCACCGGATCCCTGAACCGGGGGGTCATTCCCGGAGTCAGTCCGGCAACCCTTCCCTGACAGATGCCGTCAAAAACCTTCTCTGCGGTAAATTCCCCTAACTGGTAAAAACGGGTCCCCCGGGGAGTGACAAGATCCTTGTAAAATTCAGTTCTGGCCCGCAGGATAAGAAAACGATCCCCTTCTCTGATGCCTTCCTGGATTCCCCCGTTGATATACACCGTGCCGTCAGGTTTCACTTCGGCCACATGAAAACGAATCTCCTCAGAGGTCACATCCACAGGATCGCTGGCCAGCTGGGCTTCTCTTGCCCTGACTGCAGATTTGCTGTATTCCTGCAGGGTTTCATTGCCAGGGGTCACTTCCAGCCCCTTCTGATAATAATGATAAGCCCTGGCCGCGTTGACTTTTCTCTCGTAATAGATGCCGAGGTTCTGATACAGGTTGGCATCAAGAATGGTCCCGGAAAAAGATTTGTCCCATATCTCTCTGGCCTCGTCCCATTTGCCGTCCCGGGCCTGATCAAGTCCCGGCACACCGGGGGCAAGCTGTCGGATCCGATCAACATAATATGGAGTGAATCCCTCCACAAACATATCCATCAGGCGATCACAGATGAGCATAATCATGTCGAGATCCGTGGGCATGGGGCTGTTATGGAGCCGGTCAAAATAATAATAGTCCTCGGCTCTTACCCGATGCCTGTAATAGATGTCATAATTCTTATTGTAGCTTCTCTTCAGCTCAATGGTTCCCAGATCCCGGTGAATACGGCTGTCATAGATATGAATGTTCAGAGTAACATTTCCATTGCGGTTCAGGTAGGGGTCCCTGTAAACCGTCCGATATCTTCGGTGTCTTTTGCCGTCGCGATAATAATATGTGGGAACACTCTCGGTACGATACTGCACCCTGGTATTGAAAGCTGCATCGGCAGTGCCGGAGATAAGAGCGTCCACCTTGAGGGCTTCACATATTTGCCGGGCATCTTCCGGGCTGACCACACCCTCGGTGGGAAGACCCAGCTCCCGGAGAATTCTCCGGCTCTCTGAGCTTTCCATCACCTGGATATATCCCATCCTGTTGATTCGATCCGCCACAAGCCGGGTGATATCCTCGCCATTGCCAGGATTCTTCCCCAGAAAATCCAGTATCGCAGCGGTTTTAATCTCTTCCAACCGCCCTCCTGCCTTTTCATATTCATCAAACATTACCCTTATCTTCTCATCGTTGCATCCGCCGACAAGAAGGGAAAAAAGAACAACACAAATCAGCAGGAATAAAATCCCCTTGAACCCTGGCAATCTTTTCATCAGTGGACAACCTCCCCAGTATTATTGTAATCTTAACAGAATATTTATTTCCACGGAGTATTAATCGGAATTTTATGCCGAATCATAAACCGGGAGGGGGATAATCCAAAAGGAGTTTCAACACCTTTCCCCCGGTGGCTACAGCATCCTGCCCGTTTCCATCCTCATAAAAGACCACCACCACAAAACGGGGATCCTCCGGCGGATAATAACCGGCGAACCATCCGTGGGTCTTGCCGGAAATGAGAAGACTGCCGGGAGTTCCTGTCTTGCCTCCAGCCCTGATCCCCATTTCCCCAATCCTCTGACAGGTTCCTTCAATACAGGCGGTTTCCATGGCATTCCCGATGATTTGACGAACAGAACCGGGCAGGCCCGGCGGGTCAAAACTGCCGGAAATACTCCTATCAAAGATCAGCATCGAAACAAGGTTTGCCACATGCCACGGAGTTACCGTCAGGTTCGGGTCATCCCCCACACAGTAATCTATAAACCGCCTGGGATCATAAGGGGCATCCACATTCCCCGCCAGGGTAGTACCGGTGCCGTCCGGCAGGGGAAGGCTTCTCCCCAGTCCCAGACGGCGGGCCATGGCTTCGATTTCACCCCTCATCATCGATGGAGCCAGCCGGTAAAAATATATACTGCAGGAATGAGCCAAAGCTCCTGTCATATTCACATTGCCATGGCCACCGGGGACAGAACATGTCCATTCCCGCCCCAGAAGGGAAAAGTGATTCCCGCAGTGATAACTGTTGTCAGGATCCCTGCGTCCCGACTCCAACAGGGCTGATGCGGTGACCAGCTTGAATATGGAGCCCGGCGGATATGCAGTATGGAAGGCTATCTGGGGGTTGAGAATTGCAAGGGATCGCCGGGCTTTCATGTCAACCACAATGATTGTCCCTCGATCAGGCCCCATGAGCCTCCGGCATGCCTCCCCCAGGAGGGGATCCTCAACGATGGAGGGGTTGGCCGGGGACACCCCGGACAGCAGGGGAACAACCAAGATCAGAAGCAACACGATCCTTATACGACGAAGAACACAATCCATCAATGATATTCCTGCTCCAGGCCTGGCTTCCAAGAATAAATTTTGTCCTGAACCTTGTTTGCACTCCGGCCAGGGTTGCCATCAGGGGCTTCTGCGATCGGCACTCTTGAGCCGGGAGGCTATGCTCTTGTGACCGGCTCTTTCCGCCACATCTCCAGGGGTCATTCCATATTCATCCTTGGAGGAAGGATTGGCACGGTTCTTCAAGAGATAATCCACCACATCTTCGTGTCCCCTCTGGGCGGCAATATGAAGAGGAGTGAATCCGCCGGTCTTTTTAGCGTCAATCTCGGCACCCCGCTGAACCAGGGCATTGATTATTTCAAGATTCCCCTGATAAGTCGCCTCGTGAAGGGGAGTTTCGCCATTATCCTTCCGGGCATTGACCAGATCCTTGTTGAGATCCACCATATTTCTCACCTTGTCCAGATCCCCGTCCTTGATGGCGGAAAAAAGATCCTCGGGCTTCTGGGCACAGGATGAAAGAACAAGCACCCCCAGCAACAGCAGGGAAATCATCACCTTTTTCATGAAATCAACCTCACATACCATATTCCTGTCGCACTGCAGTCTGTCTATTTGTCGTATTTCTCGGCAAAAGCCTTCAGGGCTTCTTCAAATATGGACATGGGAGCATAAAGGATCCCTGCTCCCACCTGGCCGATGCCGGGATCCTTGTGGGCAATTCCCGTGTTGATTATGGGAGTCAAGCCCGTTTCCACCACCTTGCGGATGTCAACCCCAAGAGGTGTCCCCAGAAAATCCAGGGGAGGCATCTGGTAATCCCGGTGACGGCCGAAGCTAATTTCTCCCATCTGATGGGTGTATTTTACTGCATCCCCTGGGCTTCCCCCCACAAACTTCACGATGGCCGGGGCCGATGCCATGGCAAAGCCTCCAATTCCTGCAGTTTCAGAAATGGTGGAATCCCCCAGATCCCGGCAGGCATCCTTTGCAGAATACCCGGAAAAATACAATCCCTTCGGCTCTCCCGCCGGGGCGGTGAACCAGCGATCCCCCAGGCCAGCGATGCGAATTCCAATCTCGGTGCCGTTTCTGGCCATGGCGGACATGACGGAACACCCCTCCAAGTCATGGATGGTATCGGTAATGGTCTTGCAGGCGGCCATGGAAAGATTCAGGAAAAAATGATCGTTTCCGCTGATAAACTCAAACACCGACTGAACCGTTTCCCGATCACAATCCCCCGATAGAAGCAGGGGAGTAATCTGCCTCAGGAAAAGGGATGTCCCTGCAACATTGCGGTTGTGGCATTCGTCCCCCATCATCAGGGCCTGGGCGGTGATGGATTTGATGCTGATACCGTCGGATTTCATTCTGACAGCTCCCTGAAGAGCCGGCCCCAGCACTGATTCCATCCACTTGAGCTTTTTGATTACATCGGGGCTGTATGCGCCGAATCGCAGGACCTTCCCCAGGCCTTCGTTCAAGGTGCAGTAAGCGGTGTTGCCGTGGACGGTGTTTTTCATCACGAACACATACATGGATGATGAAACCACTCCCGCCATTGGCCCCACGGCACTGTGATGATGACAGGGAGCATAGCGGATCTTCCCCGACGAGGCCAGTTTTTGGGCATCTTCCACCGATTCGGCCATCCCTTCATACATCAGGGCTCCCATCACTGCCCCTTTCACAGGGCCGCACATATCTTCCCATTTTACAGGAGGCCCTGCGTGGAGGATCAGGTTTTTTTCCATCCCCGGTATCACATCCCCGGCTCTCTGGACATCCGCCAGCACGGGGTTTGCACTGGTCATCCTCCCGATGGCCTCCTGGTTTGCCATCTCCACCCGGTCTTTTATCTGGACTGCGCTCATATGTAACTCCTTTTCTGGATCAATATTGGTAAACAATTATCGTAATTTTTTCAGGATTTTCATCAGGTGCTTTTTACCCCCAGCTGGTGGTTTCCAGTCCATATGGATCACCGGGGTTGACTGATCCCGGCAGGACTCATAAAAAGTCCGAAGCCCCATATTAACCACCCTGGGAGTGGAAGTAAGCAGTTTTTTCATCGGGGTTTTCACTGGCTTCCTCCTTTCACCGGCTTAAGAAGCCGGGACATGACCTTCCCCACAAACCGGGTAGCCGAGGCATTGGACGGGAACATGAACACCCCTGCTTTTTCCATGGCTTCCCGTTGTTTTCGGGAATCCTGGGGATCCTCGGGGACACCGCACACCGATGCAACAAATATGATATGCCGGCCTTCAAGCTCCACCCGTTTTCTGACCTTTTCAATGGTTCGGGCCAGTTCTTCGCCGGGGTTTTCGTGGGCGCCGTATCCCAGAACCAGATCCAACAGGATGACGGCAGTTTCCGGATCCTCAGACTCGGTATAAATCCGGGCAAGACGCTTGGTCTGGTCGATCATGGGATGGGGCGCTCCCCGGGTGAAGTGGTCTTCTCCCATATCCACCAGAGTGTTTTCCAGGGATATATCGGGGTTCTTCAGTTGATCCGATTCTTTCTTGGTAACATTAGAATACAGATGGAATCCCATCCCCTCCAGAATCAGCCGGGTTTCCCCGGCCAGAGTCCCTCCGGAGTAAAGCCCCCGGAGATATTTCTGCACCGGGGCCAGTTTTACAATCTCTTCATCGGCCAGCTTATCAGGATCACCAGAAACCGGCAGACTGGCACTGCCCCCGGCGGCTTTCACCGACAGCATAGCTGCTTCCTCCAGAGTGGAGGCAAAGTGAAGCCCCAATTCCCGGGCCTGTGCGCCGTCGCCTCCCAGCAGGTTCACCACCACCGGCTTGGAGCAACCCCGCAAAATGTCGTAAATCTCTTTTTCCACATCAGGATGAGGGGGTTTGGAAATAAGGCAAAGAACTTCTGTAGCTTCGTCTTCCAGCAGGGCGCGGATTCCCATCTTCATGGTGATTCCCCCTACTTCTTTGGAAAGATCCCTGCCACCGGTTCCGATGGCGTGGGATATGCCTTCTCCCATCTTGTGGATGAGGGTGGAAACCTCCTGGATTCCAGTGCCAGCTGCGGCCACGATGCCGATTCTGCCCCGGCGGACCCGGTTGGCAAATCCCAGGGCTGAACCGCTGATGATTGAAGTACCGCAGTCGGGGCCCATGACCAGGAGGCCCTTTTCTTCTCCTTTCTTTTTCAGGGCGATTTCTGTTTCCAGGGATACATTGTCGGAAAAGATCATGGCATGGATGTCCCCATCCAGGAGCTTGTCAACCTCCCATTCCACATAATCTCCCGGAATGGAAACCACCGCCAGGTTAGCGCCGGGGAGCATCTTCACGGCCCCGTCAAGGGAACGGGGAGTATAATCCCCCTCTTCGTCGGAAATCTTCGGCGCCAGGGCTTCTTCCAGAAAATCCATTGCTGTGCGGGCCATGGATTCATCCTGCACCACCAGGGCGACGATGAGATCCCCCGGCTGGGCGGTTTCTCCATCGGCAGTGAGAAGCTTTGTGGCGGACATAAGCTCCTTGTTGGCAGTTGTGCCCATCATCAGGGATACCTGGGTTGCTCCCGAGGCTTCTTTGATCCGGCCTGCGGAGTTCATCAGAACTACCGAATCGTAATAACGGTTTTCGATAACATAATTTATAGTAATCATAATAAAATTATTCACCAAAAAAAATCATATACCTTTCAGATTCGACACCTGGGTTCTTCGTCCATCAGCACAAAAGGCAGTTGAAACAAACCTGAAAGGAAAATCCACCGGGACAAGATAATATCTTTTTTATGAAAAGTTATGACTGGGACAATTTATCACCGGAGGATCTTGTATCTCTTCTGGAAAATGAAGATGAAAAAATTTACGATGAAATGATCCGCCGGGCTTATGCCGTCAAGGTTGAACACGTGGGGAAGATCGTGTACTTTCGGGGCATAATCGAGTTTTCCAATATATGCTCCAAGAACTGCCTCTACTGCGGGATCCGCCGGGACAGCCGTGAAGTTCACAGGTTCTGCCTGGACACCGATGAAATTATCTCCTGCGCCAGATGGATATACGAAAACAACTACGGCTCAATGGTACTTCAGTCCGGAGAGAGAAAAGACCCGGAATTCACTGAGTTTGTGACGGATCTGGTAAAAAAAATAAAGGAAATCGGCAACGGAAGCCTGGGGGTCACCCTGTCCCTGGGAGAGCAGGACAGGGAAACCTATGAGAAATGGTTCAAGGCCGGCGCTCACAGGTATCTGCTGAGGATTGAAACCACTGCAAGGGATCTTTATAAACAACTGCACCCCCAGGATCACAGCTTTGATGAAAGGCTGAAATGCCTGAATCATCTCAGAGAAATCGGATACCAGACCGGCACCGGCGTAATGATCGGCCTTCCGGGACAGACCCCAAAACACCTGGCAGGGGATATTCAATTTTTTAAAGACAATGACATCGACATGATCGGCATGGGGCCTTATGTGGTCCACAAGGGGACTCCCCTGGCCCAGATTGCGGATAATTCTGATGAGGCCCGGGATAAACGTTTCAGCCTGGCAATAAAAATGGTAGCCCTGACCCGGCTTTATCTTAAAGACATTAACATCGCCGCCACCACCGCCCTTCAAGCCCTCAACCCCGTGGGCAGAGAAATGGCCCTTCTGGCGGGAGCAAACATCATAATGCCCATAGTTACCCCCCTTTCCCACCGGAAGGATTATCAGCTCTACGATGGCAAACCCTGCATCGATGACCTGCCGGATAACTGCAGAAACTGCCTCGAGGGCAGAATAAACAGCATCGGCGAAACCATAGGGTACACCCAGTGGGGAGATTCACCCCATTACGCCCGGAAAAACAAGGCAGAACAAATCTGAAACCACCTGAAATTGTGTTTTTTTGTTCGAGGGAACCCTTGTTTTGGTCTATTCGGAGTAACCCTTTTCGCCCGGTTTAAAACCGGGGAATATCAGCCGAAACCCCTTTTTGGAAAATGGGGGCACTTTAGAAGTGCCCAATATGAGTCGGGACCCCTTTTTGGAAAAGGGGGAAAACATGAGTCGGGATGTCCATCATCGGTGAGCCAAACTCCTCGGGCCGTAGTTAATGTGTCGGTGTGAGTTATCTTTTTTCGAGGTTTGGAGAACCTTAACTCAAGGAAATCCCCTATAAGCCCAAAAAACCCAATCATTTCAAATTGGGGCAAGATAATTGTTCTCGAATAAAAAAAGACTGAATTTGTCGGATTCAGCCTGAAAGGAAAAAGGGAGGTAGTTTTGAATATTAACTTTGTGAAATTTTTCTGTGCCGGTGATACGGCATATTGAGAGGAATGGGTCATGGCTCAGGCTAAAAAGAAGCCCTTAATCCAGTGGCAGCTTCCAATGCAGAGGGTATTGTATGCTTTGGCTCCTCTGGCGGTGGCATCCATATACTTCTTCGGCTGGCGGGCCTTAGTGATGATCCTCATGATTAACGGGTTTTCATTCCTGTCGGAGTATCTTTTTGTCCGGCAGGAGAACAAGCCCGTCACCTCGGCGGTATTTGTCACGGGAACCATCCTTGCACTGTCCCTGCCTCCCACTTTGCCCCTTTGGATGGGCGCAGTCGGGGCGGTCTTTGCAGTGACTTTTGGCAAGATGGTCTTTGGCGGATTCGGGCGGAATGTGTTCAACCCGGCAATGGTGGGGCGGGCTTTTCTCTATATCAGCTTTGCTGTTTATATGACGGGCATATGGGCATCTCCCCATCAGGGATTCCCCGGTGGCTTCGGGCGGTTCGGTTATGATGCCCTGTCGGGGCCGACCCCGGTTGCAGAGCTGGCGAGGGGAGGGTCAGTTTCCTTGTTGAGCCTGGCCTTGGGGAATATCCCCGGAAGTCTTGGCGAAACCTCAAAGATCCTGATCCTTTTGGGGGGGATATATATCATATGGACAAAGGCTGCCAACTACCGGATTGTGGTTTCCGGGATTGCGGGGATGCTCCTGATGCAGACCATCTTGTGGAAAGCGGGAGTTGTCGGAGCCGGGGATCCTGTTCATTCACTGATAGCGGGAGGGTTTTTGTTCGGCATCTTCTTTGTGGCGACAGACCCGGTATCGGCTCCTTCCACCGATGAGGGACGCTGGATATTCGGTGGATTTGTGGGAATCATGACAGTGCTTATCAGAATTTTTTCCGGCTGGGCTGAAGGGCTTATGTTTGCAGTGCTTCTGGGGAACATGTTCAACCCCATAATGGATTATACCATCAAGGAGATTCAGAAGAGCAGGAAAGCACGAAAGGCGGCTGTTTCATGAGCAGTGCGGAAAAGGACAGCCCCCCGGGGATAAAAAAGGACAAGACCCGTCAGCGGATCAACACGGTTCTTTTTATGCTGGCGGTCACCTTTGTGTTTATATCAGTGCTGTCCCTGATATACCTGTTCACCAAAGACAGAATTCAACGGAACGAAACCCTGTTTTTAAAGAAGGCGGTTCTTTTCACCGGGGGTTTCCCCATTCCAGATAATGACGAAGAGGTGGAAGCGCTCTTCTCCCGGAGGATTGAAGAAGTCCGGGACGAGAACCGGAACATCCTGTATTACCGGGTTCTTGGGGATGATCATGAACCCTCAGTTGATATGAAAGGTTATGTTATTCCCGCCAGAGGAGCAGGCCTGTGGGGAGCCATTGATGCTCTGGTGGGGTTTTCTACCAATCTTGATGTAATTATCGGCATCGACTTTGTGAAAGACAATGAAACTCCCGGCCTGGGAGCAAGGATTAACGAGGACTGGTTCCGGGAGCAGTTCCGGGGCAAGGAAGGGAAGCTCTCCATGGTGGATGAGAAATCTCCCGCAGACTCTCACCAGTTTCAGGGGATAACCGGCGCCACCATCACCACCACTGCGGTGCAGAATATCATCAACAAAACCCGGGAAAAGGCTCCGGAAGTCATCCGGTGAACGGCATTTAATCAGATTTGACAGGAGGCTGAATCTTGGACAATCTCAGATACGGAAAAAAATGGCTGGACGGGGCAATCCGTGAAGTTGCCGGGGACCGGGGAATACCGGTGGAACGGGTTCACTTCAAGGAACCCATTTGGACCGACGAAGATGACTTGGTTCATATGGAGGTGTTTCCCAGGGAAGGGGAATCCTTCGAGATGGTCATTCCCGGAAGCCTGATGAAATGCATCCGGGACGATGAGGAATGCCGGCGGGAGGCCATCAGCCGTATCGGGGACTTTTTCTCCCGCATGAAGGCAAGGGAGTAAATCAGGAGGCAACATGGGAGCGACGGCAAGCAGGGCAAAAAAGATTTTCTGGGACAACATCGGTCGCAATAACCCGGTGTTTGTTCAGATCCTGGGGATCTGCTCCACCCTGGCGGTGACCAATGTCCTGAAAAACACTGTGGTGATGTGCCTGGGGCTTATTTTTACCCTCACCCTGTCGAACCTTACCGTTTCCCTCCTGCGAAAGCATATTCCATCCCGGATTCGCATGATGGTGGAGGTCCTCATCATTGCTTCTTATGTGATTATTGTGGACATTATATTAAAAGCCTATGCGCCGGGGATTTCCCGGGAGCTGGGGCCTTACGTGGGGCTTATCATCACCAACTGCATTGTCATGGGCCGGGCCGAGGCTTTCGCCATGTCCAATCCGCCGGGGCTGTCCATAGTGGATGGGTTTGCATCGGGGATCGGTTATTCTTATGTGCTTCTGGTCATCGCTTTTTTCCGGGAGCTGATGGGATCGGGAACCATATGGGGGATAACAGTTCTGGGCGAGTGGTGGGTCAACTGGTCCATCATGGTTATGGCTCCCAGCGGATTCTTCATGCTGGCCATATTCATCTGGGTCATAAAGGGCCTGTGGATTAAGGAAGAAGGGAGTGTGGCCAAATGAACCCCGGAATTTCCGCCTTTGCCATATTTTTCGCAGCCATATTCACCAACAATATCCTGTAGACCAATTATCTGGGAATGTGTTCATTCCTGGCGGTTTCCAGGGAAGTAAAAACCTCCATGGGCCTGGGGTCTGCAGTGATTTTCGTGATGACCGCCACTGCAGGCATCAACTGGGGAGTGTATCAATATATTTTACTGCCCCTGAATCTGGAATACTTGGGCTTTATTGTGTATATCATCGTCATCGCTGCTTTTGTTCAGATTGTGGAGATGACCATCGAACGTTATTCCGAGAAGCTTTACTCGGCCCTGGGGATATTTCTGCCCCTGATTACCGTCAACTGCGCCATCCTGGGAGTCACTCTGTTTATGATTATCCGGGATTACAGCTTCATTCAGTCGGTGTTTTACGGCCTGGGCAGTGGCATCGGCTGGACCCTTGCCATTTTGGCCATGGCGGGGATTCGGCAGGAAAAAATGAAACGCTCCAAAATCCCCAAGCCCCTGGAGGGAGCAGGGATAGCTCTTATTATTGCAGGTATCATGGCCCTGGCATTCATGGGTTTTGCAGGCATGATTCAAATCAACTGACGAGGAGATAGGATGCTGACAACTTTTCTTGTAAGCGTGGGAGTCATGTGCGGCATCTCCGGGGTGCTGGCGGTGATGATGGTGATTGCCGATGCCACCATTGCCAGCTACGGCGAGGTTGTCATCACCATCAACAACGAAAAAAAGATCACCGCAGAAGGAGGCAGGAGCCTTCTTTCCACCCTGGGGGACAACAAGATATTCATCCCCTCGGCCTGTGGCGGAAGGGGATCCTGCGGTCTTTGCAAGGTGAAGGTTCTTAAGGGCGCCGGGGATATTCTTCCCACGGAGCTTCCATGGCTTTCAAAGGAAGAACGGGAGAACAACATCCGTCTTTCATGCCAGTGCAAGGTGAAGCAGGATTTTGAGATTGAGATCCCCCCGGAACTTTTCAGTATCCGGGAATATCAGGCAGAAGTGGAAAAAATCCGGGACCTGACCCACGACATCAAGGAATTGACCCTGAAACTGCTGGAGCCAGACCAAATCGAATTTACCTCGGGGCAGTTCATCCAGTTCCAGGTGCCCATATATGAACTCACTGACGAATCTGTGTATCGGGCTTATTCCATGGCCTCCCCCAGTTATGTCAAAGACAGGATCCAGCTGGAAATCCGCTATGTCCCCAACGGCATATGCACCACCTATGTTTTCAAGCATCTAAAGGAGAAAGACAAAGTAACCATCAACGGCCCTTACGGGGACTTTTTTGTCCGGGACACAAAGCGGGAAATCATCATGATTGCCGGGGGTTCAGGGATGGCTCCCATCCGTTCCATTCTGATGGGTATGGCAAAGGAGGGCAATTCCCGCAGGGCCAGATATTTCTTCGGGGCCCGATCCAAACAGGACCTGTTCCTCACCGAGGAGATGAAAAAATTAGAAGAAGAACTGCCAGGCTTCAAGTTCATCCCTGCCCTGTCCCAGCCCCTGCCGGAAGATAACTGGGACGGGGAAACAGGACTGATAACCGATGTGGTGGCAAGACATATGGAAACAGGAGATAACACCGAGGCATATCTATGCGGAAGCCCCGGAATGATTGACGCCTGCATCAAGGTCCTCACAGGGAAGGGAGTCCCCGAAGACCTGATTTATTATGACAAGTTCGGTTAAGAGTCAAGGGGATAAGCCAGTATGGCAGGAAAATTCGACCATATTCAGGCCGGAGGGCACAGCATGAAAAAGACAAGACAGTTAGAGAAGATTCAACACAACATGAGGCCGGGAGTCATCACCCGGGACGGTTTTCTGGGTAAAGACACCAGAAACCTGATTGATATTCTCACCCAGGATGATGCCCTGGTGAAACGTCTTGGCCTGACCCATGGGAAGATTGCCCAGCGGATGATAGATTTGCGGGATCTTGGATGCAGAGGTCTTGGGGATTATATCCCGGTGGAGCCTCATTTTGATGTGCGGGTGGAGTCGGTGCGGGGAAAACTTCCCTGCCCCTTCGGAGATCCGGGGCTGTTTCCCAAAACCGTCACCATCGTGAAGAACCTGGCCACCGATAGAACCATCACATATACGGATCTGAGCATTCATACCATCCTGGTCCATGGATTCTACCAGGGGAAGGGTTCCCTCTATCGGCTGGAACCCCGGGACCTGATGGAGATTCTGGAGATACCCCCGGACTCCCCCGATTACCGCACTCCCAATGAAAAGTAACTTTTTTCCCTGTGGATTTTGGGCAGGAGTTACTCAGAGTTGAGCTTAGATAGATGAGTGTTTTTAGCAAACCCACATATCATCGAAAAAATATCTGACCACAAATAAAATGGAAACAAATGTCTTTTTCTATGAAAATTTAGCAAATCACACACAAAAAAAAATAATGACAAGTATTGCAAATGCTTGTCATTACTTGAGTTAAAGCTTTTTGGAGGGTGAGCGGGGGAATCCCAAAACCGAAAGTTGCAATCAAAATCAAGCCCGAATCGGCCCGATTATTTTGGCTTTCTGATCAATTACCATCACGACTCATGTTTTCCCCATTTTCTAAAAATGGGTCACGAAAAAGGTTCCCCCGAAAATAAAAAATGCGTAAGTCCTTACATAGTAATATATTGTTATCTTGTTTGGGGATTCATAATAACCTCTGTCTGTTGTTTTCAATCCAAGATTTTCATGGTATAATTTTATATTATAAAGGGTTTTTCTTGTCTTGAGAGAGGAAAAATGGAGATAAAAATTTGTCTGGCAAGTAAGCTTTTCAGGAATGAGCCAACAAAATGGGAGGATCTTGTCAACTGCCTGGGAGAAGATTACTGCAAGGCACTGTTAATAAAAAAAGGCGACGAAGCAATAATTAATTTCAATGGTGATATAAACAGCATTGAAGGAATGGAAGAATTATTTTTTAGAATGTGTTGGACAGGATATAAACCTGCTATAGTTCCAAGTCAAAATATGGTGCTTCTTAGCGATACATTCAAAAAAGAAAAGATCAACCCCGACGACTTATATTCTTCTGAATATTTCAAGTCCAAAGGCAAGCTGCACTATAAAAACTATCCCCATGTCCATTTTTTCAATTGAACAAAACGCCGTGTCTTAGGGTCTGTAGCTCTTCCGCTGGAGTTTGTATGCGAAGGATGAGAGCATTGTTTTGTCGTGCTGGTTGAGTTCTTCGAACTTAAGGCCGATGTTGTAGTTCTGGCTTTCTTCTCCAGTTTCTTTCTCTTTCTCTCTGGTGCACCACATCACCGTGGTGACCGGCTCCAGGGGAAACTGAAACTGCATGAAGTTCACCCGCAGTCGCTCCCCTTCCATATAGGCCTTTGGCGAAGACAGCTGAATCCCCGTGAGGCTGAAGTCAGAAATTCTCACCATCTGCCAGCTGTCCTGTTTCCCTTCGATTTTTAATTTTGCAGGCAGGTCCGTTTCGATGCGGACATATTCCCGGGGCTTGGTTTTTTCCCACGCAATCTCATCGGGAAATTCCAGGATCAGGATGGGAGGCTTCGATTTCCAGGCAATTCGTAAAAGAGTCGTGGAAAACTTCGCCGTCTGATCATCCTTGACCACCGATACACTTATCGAAGCCTTTTCCTTGAAGGGAAAGGGAAACTCCCCCATCAGCTCCGGGATGTCTATGGCAAAGGCGGAATCGGTGACGGAGTTGATAACTCCCTTCCACAGCTTGGGGATGGTTTCATCCTTGTGAACCTGCACCGGGTCGTCCACCTGCAGTTGGATGGGACAAGCCTGCCGGGGTGTGGATTTTTTCTTTTTTTCTTCGTCTTTTTTTAAATTTTTAAATAATCCGCCCATAATTCCCTCCAATACCGTCGGCAGGGTCAGTTCCGGTGATTTCACAGCACCGGAACACAGGCTGTTTCTGGATTACATCTCCCTGCCATAAGCTTTTTAGAGCCTTTGGACAGGTCTGCGGGTCATAGCCCTGTAACTCCGGGGATACCTGGAAGGAGTGCTCCGGGCTTTATTAAAATCCAAAACAGAAACCCTGGCATCCCCCAGGGGAGCCAGCCGGCGAATCCCTGCCAGCTCAAAACCCAGAATCTGCCATCCCATGCCTGCATTATCTATTTCCTGTTGATGATTAATTCCCTTCCACGGGCAGAATCTCCCCCCCACCGCCACCAGAGGCCCGCATAATTCCAGAAGAATATTCAGAGGTGCCAGGCCCTTGGCCACTACCAGATCAAAACTCTCCCGCAGGGAGTCCATCCTCCCGGCTTCTTCTGCCCGGATGTTGAGAAGATTAACATCTTCAAGCCCCAGGTGCCGGCAGACACTGGCAAGAAAATCCATCTTTCTGCGGGAGGAATCCATCAGGCTCAGGGAGATGCCGGGATGGAGGATTTTTATTACCAGTCCCGGAAAGCCTGCTCCAGTGCCCACATCCAACACCCTGACTCCTTCGGGAATACCAACAGCTTCAGCTCCAATGATGGAATCTGCATAAAGATCCCGGGCAATCCCATGGACATCCAGTTTACCCACAAGGTTCATCCGAACCCGCCACTGCTCTAACAGGTTGTAATAATCATCCAGCATCTTCAAGGCTGTTGGGCTAACTGTAATGGATGCCTCGTGAAGTCGGTGCTTCAGAAGCTCAATAAATTCCGGCATATCTTCTCCCCATTATCCTCCTTGGGAGATAATGTTTGTCTATCTCTTCAAAATACCTGTCTGGCGGGATTCGTATGCAGATAAAAAAACCGGGGAAAGGATCGTGGTCTGTTCACATAAAATAATAAATCGATGAAAAGGCAGTTAAAAAAATCCATCAAGGCCCGGAAACCCCGGCAGAATTTTTTATTTTCAGATCACCTGTGGGTGTTCATGGCCGGGACATTTTTGGCTCTACTGCCCCAGTATGCCATCCGAAGCACCCAGAACACCCTGATGTACATTTACAACACCTTCACCACCTATCCCGGAGATGTATGGTATTGCTGGAATCACTACCTGAGCCGGGGGCATCCTTTTCCAGTGGAATATCCCTCAGGGATAAGACTGCTTTTCCAGCTGATATACAATATAAAAATCCTCCGGAACAACTATGAGATTTATATGGCGGCAATGTCCCTGTTTCTGGGGATATTTGCCGTGGCCACAACTTGCATTCTTTATCAGCTGTTAAAAAACCAAAGAGGGGATCCAAAACGGCTGTGGAAATACTGGATCTTTGCTCCCACCTTTCTTTTTTACGGCATCTTCAACCTGGACATGATCACCATCCTGACCATGATCCTGGGTTATTATCTGTTCATCGAAGAAGAATATTACCTGTCCGCAGCCATACTTGGCCTGGGCACAGCCATCAAGATATACCCGGCTTTTCTCACACCCCTGTTCTTCTTTGCCTGCCCCAGAAAAAAAAGAACAGGTTCTGTTACTTCATTCATCCTGACATGGGCTTTGCTCAATGTTCCTTTTATGATAAGGGATTATCAGCAATGGAGCTATCCCTACCAGTGGCAGATCCAAAACAACTTCGCCAGAACTGCCACCGATGGATCCTGGTGGTGGATTGTTCATCAGCTCACCGGCTGGGATGGCACCATCATCGGTCGGGCAAGCCTGGCCCTGTTCGGAATCCTCTACGGGCTTTTCCTGTGGAAAAAACATGACCTGCCCCTGGAAAACAAGGCCTCGGGGATCATGATCCTTTTTCTCCTGACGGATCGGATATACTCCCCTCAATACAACCTGTATCTTCTGCCTTTCCTGGTACTGCTCAGCATTGACGTGGACTGGCGCTTGTTTTATACCATCGGCATCACCAATGTGGTTCATGTCATGTTCATGTTTTTCTTCAAGAACAACCCCGCCTTTTATCCGGGACTTTACCTGCAGATCATAGTCTTTATCAAATATATGGCACTGATAATCCTGTTCTGGCAAATTGCCCGTCTGGGGCCGATAAAAATCCCCCACCGCCGGGAACCCGGGACCACGTGATTACCAGTGCCGGTGTCGGCACAGGGCATGTCCAGCATACACCCTTTTCAAAGGGGAGGGGTTCTGTTACAATATAACTGCATAACTGCTGTGGCCAAACATATGCCACCAGGGATCACCATTCACAGGAGGGCCGATATTTATGACATTTTCCCAGGGAAAAGGATTCGTGATTCGAGAACAGATGGAAACCCATATGATTGTTCAAAATGACATCACCGGGATGACCCGTTACGAAGCCCGGCACAGGATGACCCTTCACCGGCGTCCTCCCCTGCCGGTTTTATCCGAGGATTACCGCAAGAACCAACTGCCTTTTTTGAAGGATCCCCGACATCCCCAAGGGGAGCCTCTGAGGGATCCCCGCCTGTGATCAACGGCAGTCCCCGGGGGAACAGGAGGAATAATTGAACAGAAACAACAGATTCTGGCATACTGGCGGGGGATCTGTCCTGCGGGTGATGGCCTTGTTGATACTGGCCCTCTATATCCATCCGGTCCGGGGTGTCCCGGCCATGGAGTATTCCAGTGAAAACCAGGGCAGAATCCTGGATCTGTTTTATTCTCCTTCCCTGATCCGAAAGATGCGCACTGACGGAGAGAGGATTAATAATGCCCTGAGCGGGGTCAATGTCATGTCCGCCTGTCATTATGGGAACCGGCTCATCCTGGGGCAGGTGGACCTGGGAGATGTGCTGGACCTGCGGATACCGGAAAACCACAAAGCCCTCCAGCACTTTGCCAGGGAAAATCTGCTGATACAGAATGTTTCACCGGGGAATCATTATGAACGTTATTCTGTGGCTGCCACCAGATTTATGCAGGAGCTGGGCTACCATGCCCTGCTGTTTGCTCCTGACGAGTTTCACCCGGTGTTCACCACTCCCGATGACACATGGATGTTCATCCGGGAAGATCCCCGATGCCGGGGAGAAAAACAGGAATATTACTACAGCCCCCAGGTTCGGAACCGCCGGATTATCGCCCGGGGAGGTTTGCCCATGGAAGCCTGCCTCACTCCCGGCCTGGAACCATTTTACATACCTGTTGCAGGCTCCCGTTACAAGCCTTTTGAGCTGGTGGATTCTGAAACAGTGGAAGACACAGAGAATCCCGAGCTGGTGAACTCTTTTGAACCCATCAAAGTAACCGGTGAAATGCTACAAAAACGCCGGGATATGGGTCTTGTCACCAGCAGTCTTTCAGGAACACAGGGCCTGCCGGTGGCCACATGGGGCAGTGACGGCGACGGCCAGCACCAGACGGGCCTGCGGTTCACCGGACGGGAGGATATATACACATGGGGGGACTGGGGATTTTATGTGATTCCGATTCTCCCCGGCGACAAGGCCTCTGATTCCCTGACGGCCCTGCCCCGCCAGCCTCTGGAAAATACTGAAAGGAACGAATAATGAAAGTTGCATATATCCAGACAGAACCGGAATTTGGTCAGATCAGGGATAATGTCCAAAGGGCATGTGAGCTGTTGAAGGGATTGTCGGCGGATCTTGTCGTACTGCCGGAACTTTTTAACACCGGCTATTACCTGACGGATTCTGCTGAACTGCCGGAACTCTCAGAGGAGATCCCCGGCGGATATTCAACAGATAAGCTCTGTGAAGCGGCATCCAAAGGGAAAATGCATATCGTCGCCGGGGTGATGGAGAAATCCCAGGACAGGTATTACAACAGTGCAGTTCTGGTTGGCCCCCAGGGATATATCGGAAAATACCGCAAAATCCACCTGTTCAACGAGGAAAAACTCTTCTTTGAGCCGGGAGATGAGCCTTTCCGGGTTTATGACATCGGTTCCTGCCGACTGGGGATAATGATCTGCTATGACTGGATTTATCCCGAATCCACAAGGGTTCTGGCCCTTGAGGGAGCCCAGTTGATTGCTCACTGCGCAAATTTGGTAATGCCATACTGCCCCGATATAATGCCTTCCCGCTGTTTTGACAACCGGGTCTTTGCCATCACCGCAGACCGGGCCGGGGCTGATGTGAAGGGCCAAAAAAAGCTTGAGTTTGTGGGACTCAGCCAAATTGTGAATCCCCGGGGAGAAATTCTCAACAGAGGCCCTGCCCGGGGTGAATCAGTGGGAATAGTGGAGATTGACCCGGCCCTGGCCGATGACAAGGGATTGAACCCCCACAACAACCTGTTTGCCGACCGCCGACCGGAAATGTATGGCCCTCTGACCCGGTGACTCCTGCCGGAAACTGTAATTCATCGCCTGAAAATCTGTCAATACAGTCAAGAGGGATGTCCCGGTTCAGGGATCCCTCATAAAGCAGTCCCCCCATATTCCCGCCCGGGGCTTGGAATGGCTCAGGTATCAGCTGTAGGATTTTATGAAACTAACCTGCAGTCTGGCTCAGCTCCAGCAGAACCCCCCCGGTGGATTTCGGATGAAGAAATGCCACCTTCATCCCCATGGCACCTTCCCTGGGTTCCCGATCGATGAGCCGGTATCCCGATGATTCCAGTTTTGACAGGGCGCCGGCGATGTCATCCACCTCCACGCATATATGGTGAATCCCGGTGCCTTTCTTCTGGATGAACTTTGCAATGGGACTGTCATCGCTGGTTGGCTCCAGAAGCTCGATGGATGATTCTCTCAGATGAACCGCCGCCACCTTCACCTTCTGAGAGGGGACCTCTTCCCGGTGAATCTCCACATCGTTTAAAAAGGTCTGGTAAACTTTCACAGCCTCATCAAGGTTTTCAACGGCTATGCCGATATGGTGCAATCTCTGCATACTGCCTCCAGATAAAATAATCCCATCATGTTTCCTCCGGGCTATTGTTTTCCCTGCCGGCAATGATTCAATGAGTATTGATCCTGTTTGTAGGATTTTTCATTTCACCTCAGAATAAATACTAATGATAAATGGCCCCGATTTTTTCTGGGATTTTTTTTGTGGAATAAGTAGTCTATAATGGTCACAGAATCTTTACCGGAAGAACCCATCCGTTTTCGGGAGCTTTCCAAATAAATAACCCAAGGAGTATTCATATGGACAACCCCTTCGATCGCAAAGCCGGCGATGACAGTATCAAGGTCCAGGTGGACGAAACCTTCTACACAGGCAATGAAGTGGTGGCATATTTTGACGAGATCCTCAATGCCCTTAAAAAACAGAAGCGATCTCTGAAAAATAAGGCCCAGTTCTGCAACCTGGCCAGAATACTGATAAAAAAACGGGAAAACCGGAAAGCATCAGGGGTGATTCATCAGGCCCTTGAACTCTATCCTAATGACAACACCATCTTGAAGCTGAAAACAGAAAACTTTCTGAACCTGCGGGATTACCAGAGTGCCCTGATGTCAGTAAACCAGGCCCTGGAAACTTATCCCCATGATGTATCCCTGATGATGCTCAAGGCCAGAGTTTTTGACAAATCCGGGGAAAGCCGGATGGAAGAAAAGGTTTACGAAGATATAATGAAACTGCCCTATATGGATTACGAGGTTTCCAGGGGCAAACTGTCGGCCATGCGCCGGCTGGCCAACCTTTATTTCAAACAGGAACAGTTTGACAAGGCTATCCAGATGGTGGAGCAGTTAATCCGCAGATCCCCCGATGAAGGCACCTGGGCCATGTATTTCACCATCCTGATGCGACAGGGCAAATCCGAGGACTCCCGGCGGGCCAGAGAAGAGTTCGCACGATACAAGCGGGCCAGGGGTTATTTTGACAAGGGGAGTGAATATGAACTCCAGAACAAGTTCAACCTGGCTCTGTCAAATTACCGCAAGGGACTGGAGATATACCCCAATGAGCCTTCGGTTAATATGAAGGTGGGAAGCCTGCTGATGTACCGCAAGAACTGGTACTCCAAGGCCCAGGAATACATCCAGAAGGCGGTGGAGCTGGATCCCGACTCCGTCAGCTACCGGACGAACCTGGTTTTATGCATGCAGAACCAGGGCAAATACCGGGAAGCCTACCAGGAAGCCAAGATAGCAGAAAAACTTGATCCCATGTCAAACATATACTACCTGCGCAAACTGGCGGTAAAGGTGGGCAAGGACGAAGAGTTCATCGAGCTGATCCGGGAAGCCATCGATCAGGACAAGAATAATGAGCTTGCCTCCCTGCGCTATGAACTGGGACTGTTTTACGAGAGCAGAGGAGAGCAGGAGAAAGCCGAAGAGTGGTATCAGAAGGCATTGGAACTTTTCCGGGAAAAAGCCCGCAACTTCCCCGACGACTGGGATCTTTACATGGACCTGGGGAACTGCTATAAACGGCTGTCCCAATATGCCGAGGCAGAAGCTTCATACCTGACCGCCCTGAACATACCCGAGGCCGACAAGGAAGAAATCTACGAAAACCTGATGGATCTCTACCAGAAATCCCGCCAGCCGGAAAAAGCAACTCCTTATCTGAAGGAACTGGTTCGCCTGAATCCCGGAAAGATAACCCGGTATCTGGACCTGGGAGTTAATTTCCTCTCCCGGCTCACCTCATCCCTGGGCAAGAAGGACAGAGAATTATAATCCTGGTTTCTTAAAAGAGGGCAGTTTTTACAGGACACCCACTGCCCTCTTGTTGTATAATATATGTGACAGGATTTGCATTAATTTGAATGCATTTTTTTGGCAACTCAAGGATAATAAGATTTCACCGATGAAATAAACAACACAAGTCAAAATGCAGAAACTGTGATAAAAACAGCCAAATCTAAAATTACAGAAGAATAATTACAATAACCGGAGAATCCTGACTGCTGATATGATATTATACTGGTGAAATCTCCCTGGAGGTCTGGAATATGTATGATCCCTTCTGCCCCATGTGCGGTTATGAAAACGACGGCGACTCACAGGTATGTCAAAAATGCGGTTCCCCCCTGGAAGAAGATGAGTCTGTTGCCGATGAGCCTCAGGACTATAGCAGTGAAGAACTCCCGGCAAAAGATTCCTTCGAAAAAACTGCCATAGCCCCTCAGCCTGCTGACACCCACGAAACTCCGGCCTTATCACTGCAAAAAGAAGAACAAACTCCCCGGGAGATTCCTTCCACCGACGACGAGGCCCCAGGGAAAACTGCCCCGGACACCCAGACCTCTCCCGGCGACACGACAGAACAACCCCCAACAGATACCCTTCTGAACAACCGCTTCAAAAAAATTCAGGTAATCCACCGGGCCAGAACCAGCACCATATACCGGGCCCTGGATGTGACCACCGGGGATATTGTAGCCATAAAAGAGATGGAGGATCGATTTCGCTCCGATTACGATCGGCAGGTTGCGGTGAAAGCCTTCCAGGAAGAAGCAAAACGGCTCAAGCATTTGGAGCATCGCGGACTTCCCGGGATTATCGACTATTTCTCTGGGAATGACAAATATTATGTAGTCAAACAGTTTGTGGAGGGACACAACCTGCAGACCAGGATGACGGAACGGGGAAACAAGCCTTACGACGAAAACCTGATAATCAAGTGGGTTCTTCAGATTATCGATACCCTCACCTACCTCCACAGCCAGAGGCCTCCCATAATATACAAGATATTAAAGCCCTCCAACATCCTGGTGGATAACAACGATGAAACCCACCTGGTGGACTATGATATTGACAGGCTTTTTATTCAGGGAAGCGATGTGGAGAAAATATACACTTCCTCCTTCACTGCACCGGAAGTCAGAGAAGGATTCAGGGATTCCAGCTCCGACATCTTCAGCCTGGGGATGCTGATCCGTTTTCTTTATACCGGGATTGATCCCGACCGGGAGAATCGATATACCCGATTCAAGAGGATTCGAGATGTGAACCACAGCATATCTGCCTTCATGGATGACCTGGTCTTGGATATGGTATCGCCTTCAGCCCAGAACCGGCCCTCCACCGTGGAGAGTGTCCGCCAGAGAATCCTTGAAGGGCAGAAAACCGGCGAACCATCAAAAACAACTGCGACATCATCTGTGCCTCTGCCCCTTCAGTCAGTATCCCCCCAAAAAGCCCATATCCCGGTAGCTCATCGATCCAGTCCGGGTCTTTCAGATATCCGGGTCAGCACACCTCCCCCGGAAGCCCCCCAGAAGGGCAAGGTTTCCAGAGAGTGGCTGGGGCTGGCTATCGTGCTGTTTTTCCCGGTCCTGCTTATCGGTATCTTTATCACAGCCCTGGCAGGGCCTGCCATGATCGCCTCATCCCAGGTCAGGGGCGGTGACAGGCTGATGGAAAAGGGAGAACACCGACAGGCCCTGGATCAATACAAAAAAGCCCACGAAACCAGGAAGTCTGCCACAACCTTTCTGAAAATGGCTGAAGCTCATTACAGCCTGGAAAACTACCAGGAAGCAATCAATGATTACCTGTCAGCCCTGCAAATGGACGGCCGGTTGAAGCCCCAGCTTGACGGGAAGCTGGCCATGGCTTATATGAAGAAGGGAGTCCAGGAAGCAGAAAACAACGATTTTTTAGATGCAGGCAAATCCTTCCACCAAGCCATTCAGTTTAATCCCCGCCTCGGCGAAATTGAGGATGCAGAGGTTCTGCTGTTACGGGGCAAGTCGTTATTTCACAACAATCAGTTGGATCTGGCCATGAAGGACTACGACCGGGTTCTTGAGATCGATCCGGAAAATCCCGAGGCTCATTATGGACGGGGGCAGGTTTTCATCAGCCAGGGCAAATATGACAAGGCCAAGGAAGAACTGGCCAGAGCCAAAGAGATCGATGAAGAATACCAGGTACACTATATAAAGTCAATGGAGTCCATATTCAGGAACCGGCTGGCCAGCGCAACGGAAAGCATAAGGAAAAGGGATTTCAAGACCGCAGCCAGCCAGCTGAAGGCGGCGGACTTAATGGTGGAAAATATCAGCCCCGCCATGAAAAAGGATCTTTCCGCGGCATACGGAGCTTTGGCAGCGGGCATGGGCCCCAGAATCGACAGCGCAGAAACCGTGCGGTTGACCAACCGGGCACTGGAGCTTTCAGAAAGCAATCACGAGGCAAAGGTGATCCGGGGACAGTCATACATGAATCTGGGGGAGCTGGACAAGGCCATAGAGGATCTCAGCTCCGCCCTTCCCCATCTTATGGACCCCCGGCAGAAGGAAGTTCTGACCCAGCAAATTAAACTTCTTGAACAACGCAGAGAACGGGAGAAAAGGATCAGGGGGGGGACTACTGTTCCTGTCAAACCCATGCCCACATCCTCGCCCGCCCCCACGGGAAACGCCCGGTTCTTTGTTGCAGGCAAGGGCCCCAACACTGCAGTGCTGGGCCGGGAAGGGACTAAGACCCTTTATCTTATCAAGGGAACCGGCACATACAACCTTCCGGAAAAAGAATGGCTCACCGGGAATCTTGAAGGAACCAAGGTAACTTTGTGGGTGACCCGATACAACCGCCATCAGAGTTATGAATATACCATCCGGGAGCTGGAAACCGTAACCGTAGCGCAAATTTCCCGTGGAACCACCGACAGCATGGGAAGAACCTACAACCCGGCCCACAAGATAACCTTCCGCCGGCCCGACAACCGGATCCTCACCGTGGAGAGCATGACCCTGGCCCGAAAAATCAAGCAGGGAGAACAACTTTTCGCAGAGATTTCCATTGACAAGATAACCATATACGATGAATTCAACAATTACCAGGGAGAAAGCCTCACCATAACCGGAGGCGGTGGGGTCTATTGACGCAGGAGTCACCGGCATCACCGCTGTTGTTGAGAAAACTTTCCATAAGCAGGAAAACCGCATACATCCTGACTCTTCTGTTGATGGCCTTTATTTTTGATATATCCCGGATGCCAGACCAGCAAATATCCAGCCGGATACTGCTCTTTGGCATCACCGGCTACCAGAGATTCATATCCCCCCGGCTGAAAGGATTTATCACCTGTAAATTTGAGCCAACCTGCTCCCATTACGGGGCAACATCAATAAGGTGGTACGGCACATACTGGGGAGGAATCCGGGCATTGAACCGGCTTTTCCGTTGCAGTCCCTGGACAAGTCAGTCGGGATGGGATCCCCCTTGATGGAGGAAATGTCAGAATTCTCCCATATCCACATCGCCACTGCTGGCATTAACTGACACATAGAAAGTACTGTTGCCATTTGAAAAACTGATATAATAGAGGGTGGGATAACCGGGATATGTATGTTTTTCAAGATTTCCATCAACGTTTCCACCGGGATAGAAATTCAGGACTCCTGGTGAGCCGGGGCCACCTGAATATGAAGCAAATAAGCTGGTTCCGAAATAATTATCCGATATTCTGTAATCTCTGAGAAGCACCGTGGGATTGACGGGGCCATACACCGTATAGATGGACACAGTATCTTTATCTCTGTTTACTTCCACACGATAGACATCCTCGGTCAACTGGGACATTCTCTGGGTTCTCAGGATATTATACTTAAAATCCATGGCAGCGTTGGCAGCGGCCTGCCGACGGCGGAAGTGATTGTAACCGGGTATCAAAATGGCGAAAACTATTGCCATCAGTGAAATTACAATAATTAACTCAAGAAAGGTGACCCCACTGTTCAACTTGCTGAATCTCTTCCTTTTGTAGCTCACGTGCATCACCCCGCAATATATATTATAATATTATATTTATTTTGAGTCAAGTTAAAGTCTGGATATGACTTATTAGACAACAGTGGCAAACAAAAAACAGAGAGGATCCAGAAGGATCCTCCCTGTTGAGTTTCCATATGATTGGGGTTTAGGGAAACAGACCCCGCTTTTCAATGGCTTTTGCCACCCGCTCAATGGCGATGCAGTATGCCGCCTGACGCAATGTGAGCTTTCTTTCCTTCTGAACCTTCAGAATGTCATTTAATGCAGCGGTAATGACAATCTGCAGTTCCTCGTTCACCCGTTTCTTGTTCCAGAAATACGAGGACAGGTCCTGAACCCACTCAAAGTAGGATACGATGACGCCCCCGGCATTGGCCAGGAAGTCGGGAATCACCACGATGCCTTTTTTGGTGAGGATCTCTTCCGCCGCGGGAGAGGTGGGCCCGTTGGCCCCTTCCACTATGAACCGGGCTTTGATGCGATCCACATTGTCAGTGGTGATCTGTTTTTCCAGGGCTGCGGGAATCAGGAAGTCCACCTTCTCTTCCAGAACGCTCATTCCATCAACATTCTGAGCGCCGGGGAAATCGATGACCTTGCCGGTTTTTGCCACATGCTCCAGAAGCTTGGGAATATCGAGTCCCTGGGGATTCCGAATGCCTCCAAAAACATCGGACACGGCAATAACCTTGGACCCAAGCCGGTGCATATAGTCCGCAGCCACCGAGCCTACATTTCCAAAACCCTGAACCGAGGTGGTTGTCTTGGCCAGGTCGATGTTGTTCTGGCGGGCATATTCCTCGGTGACAAAGACCACGCCCCGGCCGGTGGCTTCCCGGCGACCCTCGGAACCGCCCATGGATACGGGCTTGCCGGTGACCACTCCCAGAGATGTATGGCCGGAAATCATGCTGTATGTATCCATCATCCAGGCCATGTTATCTTCGTTGGTGAACACATCGGGGGCGGGGATGTCGGTATCATGACCAATGAACTTGGAGATCATGTAGGTGTACCGACGGGTAAGCCTCTCCTGCTCCTTGCGGGACATAACCGCAGGGTTACAGCGGATTCCACCCTTGGCTCCCCCATAGGGTATGTTAACCACGGCGCATTTCCAAGTCATCAGAGTTGCCAGAGCTCTTACTTCGTCGATATCAACATTGGGATGAAAGCGGACTCCGCCTTTTGTCGGCCCCCGGGCCTCATTGTGACGAACCCTGAATCCGTCAAAAACCTGAATGGACCCGTCGTCCATGTGAATGGGGACAGAAACATGAACTTCCATGGTGGGCTTCTTGAGCATCGCCAGAATGCCCGGATCCAGATCCAGGATCTTTGCCACGGTGTCCAGGTCTTTTATAACGTTTTCATAAAACGTTGGCTGGGTACCCATCCTTCATTCCTCCTCATTTAAAAAATAAAAAATCGAATGCACATACATTGATTTTTCTTACATGGGCTGATATTATGGATTCTTCCATTAATTCCTTCTATGTTCGTTAATATTTTCACAAAAACTTTAATGCTTATTTTACCGTGGTTTCTGTTGTTTTTTCCTGCTAAAAAAAATATTTTCCCAGGGTCTTGACAGAAGCAATCCCCAGGAGTATAGTATCGATTCGGTGGGAATATTTTATATAAGGAGAAAGACCATGAATAACAACATGATATATAACTGTTCATCAAAGGATTCATCCCTGAGCATGCCCCGGCTGATGGGGCCCCTGAGCATCGGGGTGGAAGGAATCCTGGTGGTTGACCCCATAACCGGGGAGATCAACACCAGATATTGACTGTGCCTGTTAACGCAACAACCGGGAGGGCATAAGCCCTCCCTTTTTTTTCTGATTTCATGGAGAGCCGACAAAAATTTTTCTCATCATATTGACACAAAATATAAATTGCAATATAATGGGCTTGTTCTTGAGAGGATCGGCATTGCCGATTCCACAGGCGGAGGTGGCGGAACAGGTAGACGCGTACGTTTGAGGGGCGTATGGCCATGCCGTGGGGGTTCGAGTCCCCCCCTCCGCATATGAATAATCAAGCCCCCGGCAAAACCGGGGGTTTTTGTTTAATCTCCCTGAGGCATTATACCCAGCAGTTTGCTCCCAAAGGTTCTTATCCCCAACAGTCCCAAGGGTGCCGTAATAAGAACTGATATTACCGCAAGGCTCAGTATAATCTCCCCCCCCAAAATTCCCGCAGACAGAGGGATACTGCCCAGGGCCGCCTGAACAGTCGCCTTGGGAATATATGCAATAATGCAGAAAAGACGTTCTTTTGCCGAAAGTCCCGAGGGGATGGTGGCCAGCCAGACTCCAACTGACCGGAAAACCAATCCTATGGCAATAACGCCAAGCCCCCTAAGCCCTGCATCCACAGCCACCGACACATCAACAGCAAGGCCGATTAGAACAAAGAGAATCACTTCCGCAAGAACCCAAATCTTAGCCAGTTTCAATGAAATCTCCCTGCCGGTCTTTTCTGTCTTTTCCATTATGATGAATCCTGCAGTCATAACCCCCAGAAGGGCGGCAATGTGGGCATACTCCCCAATCCTGGTAAAAAGAAAAGACAGACAAAGCAACATTATGGTTTTCTCGGTGGCCCGGATTTTTTCATAGTGCCGGTGAAAAAGATCAGCCAGAATCAACCCCAGAACAAGCCCGAAGCCGATTCCCCCTCCAATAGATACAGGAATCGACAAAAGAGCGCCGGAATAATCCGCCTGTCCTGTGGTTCCAAGGTTCAAGAAGATAGTAAAAAGCGTTATGGCAAAAACATCATCAACAGAAGCTCCCGCAAGAATCATGGTGGGTACGGTGCTCTCGCCGTTTTTCTGTTTCTCCACGATCTCCAGCATGGATGGAACCACAATGGCCGGGGAAACAGCCGCTATCATAAAGCCGGTCATGCCCGACACAATCCAGGAAAAACCAAACATATAACGGGTTGCCGCTATTACTGCAAGACCCTCAAGAATGCAGGGAATAAAGGACATAAGAATAGCCGATATTCCCGCCCGCTTCAAAACACTCCACCTAAGGCCAATCCCTGCCCTCAGAAGAATCACAATCAAGGCCAGGGACTTGAGAAAAGGCTCCATCTCCCAAAGAAGAGCCGGAATGCTCTTTTGAAAAAAAGCTCCCACAAGGATTCCCAGAAGCATCATCCCGATGATGGAAGGGAGTTTCAACCGGGCAAAAATCCTGCCCGACAACAGCCCTGCGATAACCATAACCACCAGAAATGCACCGGGGTCCATATTTGCCTCCGAAATAAAACCTGCCAACATATGTCGGCAGGAGTCATCAGCATAAAATGCACTTAAAGCGAACTCCATCGCTGTTGTGAAAAAAGTATAGCCCAAATGCCGGGCCATGTCAAGAAAACCGCCGGTATTTTTCCATTGTGAATGATCTTTGGGATTAATGTTGAATAATCTTCCGGGAGGATTTTGATGAGAATTACATGGGGATACATATTTCTTATCTTTCTTGGATGCCGGCACCTGGCTCAGGTGATAATCACCCGCAGTCACAAGCCGGGACACGGAAAAGAATGGCTCTCCACGGCATATCTCGGAGGAAGCCATGTGATATGCGCTCTTTATGCATTCATGGCCCTGGAGCAAAGACCCTTTCCCGATGTTATTCAGCTGACGGGTTTCGGGGTTATTATCCTATCATTGATCCTGCGGTTCACCGCCCTGGTCCAGCTGGGAAACAACTTCAGCTATCAGCTGAGAATCGCCCAGGATCATGAACTGATAACCCATGGTGTCTATGCCCGCCTTCGGCATCCCCTGCATGTTGCCTTTCTTGGAGAAGTCCTGGGAATGGCGATGCTGTCCATGCATCCAGTTGCCCTGCTGGTGACTGTTGGTCTTGTGCCGGTGATTCTATATCGAAACCGGCAGGAGGACAATGCCCTGAAAGAACGGTTCGGTGAAAAATTCAGCCGATACCGGGCAATAACCCCCTCAATGATTCCCTGTTTTTTATTATCGAAGCCCCATCACCCCGGAGGGGAATCCACATCCCCCGGAGAATCCCAAAGTATCAACAAAAGGAAAAAACAAAAGAAGCCTTGACGATTTATATAATATTTATTATAGGATTTATTTTTCTCATCAAAGGCGCTGACTGGCTGGTGGAAGGCTCCTCGGCCCTGGCCCGGCGTTTTGGCATACCCAGCATCATTATCGGCCTTACAGTGGTGGCCTTCAGCACTTCCCTGCCGGAAATGGTGGTAAACGTGTTCTCCGCCCTGGAGGGGAATACCGATATTGCCCTGGGGAATGTCATCGGCTCCAACCTGGCCAATATTCTTCTCATCCTGGGGCTGACTTCCGCCATCATGCCCCTGAATGTAAAGAAAGCCACCGCCTGGAAAGAGATTCCCTTCAGTCTTGTTGCAATTCTTGTTCTCTTTGTAATGTCCAATGACAAATCCATCGACAACATGAAATGGTCGGTACTCACCGCTTCTGACGGAATCCTCCTTCTTTTCTTCTTCGGGTTTTTCCTGTATTATGTTATCAAGATGGCCCTCGGCAACAGGGAGAAAACAGCCGACGAAAACGGGAAGCCTCAGGTCCCTCCCTGGAAGATAGTCCTCTTTCTGGCGGGAGGGATTACAGGGCTTTATTTTGGGGGAAAATGGGTTGTCAACAGTGCAGTCACCATAGCAAGGACCTTCGGCCTGTCAGATTATCTCATTTCTGCAACAATCATCGCCTTTGGAACATCCTCACCGGAACTGATCACTTCCATTGTAGCGGCAGTTAAAAAAGAACCGGATCTCTCGGTGGGCAACGTGGTGGGGTCTAATATATTCAATGTCCTGCTGGTATTAGGAGTCACATCCATCATAAAACCCATTCCTGTCAATCCCGGCATTAATTATGATCTGATATTCAATATGCTGGTGAACCTGTATCTGTTTCTCTTCCTTTTTATTGGAGAAAAATACCAGCTGAAGCGATGGCAGGGATTTTTCATGGTTGCCCTGTATGTGATGTATATATTATATGTGATTCTCCGGGGATAAAAAACAAGACCAGAGGTGAATAACCTCTGGCCTTGAGTCTGTCGATTCGTTTTCTTTCCCGGGAGCGTCAGGCTCTCATGTACTGGCTCCACTGCTGGGACATCTTGTCGCCGGTCTTGGCCTTGTTAAGGGCCACATCCTGCATAATCTCATTCTGCTTGGTCTGCAGATCCTTCTGAATCTGAAAACGCCTCATTTGTTCCTTCTGAGCACTGGCCTGGGTTTCCACACCAATGGTCGCTGCCTGTTCTCTATCAGTCACAGCCATCTGGTTCTGGGCCGCAGCCAGTGATTGTCCTCCGCCACCTATTCCGTCCATAAATATTGCACCTCCGATGAATTTGTTGTTATTCTTATTATGATGCAACGGGCTGAAATTGTAAAGTTGGGAATCATTAACAGAATGTTAACAAAATCGACCATATATGAACATTCTGTTAATTAGTTGTTAATTAAAAATTAACATGAACATGCCCCAGGGGATCATATGACGGGAACGTCAATTCCTGCCGGCTCTTCGTCAAGATCCATCTCCTCGCCATCCATGAGCTGTTGTGATGCCATACGCAGATCATTGAATATTCGCTCGTTATTTTCATACATGGATACAACAAATCCATCTCTGGTTGCGGTGATGACCACCTCGAATATCTCCAGAAGCAACCGGCTGATATCCACTTCCTTGCCTTCTTTCATCTGTTTGGAGATGTTGGCAAGCTCCCAGTTTATATTACCCTTGGTATTTTCCCAGACGTCAAGATACATGCGATTAAAAACCGTAATCATTTCCTCTGGCGTCAGGCCCAGGTGAGTTTCCATTTATAAAGGCCTCCTTTGATCCTGAAAAGAATAAGCTTTTTTCCATTCTACTCTATTATGAATTAAGATTTCTATCCTGTAATATAAAGTCCTTCCCTGCAGACCATGGGGTTTGGGTTTATTTATTTCTCCTCCACCTGATAGCGCAACAGGCTGATGCTGTCAGAGCCGTAATTGACAGTTATTACCAGATTATGCAGGGAATCCACCGCCAGCCTTACCGGTTCTTTGCCGGTATCAAAAGATGCCAGCTCCTTTTCATCTCCCGGCTTGTAAACCGCCAGTTTGCCTGATTCCCGGTGAACAGTGTAGAGATAGTGATATTCCGACTCCGCAGCCACATCCAGGGGACGATGGGGAGTCTTCACGGCTTTTTCAATTATCCTGCGTTCACCATCAATTTTGAGAAGCAAATCCTTGCCGGTGCCGGCAACAAATATCTTCCTGTCCTTGGGCCTGATAGAGATCCCCGATGGATTCTCTCCTACAGTGACAGTCTGGACAAGGCTACGGCTCTCAGGATCCAGCACCGAAAGAGTCCCTCCCAGATTGTTGGTGACATACACCATCCGGCTCTGTTCATCTACCGTCACACCATAAGGATAATCTCCCGCAGGCACCTCGCCCAGTATTTCCAGGGTTTCACCGCTGATGATGGTA
This sequence comes from uncultured bacterium, assembly GCA_964396845.1. GTDB lineage: Bacteria > Vulcanimicrobiota > JAJTBE01 > JAJTBE01 > CAYNGH01 > CAYNGH01. Next base: position 5,704 of record CAYNGH010000011.1, on the reverse strand, counting down.
ACACTCCCCTGATCCGAGTTGGCCACATAAATCTCATCCCGATTGACTCCATAGGCCACACCGAAGGGGAGCCGGCCTGTTTTGATCTTCAGAGTTTCCCGGCGTCCGTCAAGATCAATCACCGACAGAGAGTCTTCATCGCCATTGGTGACATACAACCTCTTGCGCCTTGCATCGTGAGCCACATCCCAGGGGCCTACGCCGGTATCCACTGTATAAGCGGTCTGTTTACTCACCAGGTCGATTATATATACCCGGTTCTCGCCGTTGGACACCACAAAAGCCCTGGCATCAGCCTCATTTAATGCCAGTCCCCAGGGCTGTGCCCCCACTTCAATATCGCCCACCTTTTCAAAAATGAGGTTCTTTGTTTTAACGGGTATCTTGATGGGGGACTGACTCATCCATTCTCTGAGGCCGGAACAACCCGACACCACAAACAGCATAATGACTGCTGTGAACAAATAAGCTTTTGCGAAACATCTTCTCCTGACCAACTTGACCTCCCCGGCAATATAAACATCAACAATATGAAGAGCTAATCTATTTCTTTAAAACATGAGATTTTTCCTTTTTGCTTCTCTGTGTTGGTATTCAGTCAAGACATGCATTCTAACATTATTGACAGTATAAATTATTAATGATATAATTAATTAAGTCTTCTGTGTTTTAAGATGCTGAACACCCCATCAATTCGCTGGTATTTCCCCAAAAGGTTATGATCATACGAAGAAGAAATATGATAATTCAAAAGGGATTTACCCTTATTGAGCTTATTGTTGTAATCGGGCTTTTCGCCATTTTAATCACCCTAACCGTACCTGCATACAACAATTTTCGGCAAAACCAAAATGCCGCAGCAGCTGCCTATGAATTCTTGAGTTATCTCAGAAATTACCGACAAAAGGCCCTGCAGGTTGAAGATTATATGAACGGGCAAATTAACAATAATTACAGCATAGCAAATGGCAAGTACTACTTCTATCCCCGAGGTCGAATACAAGCCAATAGAGTAGAAATAAATGTCTGCACAAAATACAACGGAGTCTGGATGTTTCTTGTGGGTACAACACCAAACACCGGCAGTACATTTTCAATAAACGAAGACGGCACTATTACCAGTGCAGGAACCCTTACGGCGACACCGGGTTCTGTTGGATACTATGCAGTGGATTTTACTTCTGGTGGCAACAATGCTACATACAGAGTCAGAATGTATCAGGACGGCAACACGGATATTGTTAGAATAAAATAATATTTTGTTCAAGCATCCAAAAATACATTTATAATCTAATTTTCATTTCACCCTTCATCACTGATTCATGGAGGGTTTTAAACCCAGCCCCTGACTTGTAGCCTTAACCGAAAACTGGCATAATTTCCACCTGATCCCGCCGTGAGAAGCTCCCCGGCACAGCATCAGAATGCCGTCAGCGAAGGGTTGCATCTTTCTTGTGGGCAAGGGTCTTTAATATCCTGTCGATTTTCTTTTGAACCTCCTCCTCGGTCAGGGTTCTGTCAGGGGCGGAAAATGACAGAGAAAAGGCCAGGCTCTTTCTGCCCGACGGCACCTGATCCCCTTGATAAACATCAAAGCATGCGGCATCCTCAATGATGGGCTTTCCCTTATCCAACATTATATCCCGGATCTCTCCAGCGGTGATGCTGTCCTCCACTACCAGAGCCAGGTCACGGCGGATACCGGGAAAACGGGGAATGGGCCGATACCTGACAGTCCGGGAAACCTCCCTGATGGAGTCAATAAAAAGCCGTCCGATGGTTACTTCGTGCTCAAGACCCAGCCGTCGGGCTGTCCGGGGATGCAGAACCCCGATGTATCCCAGCTTGATGCCGTCAGCCATTATAACTGCGCATTTGTTTGGATGCATACAGGGCAAGGTTCCCCTTTCAAATATCCCCCCGGCACAGACCCCATCCAGAAGAAACTCCACAATCCCCTTCAAGGCGAAGAAATCGGTTTCCCGGCACCCCGACGGCCCCGAAAGAATAATGGTTGCTTCCCGGCGCATGGACGGTTCCTTATCTCCCTCATTTATGGAGTAAAAATTCGAAATCTCAAACAAACGGGATATATCCCGCCGGGCAGACAGGTTTCTCTTTACCACATCCACCAGATGGGGGATTCCATCTGCCCGCAGGATTGCCTGGTCCCCGGTGATGGGGTTTTTGACCCGCAAAAGCCCCTCCGGTGAGATACCATATTCCTCCAAGGTCTTTTCTTCGTACATGCTCAGGGTGATACATTCCCGCAATCCAGCCCGTACCAGGAGTTCCCGGATTCGATGATCAAAGGCCCGGCCTGGCTCAAGACCTCCCGCAGACTCACTCCGGTGCTGGGTCAGGGGGATGTTGTCATACCCGTAAAGCCGGGCCACTTCCTCCACCAGATCGATTTCACCGTTAATATCCTGGCGCAATGTGGGAACCCCCACGGAAAATTCGTCGCCCTCATCCCCAGGCTCAAACCCCAGCCGGGAGAGAAGCTCCCGGATTTTCTCCCCGGACAGCTTTGTTCCCAGCACCTGATTTACCCGGCCTGTTCGAAGGGTGATGGATACTGACTCCGGGCCGGGTATTGAATCCAGGGCCTGTCCCGGAAGCACTGATCCTCCCATGGACTCCAGCATGAAACATGCCCGGCGAGATGCCTCATCCACCTGATAAAAGTCAATCCCCTTCTCAAACCGTGTGGAAGACTCGGACCGCAAACCCAGGGCAATGGAAGTCCGCCGTACCGATGCGCCGTCAAAGTTGGCCGATTCCAGCAGTATCCGGGTTGTCCCGTCGGTCACTTCCGAGTCCAGCCCCCCCATCACCCCGGCAATGGCTACAGGGCCTTCTCCGTCGGCAATCACCAGCCGGGAGGGGGTAAGCTGTCGTATCTGGCCGTCAATAGTGCGGATTGTTTCCCCATCCCGGGCAGGCCGGACAATAATTCTTCCTCCCCGGATCTTGTCAAAATCAAAGGCATGCAGGGGCTGACCGGTTTCCAGCATTACATAGTTGGTCACATCCACAATCTTGTTCACTGCTCGGATCCCCGCGGCATGAAGCCGCCCCTGAAGCCACAGGGGGGATTTATCCACAGGAACCCCGGCAATTATCCTTCCTGAGTAACGACGGCACAAATCATAATCCTCGATTTTTACCCTCAGCATATCCCGGGATATTTCACCTTCATCCCCGGCTGTCCCGTATTTTTTTGGGTATTTCACCCCGGTCCCCAGTATAGCCGCCACCTCCCGGGCAATGCCGATGATGGACAGCTGATCAGGACGGTTGGCAAAGGATTCAATCTCAAGGATGGGATCCGACAGGCAGTAAAGCTCTGCCAAGCTGGCCCCTACGGGAGTATCAGGAGGCAGGATCAACACCCCTTCCCGCTGATCCTGGGGCAGGTCTTTTATCTCGATGCCCAGTTCCTTGGCAGAACACATCATCCCAAAGGACTCCTGATCCCGGATTCTGGAGTTTTTTATTTTCAATCCGCCGGACAGAAGAGCGCCGTCAACCGCCACGGGGACCCGGTGGCCTTCCCTCACATTGGGAGCACCGGTGACAATCTGCAAAACTCCCATTTCATCTCCCAGATCCACACTGCACAGAACCAGCCTGTCGGCATCAGGATGAGATCGAACCTGGCGGATATGTCCCACATAGACTCCCCTGACATCAGGACTAAGGTATTCCACCGTTTCCACCGGGATCCCGGCAGCGCTCATCCGCAAGGCAAGCTCCTCCACGGGGATGTTTATTTCCACATAATCTTCAAGCCAGCTCAAAGGTATTCTCATATCAATTCTCCTTGTCAATAGGGTCTTGGGACAGCCTCAGGCAAACTGCTCCAGGAAACGGATGTCGTTATCAAAAAACAACCGGATGTCGTTGATGCCATATTTCAGCATTGCGATTCGGTCCGGCCCCATCCCAAAGGCAAACCCCGTATATTCCTCCGGGTCATATCCCACAATCTCCAGGACTTTCGGATTCACCATGCCCGCCCCGAGAATTTCAATCCATCCCGACTGCTTGCAGATACGGCATCCTTCTCCCTGGCACTTGAAGCAGTCGATGTAAACTTCCGCAGAAGGCTCGGTAAAAGGAAAATATGAAGGATTGAAACGAACCCGCCGACGAGGGCCGAACATCCTGCGGGCAAAATCCAGCAGGACACCCTTGAGATCCGCAAAGGTAACACCTCGATCCACCAGCAGACCTTCCACCTGGTGAAACATCCAGTGATGAGTTGGATCCACCGCGTCCCGGCGAGAACATTTCCCCGGCACAATAACCTTCACCGGGGGTTCCTGCTTTTCCATCACCCTCACCTGCACTGGAGAGGTATGGGATCGCAACAGAAGACCCTCCCCGAAGTAAAAGGAATCCCACATCTCCCGGGAAGGATGATCCGCAGGAATATTCAGTGCCTCGAAATTATAATATTCCGTTTCCACCTCGGGGCCTTCCACCACGGCAAACCCCATGCCGATGAATATCTCTTGGATTTCTGCCATAACCCGGGATATGGGATGAATGGACCCGGCATCCACCTTATGGCCCGGCAGGGTTATATCGATAGACTCTTCATTCAGATCCATGGCCAGCTTTTCTTCCGCCAGCCGATCCAGCCGGGTTTTAAGGGCCTCGCCGATGGCTTCTTTTACATGGTTTGCTAACTTGCCCATAACCGGGCGAAGGTCATCGGGAAGCTTCCCTAGCCCCTTGAGAACAGCCGTCAGCTCTCCCTTTTTGCCAAGAAACCGAAGACGGAGCTCCTCGAGATGCTCACCGTCCGGGGCGTTATTTATCATCTCCACCGCATGGGATTGGAGTTTCTCCAGGGTTTCTTTCATTATATCCTCCAAGATAAACCGGCAATTCGCCGGATAAAAATTGTTGTTAGTTTCTACATGTTTTTGCAAATCCTTCCACACCGGCAAAATTGACAGCAATCCATCAAAAAATTAGCACTCAATGTTCTTGATTGCTAATTTTTTATTTAATTGGACTAATTTTTATTAATCTTGATTAAATTCGAGTAAAACCCGCTTATTTTACCTTGACATCCTTCTATCAGGTAAATATGATGTTTATGCTTGGCACTCATACGACAGGAGTGCTAATTTAAAGAGAATTACTAAATCAATAAAGAGGAGGATTCATATGGCCACAGCTACTTTGAACCTGACCCCCCTGGGAGATCGGGTAATCATCAAACCCATGCCCAGCGAGGAGAAGACAAAGGGAGGAGTTATCCTGCCCGACACTGCCAAGGAAAAGCCCATGAAGGGTGAAATCGTTGCGGTGGGATCCGGAAAGATCACCGACGACGGCAAGAAGATCGAGATGGAAGTAAAAACCGGGCAGCAGGTCCTTTATGGCAAGTATGCCGGGACCGAGGTCAAGTATGAAGGGGAAACTTATCTTATTGTCAAGCAGAGTGAGCTTTTAGCAATTATCGGCTGAGAAATATCAAATAATCAGGAGGAAATGACACATGGCTGCAAAGATGCTTGTATTTCACGAGGAAGCACGAAGAAATCTGATGTCCGGCTGCAGGAAGCTTTCCGACGCAGTGCGGGTGACCCTGGGCCCCCGGGGCCGTAATGTGGTTCTGGATAAAAAATTCGGTTCGCCTACCATCACCAACGACGGCGTGACCATCGCCAAGGAAGTTGAGTTA